>NZ_CALSOK010000006.1:0-272377 GCF_943787955.1 uncultured Paraglaciecola sp.
TTGGTCATGGTAAACACAAACAAAAAGAGCACCACAAGGTGCTCTTTTTTTAGACAAAAACCCTTAGTTCATGCCGTATTGTTTTAGCTTCTTACGCAAGGTGCCACGGTTGATACCTAACATAGTTGAGGCTTTAGTCTGGTTGCCACGTGTGAAAGTCATTATTTCTTCTAACATTGGCGCTTCAACTTCGGCCATGACTAACTCGTATAAATTTTCGATATTGGTGTTATCAAGTTGTTTTAGATACTTGTTTACCGCTTGTTTAACTGAATCGCGAAGAGGCTTTTGAGCCTGAGTTTGCGAAGGAGTTGTTACCGTAGTGGTAAATGGAGAAGTTACATTTTGTTCGAACATATACAATCTTGCTCTTTAAGTTAGACATATTAAGCAGCAGGTGAAACTTGCTCAGACACAAAGTTGAGTGCTGACTCGCCTGCCAATTTATCAAAGTACATAGTTAACGCATCAATTTGCTGTCCTGCATCTTCGATAGCGTTGAACTTTGCACGGAACAGCTTTTGCTGGTCATGTTCGGCCAAATACCAGCCCACATGCTTGCGGGCAATCCTGCACCCCTTTATACCACCGTAAAACTGATGGACATTGGCGACGTGTTCAAGCAAAACGCTACTCACCTCGTCAATGTTAGGTGCAGCCAGTATTTGGCCAGTTTGCAGATAGTGCAAGATCTCGCGGAATATCCAAGGGTGACCTTGAGCTCCCCGACCGATCATCAGCGCATCTGCGCCGGTGTATTCCAAAACGTGCTTAGCTTTTTGCGCGCTTGTTATATCACCGTTGGCAACAACAGGTATCGACACAGCTTGTTTAATAGCCTTAATGGTGTCGTATTCTGCGTCGCCTTTGTACATACAGGCTTTGGTGCGGCCATGCACCGCTAATGATTGAATGCCGTTGTCCTGTGCAATTTGAGCTATCAATAATCCATTGCGATTTTCAACATTCCAACCTGTACGTATTTTTAAGGTAACAGGTACATCTACTGCTTTTACTACCGCTTGAATGATCTTTTCAACCAAGGATGGGTCTTGCAACAATGCCGATCCTGCTAACTTCTTATTCACTTTTTTAGCTGGGCAACCCATGTTGATATCAACAATCTGCGCGCCATTGCCCACATTAAACTGTGCTGCCTGTGCCATTAATTCAGGATCTGCCCCCGCAATTTGCACTGACCGCACACCCTCTTCACCCTGATGATCCATCCTTTGTCTGGATTTATCCGAATCCCAAACCCTAGGATTAGACGAGAGCATCTCTGATACAACCAAACCTGCCCCAAGACGTTTACATAATTGTCTAAATGGCCTGTCTGTCACTCCCGCCATAGGAGCCAGTATCAAATTGTTTTCTAACGCATATGGACCAATCTGCATAATATAGAATGATTATCCTTCACATTTAATTGTGCAAAAATCGACCGTACTCTAAAAAGGGGCGCAAGTTTAAGGGTTTTTTGTTGTCTTGGAAAGGCTAGTAAACAAACAATTTTGTACTTTTTTTAATCAAACCATGTTGACATTATCAAAAGTAGGCTATTTCAACTGGTTAACCAGTATTTATGAGATAATCAATAGCCTACACTAAACGATTAGCGTTTTATGTTGCCAAGTAACATATCTTTAAACATGACCCAATCACCTAATAAGCTGTAAAAAGGATACTTAAAGGTCGCAGGTTTATTGTGCTCAAAAAAGAAATGCCCTACCCAAGCGAAGCCATAACCTAAAACAGGTACAAACCATAATAACATCCACTGCTCAGTCATAAGAGCGTATGTCAGCAGAGCTAAAATCAAAGTAGAGCCAACAAAATGTAAACGCCGACAGGTCATATTTTGATGTTCAGACAGATAATAAGGATAAAACTGGGCAAAACTGTTAAATCTAGAGGGCGCTTTTTGGGTCATAGCAATGAGCTTTTAGCTTGATTTTAAAAATAAATCTAACATATCGAATGTGTATTAAATGTCTACTAGGCGACAGTTTATATTTATGTCAAGATTAATAATTAGCTTGATTTTCAATGATTTGACCCCATCCCCACATCAAGCAAATGTATACGGACTCTTTTATGAATAACGTGATTGATATTACCCCAGAAAATTTCCAGCAAGTCATATTACAAGACTCGCAAACACAAGTGGTGATGGTAGAGTTTTGGGCTGAAGGTTATGAACCCAGCCAGCAATTGGCTCCAGTTTTAGTCAACGTAGCCGCCAAATTCAGTGGTAACTTGATCCACGCGCGGGTTGATTGCCAGAAGCAGCAAGAAATCGCTGGACAATTTGGTGTGCAAAACCTCCCTACAGTGATTTTAGTAAAAGAAGGTCAACCCATTGACGGCTTTGCTGGTGTGCAAACTGAAGCAGAAATTATAACTACTTTTGAAAAACACTTGCCCAAACCAGAAGATGCTTTATATGAACAAGCGGTCGAGTTAGTCAGCTCCGGCGATTATCAGCAAGCTTATACTTTACTTAAACAAGCTCATGACATGGATGCAGGACGAGCTGATATCAGGTTGTTACTAGCAGATTGCCAAGTAGAGTTAGGTCAAATAAAACAAGCTAAAGCTTTGTTAGACACCATTGGCTTAGTTGACCAAGACGCTCTATACAACAGTATTTTGGGTAAAATTGAGCTGGCCGAACAAGCAGCGGATTCACCAGAAATCAAAGCCTTGCAACAGCAGCTGGTGCACAACCCTGACGACTTAGCAATAAAAGTTAAACTGGCTGTGCAGTTGCAACAAGCGAATCAAATCGAAGAAGCGTTAGAGCTTATTTTGTCTGTTCTATACAAAGATCTTCATTTCGGTGACGCGAAGAAATTAACCTTGGATATGATCAATGCCTTGCCCGATGGGGATCCTTTAAAGTCGACGTTTCGACGAAAGGTGTATGGGTTGTTGTATTAGTTGCTAGAGGATTTAGGTACGAGATACAGGGTGCCAGAAGTGTAATTGAAGACAGGAAGAAGCCTTTTTTTATTGGCTATGCAAATTACAAGCATAGCCAAGATGGCCAAAAAATCACAGTGACCCCCAAGATGATTTGACTGTTATTCGAACTGAGTAAGCCTTGGGTAGGTAAGTTCAAAGAGAGCAATCATGCCCCAATCCTGAGCTTCTCAAGTCAGCCTCATCGATACCCATTGTCCTGTAAACCTCAAAGTCAGAAAGTTTATTTTTGCTTAGTGAAAACGATCACACTGATACCATCGATTGGGATATGATTTTTCTCAACGTTGCTTGTTAGAAGTCCGAAAATTTGCTGCGGGATGAATCACATACCAAAATGCATTACTCTTAGTAAAATTTTAAAGAGAAAAGCCCTATGAAAAGTAAGTTGCTTATACTTGTTACCATCGTCGGTATTATCGCCATTTATCTGTGGCAACAACCTGCACCGGAACCATTAGTGCGCGTTGCTTTACCTGAGGCATTTCGTGACACCGAAGCCGGTCCAGTGGTTGGCTTTGCCGATGGAAAAAATACATTCGGTTGGCTCGGTATTCCTTTTGCGGCTCCTCCGGTAGATGAATTGCGCTGGGCAGCCCCACGACTTTTGGCAAAAAAACCGTGAGATGGTTTCCTTTAAAGATGCATGTGTTCAGCTCTGGGGGCCTTTAGCAGGGACAACTGGTGAGGTAGGTGAGGTAGTTGGCAATGAGGACTGCCTTTATCTAAATATCTGGGCTCCGCAAAATAACAGTGATATTGATTCTACTGGCCTGCCCGTGATGTTCTGGATCCATGGTGGCGGTAACTCGATTGGTACAGCGAACACCTATTCTGGCCATAGTCTTGCCGGTGGCGAAAACGTGGTGCTTGTTACCATCAACTATCGTTTGGGATTGCTGGGTTGGATGAGTCATCCAGCGCTGCGTGGTGAAGGTCGAAGCGCCAGTGATGCATCTGGCAACTACGGTAATCTTGATATGATCGCCGCCCTTGAATGGGTGCAAAAAAATATAGCAAGTTTTGGTGGAGACCCAGACAATGTGACTATTTTTGGTGAATCAGCGGGTGGGCGAAATGTATATTTGCTGATGGCTTCTTTGCCTGCCAAGGGGCTTTTCCATAAAGCTATTGCTCAAAGTGGTTCAACGGGCACTACACCATTGTGGCGAGCTGAGAATTTCGCTGATGACGAGCTGCCTGGAGAAAGCCTTAGTTCACGTGAATGGCTGTCACTACAATTGCAACAAGCTGGGAAGGCAGAAGATAGTGAGGCTGCGAAGGTCGCGCAACTTCTTCTGTCTGATGAAGAAATTTTGACATTTATGTACTCCCGCAGCCCAAAACAAATGCTCAAGGGGATCAGCGGTGGAGCGGGTATGTATCGTGCTCCGCAAAGTCTGCGTGACGGCATGGTATTACCTAAAGAGTCCCTGCTTACCTTATTCCAGTCACCACAACGCTACAACGATGTTCCACTCATGACAGGAACCAACCGAGATGAGGCTAAATTGTTTTTGGCGCAAGATCCTGAGTTTGTTAGACGCCGCTTTGGTTTTCTACCACATATCAAAGATATAGACGTATACAACAGCACATCGGCTTACATTTCTGACGCTTGGAAGGCAACAGCTGTGGATGAGGTGGCCGCTGTTATTTCTGCTAATTCAGAACAAAAGGTTTATGCCTATCGCTGGGATTGGGATGAGGGTGCGACAACCTGGCTGGTAGATTATTCAACTCTGATTGGTGCGGGTCACGGCATGGAAGTGACTTTTGTGTTTGATGACTTTGATGGTGGTATTCTGGTTCCCGGTTTCTATAACGAACAGAATTCTCCAGGTCGCGATGAGTTAGCTAGAGAAATGCGAAGCTATTGGTCTCAATTTGCCAAGACGGGTGATCCTGCTAGCGGTCGAAAAGGCGATTTATCCCAGTGGGACGCTTGGAGTAACAATGGCCCCAATATTATGATTTTAGACTCTATCAGTAGCGGCGGTTCTAAAATGAGCCGAGAACCAATGACCATTGCGATGCTCAAACAACGTCTGGTTGAAGACTCTGACATTGCCGATACTAAAACACGCTGTAGCACACACGCAGAGCTGTTTCTTAAAGCTAACTCCGGAGATGACTTTTGGAACGAACAGGAATATCTAGAGCTTGGTTGTGGGCAATACAGCCCCTGGACAATGGAGTTTGTCAGCGAATAAAAACCGCAGCCAAGCATCTGCTCTATGCCTGAGATGAAAGTCAGTGGTGACTATTTTCTCCGTTTTACCTCAGTAAAGTAGGTTTTGTGAATGATTTTAGTGAACATCAAGACGTAGTCGATTTGTGGGGTGGATATTTTGATGTTGGTTATCAAAGAACGTTAACTTGAAATGTATCGCTACGGTATAGTCCTTGGGCAATGCGATGGCAACATTATACGTGTTGCGACTGGTTGATGCAGGAAAAATAAATAATGGCTGATGGCGATGATGAAGAGATAACCAAAACCTCATACATTTGGTTACTATAAGAATGTGGGCTCATAAGAGGTTGCTGATCTGGATGCTAAGGTGGTTTTTATAACATGAACTGCTCAATTAGGATCTAGCGAGCACCCAGAAATATAGCTTTAGTTGATGTGCGTTATGTCAGCATTAGAAACCTGAAATTGGGATAAAGTATGGCAATGGACTATCATCATTTTAAGCGAGAAGATTTTGCTTACCAATCTGCCTATTGCGAGGAAAATATTTGGCATTTATGTCAACAAAATAATTTTCAAAATAGTTATGTTGTTTTTATTTTTAGCAAGGGTGAAGCCTTCCCCATGCTGAATCAAAGAGCTTCTGAACATACTGAATTTCCCATTTTTTGGGACTATCATGTAGTTTTATTAGTTATGAATGGAAACAATCAAATATTCGACTTTGATACAATACTGCCTTTTAACACTGATATGGGATCATATTTTAGAGAGTCCTTCGTCGATGAACGCTTACTTTCACACAAAGAAATTCCTTTGTTTCGCGTAGTACCTTCGAATGAATTTGTCACGTTATTTTCTTCAGATAGAAGCCACATGAAAACCCCAGGGGGTTGGCTTTCTCCTCCTCCTAGCTGGCCAATCATTGGAAATGTAGGGACCAACTTGGCAGGATTTATTCAAGCGAAAGCCAATCAGTTTGGTAAATTACTAACGTATGATGCAATGTTAAGCCGCTTTAATTTGTCTTGTGAAATTGGAAAATGCGGAAAATAGATCTTTGCATTAATGAGTAATCTGAATTTATATCTGAGGTTTAAAATTGAAAAAAAGTATTCTTCTTCTTCTTTTAGTTAGTCTATTGGCGGCTTGTTCAAATTCAAATTGGCGCACGGCTAGTCGCAAACCTGCTGGTATTGCCGTTGATCCAACAAAATACAAAGAAGCGGTTATTGAGGTTTATGCAGCCGATGCCTTTAGTTGGCGAGGTTGGTTTGCAGTGCACACTTGGATAGCGGTTAAACCTCAAAATGCGGCTGAGTATACTGTTTTTGAAGTGGTGGGTTGGCGAGTAAAAAGCGGCCTGCCTGCATTGCGTGAGTATAAAACAGCGACACCAGACCGCTATTGGTACGGTGCAAAACCAGAAAAACTCTTATCAGTGCAAGGTGATAAAGCCAACCGGCTGATCCCACAAATTTTTGATGCGATTGCCCGTTACCCTTGGGCTAATGAATACACCCTGTTTCCTGGCCCCAACAGCAATACTTTTCCTCAATGGGTTGGACTTCAAATACCTGAGCTTGGTTTAGAGCTACCTTTTCGTGCTTTAGGTAGCCGTTATGCTAACTAACTTTTGGACGGTTGAACTTTAAAAGACTGCATTAATTATTTTTTGTGCACTTTTTTGTACGCTTTTTTTTTATTGCTCACAGGAATAAATAGCATCTATAAGCGTTTTTTTGGTTGAACATAACTTTGATATAGCCAAGCTTATTTTGTTAATTTTCAAGAATTAAGTGTTCTAAATATGGTGTGAAAATAGAATGACCGATTATTGCAGGTAGGCTTGGGTAATGATGAACCGTTACTCATTTCTGATGTGATTTTACTGGTAAAAAGTGGTTTAGACATACGTTGTTAAGTGCCTAAGCAAATATCACTTCTAGGGATTATGATGCCTACCACAAATACTGTAGAACCTTAGGGTGAGTTATAAATTTAATCTTCAAGGCTTAGATTTGGTGAAATTTAAAATCTGTTCACTCCACAACTTGTGTTAACCAAAAATAGTATTATCCTAGCGTTAAAAATATGACTGTGTGGGTTTAAAATGTTTTCATTTGCTGAAGTGATTTTGGTGGCATTAGCCATGATTCTTATAGTTGAGGGGATTGGTCCGATGTTGTTTGCACATAAATGGCAACGTTTTCTGCAACAAATATCACAACAGCCGATTAATCAATTACGCACTATGGGAGGGGTTTTGGTCACTATAGGCGTGGTCAGTTTGATGTATCTACTTTAATTTCATGTTTATATTTGTGCGCCATTATACAATTGATTATAAGCTGCGCGATTTTGCTATTTAGATGCAGATTGTTTTTTGTTAATATCCTCGCCTAATTTTACGACTCCCTTCTTATTCATGGCTAAAAATGTTGTTGTACTTGGCACCCAATGGGGTGACGAGGGTAAAGGTAAAGTGGTTGATTTACTCACAGATCAAGCAGCTTATGTAGTGCGTTATCAAGGCGGCCACAACGCCGGTCATACACTTGTCATAGACGGTGAAAAAACCGTATTACATCTTATTCCTTCGGGAATTTTACGTGAAAACGTGACCTGTGTTATCGGCAATGGTGTTGTGCTGAGCCCTGAAGCGCTACTCGAAGAAACTGCGATGCTAGAAGCACGTGGTATACCGGTTAAAGAACGCTTGGTTATCAGCGAAGCTTGTCCTCTTATTCTGCCATATCACGTAGAACTAGATGTGGCTCGTGAAAAAGCCCGAGGTAAAAAAGCCATTGGCACAACAGGACGTGGTATTGGTCCCGCTTATGAAGATAAAGTATCTCGACGTGGTTTGCGTGTAGGTGACTTATTTAATCCTAAAGACTTTGCGGTTAAGTTAAAAGAAGTCCTTGAATATCATAACTTTATGTTAACCAACTACTATAAAGTTGAGCCAGTTAGCTATGAAAAAGTATTAGCTGATGCGCTAGCGGTAGCCGATATATTAAAAGCTATGGTTGTTGATGTGACCGACGTTTTAGATAAAGCACGCTTACGTGGCGATGCCATTATGTTTGAAGGTGCACAAGGCACTTTGCTGGATATTGACCACGGCACTTATCCTTATGTGACGTCATCTAATACTACAGTAGGCGGTGTTGCCACAGGGGCGGGGTTTGGGCCACTTAATCTGGATTATGTATTAGGTATCGTTAAAGCCTATACCACTCGTGTTGGCTCAGGTCCTTTTCCTACAGAATTAGAATGTGAAGTAGGCCAGCACCTTGGCGTGAAAGGTCATGAATTTGGAGCTACGACAGGCCGTAAGCGACGTACCGGTTGGTTTGACGCTGTAGCTATAAAACGTGCAGTACAAATTAATTCTATTACTGGTTTTTGTTTAACTAAGTTAGATGTGCTTGATGGCTTAGAAAGTTTGAGTATCTGTATAGGATATAAAGACGCCCAAGGAAATATCCAAGACGTGCCACCTATGGCAGCTGACGGCTATGAGTTGATCACACCTGTATATGAAAGCATGTCTGGTTGGAATGAAAACTCTTTTGGTGTGACTGAATATGCAGATTTACCCCAAGCTGCTAAAAATTATATTAAGCGCATTGAAGAATTAACAGGTGTGCCAATAGACATTATTTCAACTGGCCCTGATAGAAAAGAAACGATAGTGTTAAGACACCCCTTCGAGATTTAAAGCCCTTGATGCAATCAGTAGATTAAGGCTGCAATTTGCGGCCTTTTTTTTTGAGCGGATTGAATAGAATGCTTTTAGTCAAATTTTCCACACCTGCCCGCTTAGTCTTATGAGTACATCGCTTAAGATTTGAATAAATTTAGCTTTTTGAAAAATTGGTATAACATGGATATATCGAACATAAATTTGTTAAAGGTATCCCATGCAGGCAGAAACGCTCTCAAATAAGATTAATACCCCATCAGTCGCGGATATTGCACCCAAAATACAACTTATAAAAAACAAGTTTGCTTCGGGGAAAACCAAACCACTGCCTTGGCGTATCGAACAGCTCACTCAAATCAGAAAAATGGTGGTTGAGCAGCAAGATAAAATTTTTGTGGCAATGCAACAGGATCTTGGTCGTTGTAATATGGAATCATGGACTGCTGAGTTAGGCGGTGTGATCAGCGAAGTGGATCATTCGCTTAAACACTTAAAAAAGTGGGTAAAACCGCGAAAAGTGCCCACACCCATTATCGCCCAGCCTGGCAAGAGTTATATGTTGCCAGAGCCCTTAGGCACAATTTTAATTATTGGTGCTTGGAACTATCCACTGTTACTGGTGTTGTCACCTTTAATTTCTGCGATATCTGCTGGCAACAATGCAATTATTAAGCCTTCAGAGTTATCAGCGAATGTATCGAAGTTGTTGGTTGAGTTGGTTGCACAATATTTAGATAATGATGCTTTTGCTGTAGTAGAAGGGGCAGTAGATGAAACCACTGAACTACTAAAACATCAATTCGACCACATTATTTATACAGGTGGCGAAGTGGTGGGCAAAATAGTGATGCGTGCTGCAGCCGAATTTTTAACACCTGTGACCTTGGAATTGGGTGGCAAAAGCCCTTGTATTGTTGATAGTTCTACTGATCTTGATGTCACTGCTGCGAGAATTGTCTGGAGCAAATGGATGAACGCCGGGCAAACCTGTGTGGCACCTGATTACGTGCTCGTTGAGGAGTCTTTTGCTGCGCCACTCATCGATGCAATTAAACATAAACTTACTGAGTTTTATAGTGCTGACGCGTCTAGTAGCAAAGATTATGGGCGTATTGTGAGTGAGCGGCACCTGACACGTATTGTCAGTTATTTAGATGGCCAAGAGGTTGTGCATGGAGGCAAACACGATGTTGCAAATAAGTATATTGAGCCGACTATTGTGCTTAACCCTGCTCATGACAGTCTCTTAATGCAGCAAGAAATTTTTGGGCCCATATTGCCCATAGTGACAGTAAAAAACATTTCCGAATCGATCCCATTTGTGAATAAGCGAGCAAAACCGTTAGCACTCTATATTTTCAGCAAAAATAAAGATTTTGAACAACAAGTTCTCACTGCAACCAGCGCTGGAATGGTGTGTATCAATGACGGCTTTATGTTTGCTGCCAATCCTAATTTACCTTTCGGAGGTGTAGGTAGCAGTGGTACAGGTGCCTATCATGGGAAAATAGGTTTTGATAATTTTAGTCACTTAAAAACAGTGATGAAACGCAGTTTTTGGTTTGATGTGCCGTTACGTTATCCTCCTTTCACTGATAAGAAATTTAAACTTTTGAAAAAACTTATATAGGTGATACATGACTCTTACTCCCTTTCATTTAGCTATTCCTGTTGCAGATTTAAAGCAAGCTAAAGCCTTTTATGGTGACTTGTTGGGTTGTGATAAAGGCCGCTGGTCTGAACAATGGATCGATTGGAACTTCTTTGGACACCAATTAGTGACGCATCTCGTGACACAAATGCCAAGTCTACCCAAACATAATCAAGTGGATAACCATGCCGTGCCTGTTCCACACTTCGGTGTGGTTCTAAACTGGATGGATTGGCAAGTCCTGGCAAGTAAGCTTAGTGCTGCCAATGTTGATTTTATTATTAAGCCTCATATACGATTTGAAGGACAAACTGGTGAGCAGGCGACTATGTTTTTTCTCGACCCTTTTGGTAATGCATTAGAATTTAAGGCATTTCAAGACATTGAGCAGTTGTTTGCGAATTAATATTAATAACCTATTGAATGTCCTTATATTGATAGAATAAATAGATTGAGCTGTTGAGTAATCTTCATTAGTCATTAAGCGTAATAAGGTCTACTGTTTGTTTACACTCTCAACCCTCAAGGGAACAAATAATGAGTCATATTAATATTGGTATCAATGAAAAAGACCGAGAAGTCATTGCACAAGGTTTAAAATGCTTGTTAGCAGACTCCTATACGCTGTATTTACAAACCCATAATTTTCATTGGAATGTAACTGGTCCACAATTCAGAGAATTACACCTGATGTTTGAGGAGCATTATACTGAGTTAGCGACAGCGGTTGATGATATTGCTGAGCGCATTCGTACGTTAGACGTGGCTGCACCAGGCACGTATAAAGAGTTTGCTAAGCTCAGTTCCATTCAAGAAGTAGACGGCGTACCCATTGCAACCGAAATGGTTAAGATCCTATTAAATGGGCACGAGGCAGTGGTAAAAACGTGTCGCAAAGTATTGGTATCAGCGCAACAAGCAGACGATGAATCCTCTGCAGCATTAGTGTCAGATAGAATGCGTTTACATGAAAAAACGGCATGGATGCTCAGAGCTTTGAGCTAAAGTCATCAGTGACATCAACATTGCTTATCAATAACACGTATCGATATGCATATAGAGTAGATTGGCCAAAGTGAATACCTACACTTTGGCTTTTTTTTGCAGTCTGCTGTCTGTCTCGGCCAATATAATCGCAATTAAGATTTACCAGTAAGTGGTTGTTAGCCTTTTCGATAACACCTAATAATTCTTTTTTTAGAGTGGCATCTTTGTGAATATTATTAGTCTTCTTAGTTTTAATAACAGCCTGATAACGACCAGGCTTATGGTTAACTGCAATGAATATGTTGAGGGTGATGGCTCCCACCACAGATAAAATCACTAAATCAATGCTAAAGATAAAGATCGAAGCTGTCAGGATCACTGCGTCTGCCAACAATCTAAAATTGCCCGCTCGAATATTAAACTTGTTCTGTAGATAAAGGGCTAAAATGCCTAACCCCCTAACCCCCTAACCCCCTAACCCCCTAACCCCCCTAGGCTAGATTTATGTCTAAACATAATTAACAAACCTACACCAATCAACATACCGCCAGCCAACGCAGCAAATATTGGATGAATACTTTCAATTTTGATCACATGTTGCATGTGTTCTGTCATAACTGACACCATAGACACTGAGATAAACGTATTGATAGTGAAACGCTTACTTAATTGCGTCCAGGCAATATAGTAAAAGGGTATGTTGACCAAAAAAAATAATAACCCAAAGCTCATATCAAAAAGGTGTGTACCAATAATGGCAATGCCAGCAGTGCCGCCAGTCAGTAAATTATGCGTACCAAACAACACCACGCCAAAAGATACCAATACACCTGCACAAAAAAGTGCCAGTACGTCTTCATAAAACCTATGTGTTGGGAAATTCACTTCCATACCTCTGTATCGCTAAAAATGTCTAATTCGCCGAGTCGCGGATACTACTGATTTACATCTATATTGTTAGGTTAGTAGGCTGATTGTTTTGTGGGCTGTTTAGGTGCTTAAGTACCTTAAACTTTACGACTTTGGTTTTTTATGTAAACAGTCTGTAGGTGAGTTGTTTGTTGTGGGCTGGACAGATATGAAACCAAGATATGATTGACTTTAATCAAATGCATTATGTCACTGCGCCGTCTGTTGCTGCCATGCAATCTGGTAAGTGTTGGTTAGCCAAATGAGTTTGCCACAACTCAAGGATTTCCCAGTTTTCATCAAAAACAAAGTGTGCTGGATCGTCGTTATTTAGACTATGCTGGTATAGATTTTTCATGCCAATAGGAGAAAATTATGTCACATATATCACCTGAAAAGATCCCGCAGCAAGCCTTTGATTGGTACGATGACTATGCCCATGGTGATATCGACAGGCGGACTTTTTTAAGTCGTTTAGGTTCATTATCACTGGCGGGGTTAACCCTGGGTGCGGTAACGAGTGCCCTCACGCCAAATTATGCTCTTGCTGGGCAAGTGTCGTTTAACGATAAAGACATTACAGCGACCTATCAAGAATTTGAATCAACGAATGGACATGGCAAAGGCCGTGGCTATTTAGTTGTGCCGAGCAACTTGGACGACAAAGCTCCGGCTGTGTTAGTGGTGCATGAAAACCGAGGGCTCAACCCTTACGTTCGAGATGTTGCAAGACGCTTAGCTAAGCAAGGGTTTATCGCATTTGCACCTGACGCATTATTCTCTATGGGGGGATATCCAGGTAATGACGACGATGGTCGTGCTATGCAGCGAAGTATGGACAGAGAAAAAATAGACCAAGACTTTATAGCAGCTGCCAGCTACCTGAAAAGACATACGTCTAGCACAGGTAAATTAGGTGTGGTTGGTTTTTGTTTTGGAGGGTATGTCAGTAACATGCTGGCAGCTTCGGCGCCTGAGCTTATCAATGCTGCTGTGCCTTTTTATGGCACACCCGCTAAAGGTGACTTAGTTACACATGTTAGAGCACCAATGATGCTGCAATTCGCTGAAAACGATAAAAGAGTTAACGCCACTTGGTCTGATTATGAAGTCGCTTTAAAAGCTAACAATGTAGACTACTCTGCATATTTTTATCCGAATACTCAGCATGGTTTCCATAATGATTCTACCAGTCGCTATGATCCTAAAGCGGCTGAGCTTGCATGGTCGCGCACGGTAGAGTTTTTTAAACAATATTTAGTTTGATGGCAACATGTATCGAGGATGATAGGATAAATCCCGTTACATATTGTTTGATGACATCTATCAAATTTTCAATCAAAATCGAGTTATATTGTTTTGGAGAGTGACATGAATAAAGATATACAAGGCTTGTGCTTGTTTTTGGGGATGATTGGTTTAGCTTATGTCGCGATTTTAGCGATAGTGATGCTATTCACAGGCGTAAAAATTCTAAAAAGCATAGTGCTTATCTCAGCGTTTTCCTCGTTTTTAGTGAGTTTAGGTTTAACACCTCAGGTTAAGCAGCGCTTAGTGCAGGTGATGAAACAAAAAGCAGCATCTTACAAGTAGAGCATGCTATTCACATCACTCGTGAAGGCAATTCACACATCCAAAACATTAATTAATCCAAAAAAAAGCACTACCACCATCAGAGGTAGTGCTTTTTTTGAATAGGATTTTGAGTTAGTTAAACACGCTCAAATACCGTTGCAATACCCTGACCTAAACCAATACACATAGTGGCCAAACCAACAGTCTTATCGTTGTCTTCCATTAGGTTGATTAAGGTGGTGGATATACGAGAACCAGAACACCCTAAAGGGTGGCCTAGTGCAATTGCACCGCCGTTCAAGTTGACTTTGTCGTCATAACTATCAATCCAACCTAGTTGTTTAATACAAGATAGCGCTTGTGCTGCAAACGCTTCGTTAAATTCAGCTAGTTCTATATCAGCCATTGTCATACCAGCACGTTTCAGCGCTTTTTGGGTGGCAGGTACGGGACCAAATCCCATAATCGCTGCGTCACAACCTGCTACTGCCATAGCGCGAATTTTAGCGCGTGGGGTTAACCCGAGAGCTTTAGCTTTATCTGCTGACATAATTAACATAGCGGATGCACCGTCAGACAAGGCAGACGAAGTACCTGCTGTGACAGTTCCGTTAACCGGATCAAATACCGGTCTTAGGGCTGCCATAGATTCAGCCGTAGAGTCAGGACGGATCGTTTCATCTACACTTATAGACTTTAAAATACCGTCTACGTCATGGCCTTGTGTGGCGACTATTTCATTGGCCCAGCGCCCCTCGAGTGAAGCTTGATGGGCTCGTTGGTGTGAGCGCGCACCAAAGGCATCTTGCATTTCACGGGTGATACCGTTTTGACGGCCTAACAACTCTGCCGTCATGCCCATGCTGCCGGATGCTTTGGCGGTATGCTTAGCAATACCTGGGTGAAAGTCTAAATTGAAATCCATAGGTACATGGCCCATATGTTCAACACCACCAATCATATACACGTCACCACGCCCAGACATAATGCCGCTAGTGGCGTCATGTAAAGCTTGCATAGATGAACCACATAAACGATTGACTGTTACTGCACCTGTTGAGCGAGGGATATTCGTTAATAATTGTGCGTTACGGGCAATGTTGAAACCTTGCTCTTTGGTTTGCTGCACACACCCCCAAATGATGTCTTCTATATCATTAGGATCAAGGTTCGGATTACGTTCAACCAATTTTGACATTAAATGTGCAGATAAGGTTTCTGCGCGCACGTTGCGAAAAATACCGCCTTTAGAGCGACCCATAGGTGTGCGTATACAATCAACTACTACGACTTCTTTCATGATCTTCTCCTGAATAAATGTAACAAAGACTACGCAAAATATGATTTGTTGGAGGCAGCCATTTCTCGGACACCATCAGAAATCTGATAAACCGGGCCTAAATCAGCGTATTTATCGGCTAATGCTACAAAGTTGGCTAAGCCCATCGTTTCGATAAAGCGGAATATTCCCCCTTTAAAGGGAGGAAAGCCTAAGCCATAAAGCAATGCCATATCAGCTTCAGCTGCACTGGCAACGATACCCTCTTCAAGACAACGAATGGCTTCATTGGCCATAGGGATCATTACCCGTGCAATGATTTCATCTTTGTTGAAATCACGTTTGGTGGCGCAATGTGGAGCGAACAATTCGTAAGCTTCTGGCGCTGCTACCTTAGCTGGGCGACCACGTTTGTCTAAGCTAAAATTATAGAAACCAGCGCCATTTTTCTGTCCTAAGCGATTGGCTTTATATAACAAGGTCACTGGGTCGTTAGCAATTTTCTGCATACGCTCTGGAATACCATCAGCCATGACGCTAGATGCATGGTCAGACGTATCCATGCCTACCACATCAAGAAGATAAGCAGGGCCCATAGGCCAGCCAAAGATTTTCTCCATGACTTTATCAACGGCAACAAAATCTGCGCCATCCATAATTAACCTACTGAAACCAGCAAAGTAAGGAAATAATACACGGTTAACTAAAAAGCCTGGACAATCGTTGACCACGATAGGGGTCTTACCCATTTTTAACGTGGCTGCAACAACAGCTGAAATGGTATCTTCAGAGGTGTTCTCACCACGAATAATTTCAACAAGGTGCATTTTGTGTACGGGGTTAAAAAAGTGCATACCACAAAAGCGTTCTGGTTTTTTCAGGCTTTTAGCTAAATGATTAATAGAGATAGTCGAAGTGTTAGAACAAATAATCGCATCATCAGATACATGCTGTTCTGTTTCCGCCAATACTATGCCTTTCACTTTAGGATTTTCGACGACCGCTTCAATCACCAAATCAACGTCTTTAATGGCCGAGTATTCTAATGTAGGCACGATGCTATTCAGCGTCGATGCCATGGTGGCGGCGTCGACTTTGCCGCGCTTCATGCCCTTGCCTAAAATAGTGGCGGCTTCTTTTAAACCTAAGTCTAATGCAGCTTGGTTAATGTCTTTCATGATAACAGGCGTGCCTTTCACCGCAGACTGGTAAGCGATACCGCCACCCATGATCCCTGCACCTAAGACGGCTGTTTGTTTGATTATCTTTTTAGCGGCTTTGGCTTGTTTTTTACCTTTACCTTTAACCAACTGATCAGCTAAAAATATACCTACCTGGGCTTTTGCTGCATCGGTTTTAGCTAATTTAGCAAACCCTTGATTTTCTAATCTAAGGGCTCCACTCCTGTCAAGACCAGCGGCTTTTGATACGGTCTCTACCATCATATGAGGTGCGGGGTAATGTTTACCAGCTTGTGCGAAAATCATCGCTTTTGCAGTGGAGAAGCTCATCATGGCTTCGTTTTGATTGAGTGTCAGGGGTGCCTTTTTCTCAGCACGGCGTGCCTGCCAATCAAAGTCGCCAGCTATAGCGTCTTTAAGCATGCTAAGTGCTGCTTCAGTTAATTTCTGTGGTGCAACAACCGCATCTATAGCGCCTTCAGCCATGGCTTTTGCAGCCTTGCGATCA
Organism: uncultured Paraglaciecola sp.; assembly: GCF_943787955.1. Classification (NCBI taxonomy): domain Bacteria; kingdom Pseudomonadati; phylum Pseudomonadota; class Gammaproteobacteria; order Alteromonadales; family Alteromonadaceae; genus Paraglaciecola; species uncultured Paraglaciecola sp. The sequence goes on from NZ_CALSOK010000006.1 coordinate 16,985, forward strand.
CGCCCTGTGGTCATCCATTCTAGTGCGTTATCTGCACCAATTAGACGAGGAAGACGTACAGTACCACCAAAGCCTGGCATTAAGCCTAGTTTCACTTCCGGTAAGCCTATGCTGGCGGTAGTATCTGCTACACGAAAATCACAGGCCAAAGTCATTTCACAACCGCCTCCGAGTGCAAAACCGTTTATCGCTGCAATAGTGGGGAAAGGTAAGTCTTCAAAGCGGTCAAATACTTGAGAGGCTTTGCCTACCCAAGTCAATACTTCTGCATCTGGCATATCAAACAACGCAGTAAATTCAGTGATATCAGCACCTACAATGAAAGTGGATTTTGCTGAGCGAACGAATACACCTTTTATATCCTGATGGACTACAAGTGCCTGCGTCGCTGCATCTAAGTCAGCAACAGTTTGTTGATCAAACTTATTCACTGAACCTTGCGCATCAAATACTAATTCTGCAATACCATCTTGCAGTAAGTTAACCGTGAGGCTCTTACCTTCGTATATCATGATCATCTCCTGTGGCTATCGCCAAAGCGTGGGTTTGGAAGAAGCCAATGGCCCTCCGAGTACAGAATATATGAATTGTTGTAAAAAAAAATGGAAAGGGCAACCTAACTTTAACAAAAAATCTATGGTTTGTTACATGTGGGTGAATACAGTCAATTCAACTGGTCATGCCAGTTAATGTGTGAATTATTCAAAATACTCGCATTCATCATTAAGCAAGTTTGTTAATATCATGCCTTATCCTTAAGCTGGCCATCTATTGATGTTTTGGAACGTGTGACTACTTGCTATTTACTCTGCTTCGTAATTATGACTGCTTTGTTTACCCAGACCGCAGTGGCAGCGCCTAAGCTCGATCGTGAGCAACAACGAAACCTTTTTATTAAAGCAGAGGGGCTTGCGTATAATCCCAATAGCAATGCCTTTAAAAAGGTTATGAAACAACTTGAGGGTTATCCATTAAAGCCTTACGTTGAATTGAAAACCTTAAGTAAGTTTCCTTTTATGGCGAATAAAAAACAAATAGAACGTTTTTTAGCCCAATATGAATCATCTCCTCTAGACAGACATTTACGTAAAAAGTGGTTGTTCTATCTAGCCAAAAAAAATCAACCTGAAATGTTTATGCATGCTTATCGAGATATGGGTAATGTCGCTTTAAACTGCAAGTACGCACAAATGTTGTTGCAAAAAGACCCATCTAATACTGAAGCATTTGAGTTGGCAGAAAATCTGTGGGTAGTGGGCAAATCACAGCCTAATGACTGTAATGAATTATTCAAGGCCTGGCACAAGGCTGGCAAGCGGACATCAGCATTAGTATGGAAAAGAGTGTCCTTGGCGGCTGACGGTGGTAATCATACTTTGCTCCCCTATTTAAAAACCTTGATGCCAAAGAAACAGCAATATTTAGCCGATCTTTGGTTAAAGGTGCGCCGTTCACCTAGCCAAGTTTCTCGTCTGTCTAATTTTCCGGGTCAATTCCCAGAAAAGGAAACTGAAATACTGGTTTATGGTTTAAAACGCCTTATCAGCAGTAACAGGGATTTAGCGTTACGTAGCTGGAAAAAACTGTCGCGTAATTTCACTTTTTCGAGATCCCAACAAAAACAAATTTCACACCAGTTTGCCACTTTTTTAGCACTAGTAGATCATGAGCAAGCAGAATTTTGGCTAGAAAAAGCCACAAGTTTGGAACCTGATGCAGAATTATTACGTTGGCATTTAGCCCATGTCTTAAGGCAAAAAAATTGGCAAAATGCGTTAGATGTCATAAACCTTGTACCTGGCAACTCAGCCGATAATAATGTGTTTCAATATTGGAAAGCGCAAGCTTATGAGCAGGTGGGTGCTAAAGCATTAGCTGACGAAGGTTTACATAAATTAGCTAAACAGCGTCATTATTATGGATTTTTAGCAAGTGGGAAATTGTCTGAAATGGCTAGCTTAAATGACAATCCATTACTCATTTCCCAAGAGGAAATAGACGAGGTGGCTGCATTGCCCTCTGCCCAGAGGGCTTTTGAGTTTAGAAAGTTAAGCCGTAATCTTAGTGCAAGACGAGAGTGGATTTCTTTGCAGGGCCAATTGACCCATCAACAGAAGATAACCGCAGCTGTGCTTGCCAGCCAGCAGAACTGGCATGATCAAGCTATTTTTGGTTTTTCCAAATCAGGCTATCTGGATGATTTGAGTCGACGTTTCCCGATGCCGTTTGATAGTCAAATGCAAAGTAATGCTAAGAAAAACAATATTGATGTCGCTTGGGTATATGCCATCGTCAGACGTGAGAGCTCTTTTATGCCAGACGCAGCTTCGCACGCCGGTGCTTTGGGCTTAATGCAAGTAATGCCGAGAACGGCACGTTATCTCGCCAAGAAAAAAATCAAAAAAAATAGTTTATTTAATGCCAACCGAAATGTTGAGCTGGGTACCCAATATATGCGTTATCTGATGGATAAAATGGATAACAATGCCATATTGGCCACCGCATCTTATAATGCTGGTTGGCGTAGGGTACAACAGTGGCTACCTGAAAAAGGTAATATGCCCTTAGACTTATGGATAGAGACCATTCCCTATAAAGAAACCCGCAATTATGTGAAAGCAGTGTTGGCTTATCAACAGATATACAGTCAACATTTAGGTGGCAATGAGAACCTGTTTAAGAAATTAGCCACCATGGAAATACAACCAAAAAGTTAGATAGGTCTTTGTAACATATACAAGGCCAACAGCCTTAAGCTTATGTTAATCTACTATTATATTCTTTGATGAGAGTCAGGCATGTCAGTTCTAGCAGAATCAACACAATCAACACGATTAGTGCAAATAGCACAAACCTATCCACAACATATTTCAGAGTTACAAAGCCGCACCCGTGAAGCTATTCAGCGGGAGAGTATTGAAGGTTTGATCATCCATTCAGGGCAAGGTAAGCGCTTATTTTTGGACGATAACCACTATCCTTTCATAGTGAACCCTCAGTTCAAGGCTTGGTTACCCGTGATCGATAATCCAAATTGTTGGCTGATTGTAAATGGTGTTGATAAGCCAAAGTTAGTATTTTACCGCCCTAAGGATTTTTGGCATAAAGTATCTGATGAGCCAAATGATTTTTGGGCTGAGCAGTTCGATATAGTATTACTGACTCATGCTAATGCGGTAGAAAAACATCTGCCTTTTGATAAAAGCAAATATGCTTATATTGGCGAATATATTGAAGTCGCTAAGGCCTTGGGTTTTGAATTAGTGAATCCAGATAGGGTGATGCATTACTTCCATTATCAACGTGCCTATAAAACAGATTATGAGTTAGCGTGCATGCGTGAGGCAAACCGTATCGCGATTGATGGTCATCGTGCTGCTAAAATTGCTTTTGAACAGGGGCTAAGTGAGTTTGATATTAATTTGGCTTATCTTGGAGCAGTTAGGCAAGGTGACAACCAAGTCCCCTATCATAATATTGTTGCACTAAATGAAAACGCATCCATATTGCATTACACCCATTTAGAAACAGAAGCACCGACTCAAGCTCGTTCTTTTTTAATTGATGCGGGGGCAAATTTTAATGGTTATGCTGCTGATATTACCCGCACTTATTCTCGAGAAAAAGGGGTGTTTGCAGACTTAATCGCATCCATGCATCACATTACGCAACAATGTGTGAATGAGTTAAAACCAGGTGTGTCTTATGTTCAAATTCATACCAGTGCTTATCATCAAGTCGCAGCCCTTTTATGTGAAACTGGTCTAGTGTATTTGGACGCTAACGATATGCTTGAAACAGGCATTGTTAATACCTTCTATCCCCACGGTATTGGGCATTTCCTTGGCTTGCAAGTACATGATGTGGCGGGGCATGTTTCTGATGATAGAGGCACGCCAAACCCCCCTCCTGAGGCCCATCCATTTTTGCGTAATACCCGCACTATTGAAGCACGACAAGTCTTTACTATTGAACCAGGTTTATATTTTATTCATAGTTTATTGGCGGAGCTAAAAAGCAGTGAGCAAAGCAAATATATTAATTGGAACGTGGTTGATAGTTTACGACCTTTTGGGGGTATTCGCATCGAAGATAACATCATTGTGCACCGCGCTAAAAACGAAAACATGACCCGTGATTTGCATTTAAATTAAGGGCTTTTGACACATCAATAGATAACCTAGGCTGGCTACAAAGGTAAGCGCTTGTTTGTCAAAATTGTAAAAATCTGGCGTTCAGTAGCCACAAAATGGATGACATGTTTCTGTTGGTTCAGTGATGTTCAATATGTGTATGGCACATTGTCAAGGTGTCACGTCTGTTAGTATTACCTTCCATTTTGTGGTCAAAGTGTTGAGTGCAGGCAAACATAGTGCCCGCAACGGCGGCATATGTAACCTGTCGGGCTAACAGGTTGATTTAACGCATAAATATGTTCTTACTGCACATTTAGTTTACCTTGCTATGATAGTCATAAATCTTATTTTGCATACATAGTTTGTTAATCGGAAGCAATATAAATGTCTCGAATCTTCATCTGTTTATTACTTTTTATCGCCTATGCTAATATCACATATGCACAACAAACTACTTCTAAAGCCAATCTTGCAAATGATTTTGCTAGATTAACTATTCCTAATATTGCTGGAAAGATGAAAATCGATGGCGAGCTAGACGATACCCAATGGCAGCAAGCGAAACAGCTGGAACTCAATTACGTCACTCAACCATTTAAAAATACACGTCCACCAGTATCTACTCAAGTCAAAATATTTGAAAATGGCGATACCTTATATGTGGCATTTATCGCCCAAGATCCCAAGATAGAGAACATCAGTGCTTTTTATAGAGACAGAGATGGCATATGGAGTGATGATCTAGTTGGGATTAAGATTGATACCTTTAATGATGGTCGTTTAGCTTACCAGTTCTTTGTAAATCCTCATGGTATTCAGGCTGATTCGATTCAAAATGAAATGACCGGTAGAGAGAGTGACAGTTGGGATGGTATCTGGCAATCAGCAGGTAAAATTGTTGCTGATGGTTAGGTAGAAATGGCTATTCCATTGCGTATTTTAAACTTTGAAGAAGGTAGCGACAATAAGAATTGGGGCGCTGAGTTGGTGCGCTTTTATCCAAGAGCTGATCGTCTACGTATTTCGAATATGCCACTAGACCGAAATAATTTGTGTAATTTGTGTCAAATGGGCTCTATTGGTGGTTTCAAACAAGCCAAACAAGGTAAAAATTTAGCCTTAGTACCCACATTAGTATTGGGCAAAGGTCAGAGTCGTGACTTAGAAGAAAGCTTAATATGGCAAGACTCTGAAAATACAGAAATAGGCTTGGATGTGAAGTGGGGCATTACCCCTGAAATATCCTTACAAGCCACTTTCAATCCAGATTTTTCTCAGGTGGAAGCCGATGTAGCTCAGTTGAGTATTAACGACACCTTTGCGCTTTTCTTTGATGAAAAACGGATCTTCTTTTTAGAAAGCCGGCTACTTTTCGAGTAACTACAATCTTGTTTATACCCGTAATGTGGGTGCACCTGATTATGGGGCTAAAGTGACTGGACGAATTGATCAACATACCTTTGGTTTTTTTGTTGCCAATGATGAGTCCACAACCTTTCTAGTACCGGGTAATTTGGGCTCTAGCATTGCTAATTTTGAACAGGAATCACTTAATCTCGCATTACGTTATCGTTATGATTTATCTGAACAATTATCAATTGGCTGGACCGGCACTTTGCGTGATGCAGAGGGGTATTACAATTACGTCAATGCTATTGATGCTAAATATCAATTAACAGTTAACGATACCTTTCGAGCACAAATAATACGTTCAGATACGCAATATCCAATAGACCTATACTCAGACTTTTGTGACAATAACTGTGAGCAGGACACCGACTATTCAGAGACTGCCCTACGCCTAAAAAAAGCCGATGCTTTTAGTGGCAGAGCTCACCGAGTCAGTTATACCCACGAGGAGCGAAATTGGAATGTTTTTGTAAATCATAATAGTAGTGGATCAGGTATTCGTACCGATTTAGGTTTTGGCTCTTTGGCTGACCGTTATCAGTTGGTAGTGGGCGGTGGTTACAATTGGTTCAGTGAAAACACTTGGTGGAATAAAGTCAGATTATCCGGTGACTGGGATATCAGCCATAACGATAATAACGAACTGATAGAAAAAGAGTCCGAAGTGAATCTGAGCATGAATGGTCGATTCCAGTCCTTCTTTGAAATAAGCGTACTGACCCAAGATAAGGTGGGACTTCGTGATGATCCAAGTATTCTGAGTATCACTAACAACAGCACATTATTCACCGAGCAGCAGGGCAGTTTTTATTTTAAAGTACGTCCCAGTCCATCCTGGTATTTCAGTACATTTATACGTTTTGGTGATCATATTGACTACGACAACAACCGCTTAGGTAAACAACGATTAGTGCGCCCTTCTATAAATTGGAATTTAGGCAAAAGTTTGCAGTTTAAACTCCGTCACACTTACCAAAACCTTGATGTGGATAATCTACCACTGTTTACTGCAAACCTATCTGATTTTCGTGCTACTTATCAGTTCAACCAACGCCAATTTTTACGTCTGATTCTGGTGTATTCTGACATTGAACGTAACCAAAAAAATTATACCTTTAATGTGGAAGTCAACAGTGCAGGATTAAGCACACAACTTTTATATTTGTATAAACTCAACCCACTCACCAAATTTTTTGTAGGTTATTCAGACTCTGCCTATCAAGATGATGTTCTCACTTCATTGACCAAAAGTGGGCGTTCGGTGTTTATGAAATTCAGTTATGCATGGTTAAATTAACGGATTAATAAAGCTTGATAACTGTCTATTTTGGCCATATATATTAAGTTACGGCAGTCGAGCCGTGTCGAATAAGGAAGGCAGTGATGGAAGTACTATTTGATTATATTTTGACCGCACAAACTCTTGTTTTAGTGTTTGTGGTGGTGTTACTTAAAACCTCAATTAAATTTGTCCCACAAAACCGCGCCTATGTGATAGAACGATTTGGTAAATATCAGTCAACAAAAGAAGCTGGGTTAAATTTTATTGTACCCTTTATTGACCATATATCTGCGGATCGTTCGTTGAAAGAAAAGGCTGTCGATGTGCCTGAACAAAGTGCTATTACCAAAGATAATATTTCGCTGTCAGTAGACGGGGTTTTATATTTTCGAGTGCTTGACCCTTATAAGGCTACCTATGGAATAGACGATTACGAGTTTGCTGTCACTCAACTAGCACAGACCACTATGCGTTCTGAATTAGGGAAAATGGAACTCGATAAGACTTTTGAAGAAAGAGACGTGCTAAACATTAATATCGTTGCTGCAATCAATGATGCTGCGGGCCCTTGGGGTATTCAAGTACTTCGTTATGAGATCAAAGATATTGTGCCGCCTCAATCTGTGATGCAAGCGATGGAAGCGCAAATGAAAGCCGAACGAGTCAAACGGGCACAAATTTTAGAATCGGAAGGTGACAGACAGGCGGCTATTAATCGCGCCGAAGGTCAAAAAGCCTCGGTAGTCTTAGCCGCAGAAGCTGATAAAGAAGAACAAGTATTACGCGCAGAAGGTGAAGCGAAAGCGATAGTCGCAGTTGCTACCGCGCAGGCAGAAGCCCTTAGACAAGTGGGTGAAGCCGCTGCTACGGACGAAGGGCAAAAAGCCATTCAATTGGATTTGGCCACCAAAGCCATCGAAGCCAAACAAGCTATTGCCAAAGAATCATCAGTTGTATTGTTACCCGATGGATCAACTGAAGCCGCGAGTGTTGTTGCCCAAGCGATGACCATTATTAATCAGTTGAATAAGGGGTAACGTATGGATTGGGCATTCAACAACTTAGCTGAAAGTTTGCTCATTCTTGGCATACTTTTATTAGTCATTGAAGTGGCGGTGTTGGGCTTTTCAACCTTTGTACTGTTTTTTGTAGGCTGCGCCGCGGTGGTCACCGCAGGTTTATTGTATATAGGCATTATTCCAGATACTTGGTTGTCGGCCATGTTTAGCACAGGCATACTAACTGGAATATTAGCTATTTTGTTATGGAAGTCTTTAAAAAATATGCAAACTCAGGTGGAAACTACAAAGGTAAAAGGTGACTTAGTCGGTCACAGTTTTATATTAGTGGAGGATGTTGCGCCTGAGTTAACCCCTGAATATCATTATTCAGGGATTAACTGGAAGTTAAAGGCCAACGAACATTTGGTAGCTGGCACTCAAGTAGAGGTCACACAAGCTGATGTTGGCGTCTTCCACATAAAAGCTAGCTAACTTTTACATCGTTAGTGTCTATTGTGTAAGTCGGGTTGGCCCCGACCTTTTTTATTTCCTAAAAAGCTATTCGTTGTGATTTTTTGTGCATTCTAATATAAAAAATTAGCAGCCAATAATGTTCAATAAGGCGAATAGAATGTTTATGGTTAAGCACAACTCTATTTTCAAACATACCCGAGATTACGATACGCTTATGCCCAAAGTATCGGGCTTAATAACCGTTGTGAGTATTACAAAAAATTTAACAGGAACATGGCCTTAATAATAGTGCTTTTAGGTTTCGCTCCTTACTACCACAAATGAGGTTCAGGAGGCTTTCTGTATTAAACGTTCTCACTAAGATTTTCTTCATAAAGTAGATAAAGATTGAGGTATGTGCCGGCCATATAACTTGTCTTATGGGATTAAAAACCGTAACAAAGGTGATAATTAGTAGGAATGCAAAGTGTTGGTGTCAGGTAAGAGCGTTGAATTAGAGCCCACCCTGTTTTTTATTGATAGATATGGTGTGATTTTACCTGATGAGGTGTTTGATTTTGCTAGTCTGACAGCTGTTTTTTATAGTTGTTAAACGCGCCGCTTTTGAATCCATATATGTGAATAAGAAAAAATGGAGGACATTACTATTAATATAGGATTGTCATTTTACGTGAAGGTTATTGGAGCGCTGCTGATGTATTTGTCTTACTACTTCGCAATTCTCAGCTAGACGGCCGTGAATATTATTGAATTGGGTTATTATACCCCATTAGGTGATTATTCTATTTATGATCACGCTTGGTATGCTATTAGTCGTGCTAATGAAACTGATGGAGGAGCTGTTAATCATATCTATGACAAGGTGTCAGTCGCTATAACTGAAATAAACAAGGTTACATCTCAGTACCGGAAGATATTTCACGGTAAAACAAGCTGATAATGCTGGGATTTAAGCGCTTAAAAATGTTTATCTGTTTTTTATAAGACTAGAAAACGGCACACTATTGGGTATATAGTGAGCCGTTTTTGGTGATACCAGGTTGAGCTTAAACTTGCGTCTATTATTGAGGCAATTATTCGCCGGCAATCTGCATACTCTCAATTAATACTGAACCTGTTTGTATGCTGCCGCGGTTTTCTTGTAATGCGCCTATCGCCACTATATTCATTAACATATCGGCTAAATTACCAGCGATGGTAATTTCGTGCACAGGGTATTGGATCACGCCATTTTCCACCCAAAAGCCTGCTGCGCCTCTAGAGTAGTCTCCGGTAACAATATTAACACCTTGACCCATTAGTTCAGTGACCAACAAACCTGTGCCTAGTTTTGCTAACATTTCTTTATCTGAGTCACCGCTATGTTGAATAAACCAATTATGAATACCACCAGCATGACCTGTGGTTTGCATGTTGAGCTTTCGCGCTGAGTAACTGGTTAATAGATAGTGATTGAGTAACCCATTGCTAATAACATCCATGTCTTGAGTTTTAACACCTTCATGGTCAAAGGGGGAACTGGCTAATCCCCGCAATATATGGGGGCGTTCAGTAATATTGAGCCAATTTGGTAGTACTTGCTGGCCTAACTTATCTAATAAGAATGATGATTTTCGATACAAACTACCGCCACTAATGGCACTGATAAAATGACCAAATAGACCTGCCGCAATTTCGCGATCGAACAACACTGGTACCTTACAGGTCTTGACTTTTCTAGCACCTAGTCTGCCCAAGGTAAATTGTGCCGCCTCAAGACCTAATTGTTCTGGGCTAGTCAGCATGTCTGCTTCACGGCCTACTGAATAACTATAATCTCGCTGCATTTCGCCGTCTTGCTCACCAATTACCACGCAACTCATGCTGTAACGACTGCTGTTATAGCCTGCGAGTAAACCATGGCTGTTACCATATACTTTGGTGCCTAAGTTAGCGTTATAAGAGGCACCATCCGAGTTTGTAATACGGGGATCTACGTTTAATGCACTAGTTTCAGCAGCAATTACCTGTTGAATGGCATATTCAGTGTCTAGTTCTATAGGGTGGAATAAATCTAAATCAGGGAATTCAAACGCCATTAGCTCTTTTTCAGCTAAACCAGAGCAATCATCATCACCGGTATGTTTAGCTATTTCTATGGCTTTTTCTACTGTAAGTTTTAACGCATTTGGGGATAGATCAGCTGTTGAGGCGCTACCTTTTTTCTTACCATGGTATACAGTGATACCCAAGCCACCATCATTCGTAAATTCAACGGTTTCCACATCTTTGAGTCGAGAAGACACTGCAATGCCTTCTACTTTAGACATGCTTGCTTCGGCCTGAGTTGCGCCTTTTTCCTTGGCTAATTTTAAAACGTCTTCTACTATGCTTTGTATTTCAGCTAATTGTTGTTGCATAAGGCCTTCATTATTTGGCTACACTGTAGTTTATTATCGCGATGGGGGTTACAATCTTCACTAGTGTATCACTAAAGATAAAGTCATGGTTGCCCCGAAAAAAAACAAAGATGTTGAAGTTGAATTCGACGTAAGTGCAGAAGACGAACCACTCAGTAAAACTCAAATTAAAGCCCAAATGGTTGCAATGCAAAAGTTAGGCGAGTCTTTGGTTCATCTTGGTCAATCTTCTTTGGCTAAGATTCCTATGCAGGAAGAGTTGCTCGATGCAGTGATGCTTGCCCGTAAAATTTTACGCAAAAAAGAAGGTTATCGTCGTCAATTGCAGTTGATTGGCAAAATCATGCGTAATACAGACATCGCCGCTATTGAACATGCCTTGAATAATATTAAATCTGCGCATAAAAAATTAAATGATGCTTTTCATGGAACTGAAATGCTCAGAGATGACATTTTACTGCAAGGTGATAGCAAAATTGAATCGACTATTGTTGATTATCCCCTGCTCGATCGGCAAAAATTGCGACAATACGTGCGACAGGCTAATAAAGAGCTAGTGGATAATAAACCACCCAAAGCTTCTCGTGAACTTTTTAAATATTTAAAAGAAATGATAAACGGTTAATATTTATTTATATTCGCCCTGCATTTGTTATTTTAATTAAAGCTGAGATTGAGGGCGAGTCTCACTTTTACTTGCAAACATGAAAACCACGCCCGCTTGGTTCTAAAGTGAGTTTTGTAAGTGTAAAAAATATTTTCTAAAAATTAAATTTCTAGTGGTTCCATTACAAGCTTCTTTTGACTAAAAGAACGGGCAAAAAATAATACATCCCACAATTTAACTCCCTACGTATATGAACATTACACAGCTTATGCAATCACAAATTACTTGCTTAACCGTATAATAACAATGTGCTTAATATTATGCATGAAGTTCCTTGCTTAAAAGTTAGCTTACGATTTACTTAGTATTGAGAATATACGGCTGTAAAAACTGTTTTAATACTAGCTTTAAATTTTGATTACGAGACGATTACTCAGTTTTTTATCTCGCAGAAACATATATGACTAGGTAAATTATTCGAAGAGCTAGCACATTAAAATAATCAGAAAATCCATGTGATATGTTGATTAAATTTTAACCTTAAAATAGTTCTTTCTATTTATGTTTTGCATGTAAATCCAACCATCCAATTGCATCAGCGAACAAGTTATTGGGAGCCGTTTTTTCTGCCCTCACGCAAAACAGTGGGTATCTTTGAGGCCTTTTCGAAGTCAAACCATCCGCCTCTGATATCTTCGCCGAACAACCCGGAACTACCAGATAAAAATTTGTGGTTGATGATTTCTCCATGTGCCGAATTCTGTGAGATTGTCTAGAGATGGTTATATCTTTGATTTGAAAATTTGAAATGCTTATATCCCATATTATGCAGCGTAGATAAATCTTTAGGCATACCGTTTTCGATTGAGATATATGCTGGGTAAATTTCAGCTTCAGCCAAGTGGTTCAGCGTAACAGTGCCCATACCCTCAATATCAATCTTAATATATTCAGGTTGAATATCACCAAATGAGCGAATAATTTCATCAAGCTTCTTTCTCTGAACTTGAATTTTTGAACCATTATCTTCTGCTTCCGATATCGTTGAAAACAGAACTCCAAGCTGTATTAAAATTATTAATATAAAAGTCCACGATCTCTTTTCTATTCGTTACAGCAAAATTTTCGATAGAAATATCGGGGTCAGAACTTATTTTTTCTTTTACGGCATCACAAAGGGCTGGGTTAGCTTCAATAGAAAAACCTTATACCCGCGCCTTGCCTAATAAATGGAATCTTTTCCATCATATATTTCTACATCAATTATAACTTTTGAAGTGGATACATTATTGTTTGACACCGCTGATTCCCTGTAAAGGTTTATGTTATATAAACTATAAGATGTTATTTTGATATACATATAAATAAAGTTAAACATCACTATTTTTTAAGAAATAGTTGGGAATATGAAAGATACTGTCTAATTACAGAGTTGTTTTAACTGGATGGTCTATGTAATGATCAAAATTTTAATACCTTTACCCTTTACTGAGGCAACTTAAACATGTCAAACACCCCTTCGAAAAACAGGCAGTTTTTGCTGAGTCTGACAGCAGTTATATAATCTGGTTTTGGTTTGCCTGATGGCTGCCTAAGTTTGCATAGGACACATTTACAAAGCTATCCATAGCAAATATTTTCAAATAATAGTAAATGTTTGATTATTTAAAGCGAGTGTTTGGGTAATTACTTTTAAGTTATTTAGCTAAAGCATCGGTGCATGCATAAATAATTATTGTTAACCTATTAGAAGTCACAATAAAGAGGAATAGTCTCGATTATGCATTTAAGAAAACGAGTATTAGTAACAGGCGGTGCTGGCTTTTTGGGTTCTCATTTATGTAAACGGTTATTAAAAGATGGAAATGATGTACTTTGTGTAGATAACTTTTTTACTGGAACTAAAGATAATATACTTGATTTATTGTCTTCTCGGCATTTTGAGTTAATGCGACACGATATAACTTTACCCTTACATGTAGACGTGGATGAAATTTATAATCTAGCCTGTCCAGCGTCCCCTATACATTACCAGCACGACCCTACGCAAACTATTAAAACTAGCGTGTTAGGTGCAATTAATATGCTCGATTTAGCTAACCGCGGTAATTCAAAGATATTCCAAGCCTCTACGAGTGAAGTGTATGGTGACCCACTTATACATCCTCAAACTGAAGACTACTGGGGTCATGTTAACCCTATAGGCCCAAGAGCGTGTTATGACGAAGGAAAGAGATGTGCAGAAACCTTATTTTTTAGTTACCACCAGCAACATAATATAAACATAAAAGTCGCTAGGATATTCAACACCTATGGGCCTAATATGCACCCTAATGATGGCAGGGTGGTGTCTAACTTTATTGTCCAAGCTCTAAAAGGAGAGCCGATAACAATATATGGTGATGGTAGTCAAACGCGTTCGTTTTGTTATGTGGATGATTTGATTGAAGGCTTTATTAAACTAATGAATAGTGCTGATGGCGTGTCCGGCCCTATCAATTTGGGTAATTCTAATGAATTTAGTATGTTGCAATTAGCAAATATGGTGATTGATTTAATTGGCAGTTCATCCAAGTTGGTTTTTAAACCTCTTCCACAAGATGACCCCAAACAAAGGAGACCTGATAACACCCTTGCCAAAGAATTATTGAATTGGCAAACTAATGTTCAATTACAAGACGGGGTTAAAAAAACCATCGAGTATTTTGATTGCCTGCTGAAAGAAAAGTATTTATATGTCTGAGATGTGGTCTTACTCACCACATTGAAGTCTCCTAGTTTAAACATTTTGGGAGCCCAACTTGCTAGTATTTATTACTTTGATTAGGCATCCTCACAACACAAATAGTTATAAAAAAGCCGTGGCTTTATTTGAAATGACGGCTCGTTAAATATGCTCCCAAGGTAATGCTAATTTTTATATTCGTGGTTGTTTGTAATGATAAACCCGTTATTGAATTTCTCAATGAACATATTCATTATAAAATTATTGATTTTCCAGTACCCCCGATACTTGATGAATACTTAAAAGCCTTCTCTAACTCTGACCAAGATATTTCTTGTTACCCCAAGAAATACTTTTCTATAGAAGTGACAAGATACAGGAATGTTTTCGGCTCTTTTATATGCCAAATAATTTAATCCAAAATATGTGTATATTGTTGATGCTGATGTCTGGATTAACATCAATATTGTGCAGTATTTAGAAGAGCAAGCGGATTACCCTATTTGGAATGTAAATGAGGCCTATATTGTAAACTTTAAGCAAAAAAAACCTTTATGACACGCTGTGGTATATCGCGGCATTGTGGCAGTAGTTTCATCTATCAAACTGATTTTTTACTTTCGTTGGGCAACTATAATCAAGCAGTTGATAGTTTAAGTTCTCAGCAAATATTGATGGAAGTAACCTCCGTATCATACGTGCATGAAATTTGTGGTAATCACACTAAGCAGTTCGCATTATCAATTAAAAAGGGAACATCCGCTAAGCTCATTCCCTTTCCTGCAATATGTTATGTATTAGAAACCAGTGAAAATGAATTACAAAATATTGATGTGAATAATGGTTTTCCTAAAACAAGAGTGGTTATTGACGACTTTGGTTTAAATGAAAGTTAGCTTTCTATGAAAAGTTATCGATTAAAGTCTATTACAATCAAGGTTTGGCTGCGTAAAGATCAAAAGTGGGATTGCATCTTGAAAAAATTAAATTGTACAGAGAAAATAGTTTATAAATGAAGCCGGGCAAACAGTAAGGACGAACGTCTTTATTTTCAAATCAATGCAACTATGGCAGAGCAATAGTTAGCGACAGGATGTGCTTCACATGTGGAAAGGTTCAGGCTCCATGCAGGTGTCATGATCAACTCTTGGGACAGGCGTAAACTCGAAAGACTGTGCTGTTACATAACCCGCTCTAGAGGTCAAAAAAGGTTGTCAATAATACTTATGAAAAGTTTCTATATCCACTGAATACACTCTACCGTGACGGCACCAAAGGTGATTTGCGAAGTTATGTGTTCTTTGAACCGTTGGATTTTATTGCCAACGTAGCCGCGCTGGTGTCAAAACCTGGAGTTAATATGACGCCTTTAGATGAGGAACTTCCTTGTTTCTTAGCCTTCTGCAAACCTGTGAATAATTTAGTGGGCATGTTCTGGTCAACTCCAACCGGACACTTTCCTAAAGGAGTTTTCAAATTCAATTGGCGATTGATCCAAATTGGCTGAATGCAGTCGCTCAACATTATAATATTTCATGTACCTAGCAACATCTTCTCGCATATGTGTTCGAGTGGGCTGCGGTACTTTAAACAACCAATCATGCTTTAAACTTCCAAAGAAGCGCTCCACAACAGCATTATCCCAGCAAGCTCCAACATCTCCCATACTAGCTCGACACTCTAATCGCGACAGTAGATTTCTAAAGCCTTTACTCGTGTACTGAGAGCCTCTGTCACTGTGAAACACCAAACCTTTGACTGGCTTGCGTAAATTATGCGCCTTTGTCAGTGCTTGCTCGACCAAATCACGCGTCATGCGTTTTGATATATGCCAGCCCACAATACGGCGTGAGTACAAATCCATGACAATGGCTAAGTACAACCAGCCCTCACCAGTCTTTAAATAGGACACATCACCCGCCCAAATTTGATTGGGTCCAACAGGATTGAAATTCATATTTAGCAAGTTGTCAGCCACTGTTGTGGTTGAATTAACCGGACACTTCAATAAAGGATTATAATCCTGTTAATTGAGGTGAATATGACTAAACGAACAAATAAACATTATCCCGCAGAATTTAAACAAGAAGCGGTCGCTCTGGTAATAGAGCAAGACTATCCAATCGTACAAGCTGCTGCATCTTTAGGTGTGACAGACAAACTACTTTACAACTGGGTAGCTAAGCATAAGAAACAGGCACTAGGTGATGCATTATCTGGTGATGAACGGGCAGAGTTAATTCAGCTCAGGAAAGATAGTAAACGTCTACAAATGGAGCGTGAAATCCTAAAAAAGGCCAGTGCCTTCTTCGCGAAAGAAATGAAGTAAGATATTCTTTTATAAGTGAGCTTGATGCGAAGTATCCGGTGTCAGTTGCTTGTAAAGTGATGGAAGTGAGTTCGTCAGCATACTACGCATGGCTAAAAAAACCTGGTGAACTCATTAGCGCTCAAATGCTAAGACTGTATCGACGAGCCAAAGCATTATTCAAGGCAAGTCGAAACAGTTTAGGCAGCAGAGAGCTTGCTAAAGCACTACGCAAAGAAGGCTTTGAAATAACGCGGTATCGCGCCATTAAGTTAATGGAACGGCTTAAATTAGTTGTGACTCAGCGAATAGCTTATAAAGTGACAACCAAGCGCAAACACAGTGATGCTGTGGCTGACAACTTGCTAAATATGAATTTCAATCCTGTTGGACCCAATCAAATTTGGGCGGGTGATGTGTCCTATTTAAAGACTGGTGAGGGCTGGTTGTACTTAGCCATTGTCATGGATTTGTATTCACGCCGGATTGTAGGTTGGCATATATCAAAACGCATGACGCGTGATTTGGTCGAGCAAGCACTGACAAAGGCTCATAATTTACGCAAACCACCAAAAGGTTTGGTGTTTCACAGTGACAGAGGCTCTCAGTACACGAGTAAAGGCTTTAGAAATCTACTGTCGCGATTAGAGTGTCGAGCTAGTATGGGAGATGTTGGAGCTTGCTGGGATAATGCTGTTGTGGAGCGCTTCTTTGGAAGTTTAAAGCATGATTGGTTGTTTAAAGTACCGCAGCCCACTCGAACACATATGCGAGAAGATGTTGCTAGGTACATGAAATATTATAATGTTGAGCGACTACATTCAGCTAATTTGGATCAATCGCCAATTGAATTTGAAAACTCCTTTAGAAAAGTGTCCGGTTGGACTTGACCAGAACACACAGCATCACTGTGTTTGCGCTTGGTTGTCACTTTATAAGCTATTCGCTGAGTCACAACTAATTTAAGCCGTTCCATTAACTTAATGGCGCGATACCGCGTTATTTCAAAGCCTTCTTTGCGTAGTGCTTTAGCAAGCTCTCTGCTGCCTAAACTGTTTCGACTTGCCTTGAATAATGCTTTGGCTCGTCGATACAATCTCAGCGTTTGAGCGCTAATGAGTTCACCAGGTTTTTTTAGCCATGCGTAGTATGCTGACGAACTCACTTCCATCACTTTACAAGCAACTGACACCGGATACTTCGCATCAAGCTCACTTATAAAAGAATATCTTACTTCATTTCTTTCGCGAAGAAGGCACTGGCCTTTTTTAGGATTTCACGCTCCATTTGTAGACGTTTATTATCCTTCCTGAGTTGAATTAACTCTGCTCGTTCATCGCCAGACAACACGTCACCTAGTGCCTGTTTCTTATGCTTAGCTACCCAGTTGTAAAGTAGTTTGTCTGTCACACCTAAAGATGCAGCAGCTTGTACGATTGGATAGTCTTGCTCTATTACCAGAGCGACCGCTTCTTGTTTAAATTCTGCGGGATAATGTTTATTTGTTCGTCTAGTCATATTCACCTCAATTAACAGGATTATAATCCTTTATTGAAGTGTCCGGTTAATTCAACCACAACAGCATGCATCGACATATTATTAAGAACGTCAATTTGAACTGCGCATGCTGCTATTCTGAAAGGGAAGACAAAAGGATATGTCTAATGCATATCCATTGTTGTTCTAAAAGACCCTTCGTCACTTAAATTAAAAAAAAGGAGTTCTGACCGTAACGACTCAATCTTGTTTAGTCACAAACTCGTCTTGTGCAGATTGTTTAAAGTGGGGAAGACCAAAGATAATGGCAAGTGAGGCGAACATCAATAACAACATGGGGTACCAGGTGTAAGGTGTGATCGCTAAGGGTGAAAGACCCGCCAAGGCAGAAACTGTGAGCATTTGGCTGCCGTAGGGCACCAGACCCTGACAGCCGCAAGAAAAAATATCTAAGAGGCTGGCGGTTCGCCTTGGGTCAATTTGATAGGTCTGGCTTAAGTCTTTGGCAATAGGGCCAGCCGTAACAATACTGATAGTGTTATTAGCGATGGATAGGTCTAACAAACAGGCCAATGAAGCAATACCAAACTCAGCCTCCTTTTTCGTTTTTATTCTGGCGCAAATCACATTCATTAACCATGTTAAGCCACCATAAGCCTTCATCAAACTGACAATGCCGCCAATGGTTAGGGCGATAATGGCGAGATTTTGCATCCAATCAATACCTTTTTGAATACTCTGCAAGGCTTCCCAGCCGGTAAACGTGCCGTTACTTAAACCGATAATTGCCGCCGTTAAGATCCCAAAACCCAATACCACAATTACGTTTATCCCTAGCAGCGCCGTTACGATGATCATTAAGTAGGGCAGCATCAGCCAGGGATTATAGTCTTGCCCTGTCATGGCTGTTTCGACCTTTACCTCAATAAAAAATAAAGCCGCAATAGTAATAAGAGCAGCGGGTAAAGCAATAATCAGATTAGCTTTAAATTTATCCTTTAATTTCACGCCCTGGGTGCGTGTAGCCGCGATGGTGGTATCTGATATAAAAGATAAATTATCTCCAAACATACCACCGCCAATGACCACACCTAACGCCAATGCGGGGGGTATGCCAAGATTTTCGGCTAAACCGATGCCAATGGGTGCAAGAGCGGTAATGGTGCCCATTGAGGTGCCCATGGCAAAAGAAATTCCGCAGCAAACCACAAATAAGCCAGGTAGCAAAAATTGCGCGGGAATAATATCTAAGGCCCAATTCACTGTGGCGTCCCGTGCACCAATATCGATGGTTAAGGCATATAAGGCACCCGCCATAAGAAAAATAAAAACCAACAGCACGATGGTTTTGTCGCCGGCGCCATGGCAAAAAATGTCGACCTTTTGATGTAAACTTAAGCGCGTGTTGCCAGGATTAATAGCCAAGGCATAAGCTGCAGCAAGCATAAAAGCTACGAGAATGGGCATAAGTGTAAAGTCTTGGCCAACTACCCCAGACAACAAAACCATCAATACAAATATCAAAATAGGGCTTAAACCCCAAAAACTAGCGTTTGTGTCTTGCTTCATTTAATGCTCGTTAATACTCGTTAATGCCGCTATGTTATAACTTTATCTTACATGTAAGTACGCATTAAATGTAAGTAGCTTGTACCCTTATTCCTTAATGCTGCAGTGTTGTTGGCTGCACTGATTCACCTTTCGACAAGCGTAGCTCGTATCCTATCTAAGCTTGGGGTTGCGTAAGGTTAAGCTGTACCACCAACGGTTAACCCATCTACTTTAAGGGTGGGTTGACCTACACCAACGGGCAAACTTTGCCCATCCTTACCGCACACACCAACCCCTTTATCTAAGGCTAAATCATTACCTATCATAGAAATTTTTTGCATGGCTTCTGGGCCATTGCCAATTAAGGTTGCGCCTTTGATAGGAGTGGTGATGATACCTTTTTCGATTAAGTAAGCTTCGGAGGTAGAAAATACAAATTTTCCTGAGGTGATATCAACCTGACCACCGCCAAAGTTAGGGGCATAAATGCCCTTTTCTATGGATGCAATGATTTCTTCTGGTGGAAATTCACCGCCTAACATATAGGTATTGGTCATACGTGGCATAGGCAAATGAGCATAAGATTCACGTCGGCCATTACCGGTGGGAGCAACACCCATCAAGCGCGCGTTGAGTTTGTCTTGCATGTAACCTTTAAGAATACCGTCTTCAATTAACACATTGTGTTGAGTCGGTGTGCCTTCGTCATCAACGCTGAGAGAGCCACGTCTGTTGGCTAATGTACCATCATCAACAACCGTACAGCCTTTGGATGCAACTTGTTCACCGATACGACCACTGAAAGTAGACGCGCCTTTACGATTAAAGTCACCTTCTAAACCATGGCCTACTGCTTCATGTAACAATACGCCTGGCCAACCATTTCCTAACACAACCGGCATTTTCCCTGCGGGGGCTGGCACAGCTTGCATATTGACTCTTGCCATATGAATGGCTTCATCAGCTACTTGTTGATAGCGGGGGCGGCCATCGTCTTGTGCGACAAAATAATCATAAGCATATCGTCCACCGGCACCTGAACTGCCTCTTTCTCGGCGTCCGTCTTTTTCCATCAATACCGAACAGTTGAAACGTATAAGCGGGCGAATATCGCTACAAAAAGTGCCGTCTGTCGCTGCAATTAAAATTTCTTCATATACTCCGCTAATACTAATTACCACTTGGGTAAGGGCGCTTTCCTGCTTACGGATGTATTCATTTGCAGCTCGCAATAGCGCTATTTTTTCTTGTTCTTGCATACCCAAAAGTGGATTTTGGGCATGGTATCGACTGGCGGGGTGACTTGGGTTGAGTGACGCGACTTTATGTTTGCCACCTGACTTGGAAATACTGCGTGAAGCTTTTGCGGCTTTCATTA
Source organism: uncultured Paraglaciecola sp. (assembly GCF_943787955.1). Taxonomy (NCBI): domain Bacteria; kingdom Pseudomonadati; phylum Pseudomonadota; class Gammaproteobacteria; order Alteromonadales; family Alteromonadaceae; genus Paraglaciecola; species uncultured Paraglaciecola sp. Next base: position 37,753 of record NZ_CALSOK010000006.1, read on the forward strand.
ATGCTTCTGGGGATATTTCATCCGAATAAGCAAAGCCGGTTTTTTCTCCACTAACGGCTCGAACGCCCACACCGCGTTCAATATTGTAGCTACCTTCTTTGATGATACCGTCTTCAAGTACCCAGGTTTCGTGTTGGCTTGACTGAAAATACAAATCAGCAAAATCGTTGTCATGTTGATATATGGTATCTAGCGCTGACTCTAATGTGGAGCGGGTTAGATCCGATGCATCTAGTAAGTTTTCTTCTACCAAATTAGACAAGGTGACTCCTGAATTTGTTGTGCTGATAAACGGGCATTTTAGTGCGGATATCAGCGAGTAATTGATGATTAAGTTGGGCATATATCATGCCGGTATCATGGGGTAATTCAATCAACGTTTCACCCCACGGTGAGATGATACAGGAGTGACCGTAAGTTTGTCGCTTATTCCGATGTTGACCTGTTTGATTCGCGGCAACGATATAACATTGATTTTCAATTGCACGGGCTTTCAGCAATGGATGCCAGTGAGCCTTCCCCGTTTGATGTGTAAACGCAGCGGGTAGCGCTAATACGTCTAGCGGTGCAATCTGATTCATGGCAGTGAACATGCCAGCAAAACGAATATCGTAACAAACGGCTAGGCCAAGGTTACCAAAGGGGGTATGAGTGACTATTAACGTATTGCCTGCCTGAGTGTGGCAAGACTCCATATATGCCCGAGTATTATCTGCCACTTGAACATCAAAAAGGTGTATTTTTTGATACTCTTCGACCGTCTCTCCATGATCATTGATTAATAAACAAGAAGCTGTGTATTTGCCAGTTGATGGGCATGAAATGGGCAAACTGCCCGCCACTAACCAGACGTTATATTGTTTAGCCAATTGCTTAAGCTTATGTTGAATGGGACCTAGATGCAGGTCTTCTACGATATCCATCATTAATTTGTCATCACCACCAAAACACGCAAAACATTCTGGCAATACCACCAAACAGGGTCTGTGTGTGGGCAATAACTTAAGTTGCTGCTCTACAAATAAAAGATTATCTTTAACTAAGGGAGAAGATGTCATTTGAATGGCTACAACATTTGGGCAGGCATTAGCCACTTACTGGTAATTCATCAGGGAGTTTTATATCGACCGGGTCATCAAATTTTCGATCTATAAACAGGGAGGGGATTTCTGTTTTAGGCACTGGATTTACCCGTGCTGGCAAGGATACTTCTTTGCTATCGCGACCTAATTCTGTGAGTTGTGGATCGTCCAAGGTGCCAGTGAGTGAAAACTTGATATTAGAAATTACCTTGGCTGAAGTCAGCATTTGATCCAGCGCAAGGGCGGCCAATGCTGTAGCTGGATTGACCATCCATGCCACTATCACAGGCAAGCTGGATGTCACATTTGGGGCGAACTCAATTTGGTAATTGAGCTGCTGGGCGTTTAAGTCGGTGTAACCTTCCATAGTGATTTCGCCAGCTCCTCCATCGACTAAGGTGTCTTGGGTATAAGCGGTGCCATTTTCTAGCTGAACACTGCCATTAATTTTGTCGTAGAAAAATCCTTTGGAAAATATGTCTCTAAAATCAAGCTTTAGCTTACGGACCAACGAGTCGAGGCTAAGTAAGCTGAATATTCGTGAGCCTTGGTCACTTACTTCTGTCAAATAGCCATCTGTTAAACGCCAATCTATTTGGCCATTCAGTGTTTCAAAGTTAAATTCGTAAGGCGCGCGCCTCCAACTTAAATCGAATTTGGAACTGGCTTTTGAATCTTTGATACCTGAGTCCAATTTAAGATCTTTGAGAAATGCGCCAAAATCCGAGCTGCTAAATTCACCCTTTAAACGTGTACTACTTTGGCCGTTGGTTAAAAACCAGTCTCCAGAGCCATAAAATAGACCATGCGCATTTTTTAAGCGTACTTGGTCTATCTTCATACCTGTGGCGGACCGAGACAGGTCAAAATCAATTTTGCCTAAGTCGTTATCCAGAAATCGACAGCGGATACAAGAAAAGCTCACAGGCGGTAAAGTATCAATGTTGGCAGCAAATTTAATCGGCGCGGTTGATAGTGCCTCGACTTTACCCGTTCGAGAGTCTTGCCACTCTGTGAATTCAATAAAATCAGCCTTAATATCAACACCTTTGTTTAACCAATCTTTGTATAGAGCCACTTCCATCCGTGTTTCTTTGGCATTGATATCAAAAAGCCAACTATCACTGGTATTTTTGGCGACCACTTCTAATCCTGTCAGCGTTTGTGATGCGAACAAAGTATTGTCTGCTTTGATGAAAATACGCTTTGGTGCCTCTAGTAATGTTTTGTCGTTGTTATCGGGGAGGTCATTGAGAAGTGTATTAATAGTCTCATACCAAGCGCTAACATCTAGCTCTAGTAAATTGGCAGATACGCTAAAACCTAAGCCCATGCCCATCATATCTGATTGGCCAATGGCTAAGTGTGCGCGAGAAAATTGCATATCTTGATGAGGTAAGTTGCCATTAAATTCAACGTCCTGTCCCAACGTGACTTTGATTGATGAGGCTCGTTCATTACCTTGACTGGTGACTACTAGAGGTAATGATTGTGCTAAGGCCTTGGAAAAGGGGGCCGGTAAGTCTGAGTTCAGTTGGGTGAGTTCACTGAATATTTGTGCGGTGTATTCGTAGCCTTGGGTGGGTAGCGTCAGGGCAATGTCTGCTGTCCAGTTACTGCTTCCAGATAGGTATTTTGTTAAGCCATCAGAAAATGATTCAAGTAAAGGCGTAACCTGCCAATCCCCGTTAATATTAATGTTTGCTTGATAACCTTTGTCCTCCTGCGCACCTGTAAACGAGAGTTTTATAGGTTGTTTTAACAACTGAGCCTCAAGACCGTTTGTGGTTATTTTATGGTTAATAAAACTGACTGTGCCATCGGCTTGCTCTAATAGAATATCTAAGCTAGGTAACTCAACTTGGTTTTTGACCAACAACACCTTGCCTTTGACGCTCATCTTCTCACCAGTCAGAGGGATATAAAGATGTAACTGGGTTTTTACAGGTCCACTCACTTTTACTTGTTGTAAGGTTTTACCTAATGTGTCCCCAAGGCTGCTTTGCAGCATTAAATCAGCCACCTGTTGCCCATCGGCTTGGGCATTTGCATCTATATTTAAAACAGCATTGGCAGCCAATTCAGGAATATGTGCAGATAAGTCAGTTAGCGTTACATCCAGTAATTGCGCTTTTTGGCTGGTCATGGTCAAGCTTTTATTTTCGAACAATAAATTGATATCAAAATTGCTCAGTGCAGGCCATGGTGATGCAAATTTCAATTTTCCATCCGCCACTTTGAGTTGAGCTTGGAAAACGCCTTGGTTTTGTTCAAAGGGAAAGGCGTTGACTGCGCCATGCCATATGACTTGAGCGCTTTCTATTTCCCCTTGCTGTAAAGAGTTAATGAAATAACTTTTAGTCTTAAGCCCCATAAACTCTGTGGGATAAAGTTTGGGTAGTTGTACTACATCAATCGCTTCAATCGTTGTTGAAAAACCTAAGTAATTATCGATGCTGCGATAAAAGATGTTAGGGCGAAGGCTAATAAGGTCACTTTTAAACAACGTGTTTTCAGCTAAAATGGTGACGTTTTGCTCAGAGGTCTGAATATACACATCAGCGTAAAATTGCTGATACTCAATATTGTCTGGTAACAACTTATTGATCGATAGTTGCCCTGATTGACTTTTTAGACTTAATTGCCCATCACCGTTAAACCAATTTAGTTCGGTTGCCAAACCAGCCATACCAGGAATAAATTTTGTTTGTTGCCACTGTATATCGCTAATTGAAGCTTTAACCGCCATATCGCCGCTTAGCGTACGATGAATATTTAACGAATTTAATGTTGCTTGTGGTTGCAATGATTCAAGTGACTGTAGTTGGTTGGGCTCGATTACCAAGGCTAACATGGGTAATACCGCCTCCAATTTTATCAGTTGGCTATGTTGCAACGTAAATGCGCCAGTTTGGTCAATTTTACCCAACCAGTTTGATACCAGCACATTGTTATTTATTTGCATGGTCAAATTATTGAGATTAAATAACCATTCATTATTCACTGGACTGGCATTAATTTGGCCACCTAGCACTGCAGCCTTGAGGTTGTTTTCTGGACTACCATTTTCTGAACTTTGCCACTCAAAGCGACTATTGGACAAGTCAAGTTGCACAGACTGTAGCGATTTATCCTTAATCGTCGCCCACATAACAAAACTACTACGACTCTCAACTAACTTGTTTTTGTTGGGTAGCCATTGTTCAACCCAAGGAGATAAGTCAACTTCTTCTCCTTTAGCAAAAAAAGTGCCGTAGAGTTTTTCTTGATTGCCATATAAATCAAGAATAAAAGAGGTAGAGTTTTTTGCGATTTCTTCTATTTGAAGCTGACCCACACCTTGGTGGTGGTCTTCCTGATTAATCCAAGATACCTGGTCAATAAGCACTACTTGTTGTTGATTATTTCTGGTATTGATTATTATTTTGCTTTGACTAATAGAAAACAGCTGCAGTTGTTGCAAAAATAACTTTTCTAGCGCCTCCACTATTGGATACTGGGTCTCTTCTTGCTCTAAAGAGGCAAGATCAATATTCAATTCCATTTCGCGCAGATCAAACTTATTTGATTGAATTTGTCCGGCTCGTAAAGATTGCCAAAAATCCACTTCGATGGCTGTTTCGGCAATCGTTAGGCTAATGGGTGATGGTATGTTTTGTATTAAAGGTGTGTTTTGAACTAATTGTATGTCGCGGAGTATTATTGCCGGACCTACTCTTTGCCATTTCGCACTAATTTCGCCAATGGTAAGCTCTGCTCCTACTTGTCCTGATAACCATTGTTCTAGATGATGTTTTTGAAGGTTCATATAAGGCAGTGAATAACGCACCACACTAATGATCACAGCAACCACAACCAAACTCAAAGCAACCAATGCCCATAGTTTTTTGATCAGATAAGCGGCATAAAATGACACACTTTTAGGTTTGGAATAGAGGTTTTTCATCTACTTACATCATGACGACATCGAACTTGTCTTGGTTGTATAGAAGCTCAGTATGGACCTTAATCTGCTTAGTTACGAATATCTCGAGTTCAGCTAGCATATGTGACTCTTCACCAAGCAATGCGTCGGCAACGGCTGGTGATGCATAGACTACAAATTTATCTGCGTCATAGGCACGATTGACTCGAACAATTTCGCGCATGATCTCAAAACATACAGTTTCTACCGTTTTTACCGAGCCGCGACCTTTACATACTGGACATTCACCACATAAAACATGCTCCAGACTTTCTCGGGTTCTTTTGCGTGTCATTTCAATTAGGCCAAGCACAGTAAAGCCATGAATATTGATTTTGGCCCTATCTTTACTGGTGGCGATTTCAAGGCTATGCATCACTCTTCTTTTGTGGTCTTCTACTGTCATATCGATAAAGTCGATTAAGATCATGCCTCCCAAGTTGCGTAACCTGAGTTGCCGAGCAATAGCCTGAGTGGCCTCAATATTGGTATTGAAAATGGTTTCTTCTAAATTACGATGGCCCACAAAAGCGCCAGTATTGATATCGATGGTAGTCATGGCTTCAGTTTGGTCAATGATCAGATAACCCCCAGATTTTAAATCTACTCGCCTTTCTAAGGAGCGCTGACATTCATTTTCTACATCGTATAGGTCAAAAATAGGCCTTTCGCCAGGGTAATACTCTAAAAGCTTATGCAGCTCTGGTACATATTCGTTAGTAAATTGCTGCAATTCTTGTAAAGAAAGCTTCGAATCGACTCTAATTCTATCTAACGTAGTGCCCACAAAGTCTCTTAAAACGCGACGAGCTAAAGGTAAGTCTTCATACAAAATGTGAGATTTGTTTTTCATTTTAGAACGAATGTTTTGCCACAGACGTTTTAGAAAATCAGCATCCTGGGTCAGCTCCTGCTCTTTTACTCCTTCGGCTGCAGTACGTAAAATAAAACCTCCCTCTTCGCTGCAAAAACCTTGAACTAAAGATTTGAGGCGCTCTCTTTCTACCTCATCTTCAATGCGTTGTGACACACCTACGTGTTCAACACTTGGCATAAATACTAGATAACGAGACGGGATAGTAATATCGGTGGTAAGTCTTGCGCCTTTAGTACCAATTTGGTCTTTAACCACTTGAACAACAATATTTTGTCCGTCTCTTACGAGCTCTCGGATATCACGCTTTACGATATGGTTAGCTAAAACATCTTCTTCTACTTCGCTATGAACCGCAATGTCAGAGGCATGTAAAAATGCCGCCTTATCTAAGCCTATGTCTACAAATGCCGCTTGCATGCCGGGTAATACTCGACTCACTTTTCCACGATAAATATTACCCACCAAACCAAGTTTTGTGTGCCTTTCTATATGGATTTCTTGCAAGATACCGTTTTCAATCAAGGCCACGCGTGATTCAGAAGGGGTAACATTGATTAATAGTTCAGCACTCATTAATAATCCCAAATTCGGTTAATAACATTTTTGTTTGGTATAAAGGCAATCCTACAACAGCGCTATAACTACCGTGAATATGTTTCACAAATTGACCGCCTAGTCCTTGTATGCCATAGCTTCCAGCTTTATCTTGTGGCTCACCAGTTGTCCAATACCATGCTATTTGCTCGTTACTAAGAGCCCCAAAACAGACCTGAGTTTCAACCACAATGGTTTTTTGTTGTTTACAGTTAGTGATAGTAACGGCCGTTAATACTTGGTGGGTACTATCGGACAATAAATTCAACATACGCACCGCGTCAGCTTTGTCTTTGGGTTTACCCAAAATATTGCCTTCAGTGACGACTATTGTGTCCAAACCCAACACTAGCTTTTTGGCCCCTGCCCTTTTGTAACCTAAACTAGACTTTTCTTGAGCCATTCTTCGAACGTACTTGTCAGGGGTTTCATGGGTTAGCACTGTTTCGTCAATATCCACTGGATATTGACGAAACGGTATGCCTGTTTGTTTCAGTAATTCAGCTCTGCGAGGAGACTGTGAGGCTAGAAGTAACATCATTAGTTCAGTCGCAGCTGGCGACGAATTTTACGCAGTAACCAGAATAACCAAGGCCATATCACCATTGAACTTAAGACGGGCCAGAGGTAATTTAACAAAAAATATATATCGGTGATTAAATGTTGAACCCAAAAAATCACCAAGTTGTATAAGGCCGCTATAATGCCAATAATAATAGATTGATGCCAAACAGAATAATTGCGAAGACGTTTATGGTTTACAGCTAATACATAAATACATAAACACATAGCGAAGCTATGCACACCCATGCTAGTGCCAAGTAATATATCTAGTATTAGGCCAGTAAAAAACGCCACGCCTATATTGACCCTGTTGGGTAACGCCAGTGCCCAATAACTCAGTACCAACAAGACCCAATCTGGACGGTACAAATCGGCCATAGCGGGCATGGGCATAATCTGAAGTACCAATGCAATCACAATGCTCAGCGCGATAGAATAATTGCGTAAGCTCATTTTGGCACCATCTCTTCTTTTGCTTGTTTTTCTTCAGATGAGCGCTCTGACCAGAGTAATAATAAGTATTTTAACCGGTCAAGTTGAGCAATAGGTTTTGCTCTGACTTGGGAAAATGGCCTACTTTCATCTCGAATAATGGATATGATAGTTGCTACTGGGTAACCTTCTGGAAATATATTACCTAAGCCTGAGGATAACAATATATCACCAATTTTTAGATCACTACTATGTGCCACATGTTGTATTAATAGCTCATCCAAGCTGCCAGAACCAGAAGCAATTAAACGTACGTTATTCCGCGCTACTCTAACTGGTATGGCATGGGTAACATCTGCTATGAGTAACACGCGGCTATTAGTTGAACTCACTTGCATAATTTGTCCAACAATGCCTTTATCATCTAAAACGGGTTGCCCTTCAAACACACTATTAATAGCGCCTTTGTTAATGACTATTTGATGACTATAAGGGTTGTTATCCACTGCCATGAGCTCAGCGACAATTTTGCGAGTATTGTCTTGTACTGGGGAATTTAATAGGCTGCGTAAACGGTCATTTTCTTGTTGTAAAAAAATTAAGCGCTGCAGTTGGCCGTTCATCACTATTGCATCATGGGTCAACTTAGCATTGTCATTAAATAAGCGTTCGTGAGAAACAAAACGACTTGCGCTGGCATTGAGCATTTGGCCAGGTAGGTTGGCTAAGTATTGCAGTGGGCTGACCAATGAATTGAGATATACTCTCGTGGTGCCAAATCCATCTAACTTATGGTCGAACAGAATAAGTGCCACAGACAGCAAAAGACTCAGCACAAGTCGGTTGGGCAGAAAGGGTCCACTTGAAAACATTAAATTCATTATTGTCTGCCCAAAGGCGACAATATGTCGCCTTGTTTACTATGAAATTTCAATTGCGACTATTCGTAGCTAAAGAGATCTCCTCCATGGATATCAATCATTTCAAATGCTTTACCACCGCCCTTAGCGACACAAGTCAGTGGATCATCTGCAATCACCACTGGTATACCGGTTTCTTCCATAAGAAGACGGTCTAGATCTTTAAGTAAAGCCCCACCACCGGTCAGCACCATGCCACGCTCAGAGATATCTGAGGCCAATTCTGGTGGTGATTGTTCAAGTGCCACCATAACTGCAGACACAATACCGGTTAAAGGCTCTTGTAAAGCTTCAAGAATTTCATTACTGTTAAGTGTGAATCTACGTGGTACGCCTTCTGCTAAGTTACGGCCACTCACTTCAATCTCTTCTAATTCTTCACCTGGGTAGGCAGCACCAATCTCATGCTTAATACGTTCAGCTGTTGCCTCGCCTATAAGTGAACCAAAGTTACGACGAACATAAGAAATAATCGATTCATCAAATTTGTCGCCACCAATTCTCACTGAAGACGAATAAACGATACCGTTGAGTGAAATAATGGCTACTTCTGTCGTACCGCCACCAATATCCACCACCATAGAGCCTGTCGCTTCTGAAACCGGTAAGCAAGCCCCAATAGCTGCCGCCATGGGTTCATCAATCAGGTAGACTTCTCGGGCACCTGCACCTAAAGCGGACTCACGAATAGCTCGTCGTTCAACTTGAGTTGAGCCACAAGGCACACACACCAGCACTCTTGGGCTGGGACGTAAAAAGTTATTATCATGTACTTGATTGATAAAATGTTGAAGCATTTTTTCTGTCACATAAAAGTCTGCAATCACCCCATCTTTCATGGGACGAATAGCCTTTATGTTACCTGGCGTTCTACCTAACATTTGTTTGGCTTCACGCCCAACGGCCGCAACACTTTTAGGCCCACCGGCACGTTCTTGACGAATAGCTACAACAGATGGTTCATTGAGCACAATACCCTGATCTTTGATGTAAATAAGGGTATTTGCTGTGCCGAGGTCAATTGACAAATCGTTGGAAAACATTCCCCGTAACTTTTTGAACATGTAAAAACCGCACTTTGATTGATAATATTAATATTGTGCTAACTGTACCAATGCCCATGGATTTGGGCAAGTACAGACCATAAAAATAACAGTTTCAACATGTTTAATGAATTTTTCGGTAAAATGAAATTATAAAATTATATTAAGGAATATAGTAATCAGAGATATTGATATACAAACACCAACAATCTTATGAATGAAGACATACTAAAAAGGCGTTATCAAAGAAAGCGGCAGGCTTGGCTACCTGTGAAAGTTATTTTAGAACAACAATCTTTAGAATTATTTAGCGTAATCAAGAATTAGAAGACTTCAAAGAGAACTTAGAAAAACAGATCTTAGAGCGCACCAGAGAAGCAGAAAAAGCGAAAACAGAAGCTTACGCAGCAAACTAATCTAAATCAGAATTTTTAACCAAGATGAATCATGCAATCAGGACACCTTTGACCGCGATTGTTGGTTTTGAGGAGGTATTATTGCAACACCAACTAAATCGCAAAACAAGTACAAAATCTGACTAATATTATTAACGGTGCTGGCCACTTAACCAGTTTGTTAAGTTTAGTACTAGATATAATTAAGATTAAAATCAAAAATAGAACTTGAAGCCATACGCTTTAACCTTCCTAACTTGCTACAAAATATTGAACAAATTTACCTTTTTAAGTGCAGAAAGAAACAGCTTGATTTTGTTCTGATAATGGACTCTGTTATAACTGAATTGGTAATGGCAGACCATACACGATTCAACAAATGATACATAATTTATTTAGTAATTCGAGTAAGTTCACTGAAACTGGCAGTGTCAGTTTGCATGTGAAATTTTTAGTGAGTACCAGCACCTTACAGTTAGAAGTGATTGATACCGGCGAGGGTATTGCGAGAGATAAACAAACGTTAATATTTGAATATTTCCGCCAAGCTGATTCTAGTATCACCCGGAATTTTGGTGGCAGTGGATTGGGATTATTTATCACTAAAAGTATGGTTGAATTAATGGGAGGTGCGGTTGAATTGGAGTCTACCCTTGGCAAAGGCTCAAGATTCTGTGTGACTATAGTTTGCCAAAAATATGATGGTGAATGCGAGTCTATCCTTAACCGAGGCAATATTGCCCCTAAACCTTTAGTGATCCCTTCATTAGTCGGCAATATTTTATTGGTCGAAGACACGAAAGTGAATCAACAGTCGATCACCTTTAATCTTCAGCAAACAGTTGCGCAGGTGGATTTTGCAGTAAATGGACTTGAAGGATTACAAAAGGCACTGGCAGTTCAATATGATGTAATCTTGATGGATATTCAGATGCCAGTCATGGATGGTAAAGAGGCAATAAAATCACTTCTGCAACTTGGTGTAAGTACGCCTAATTATGCATTAACTGCTAATATTATGCCCTCAGATATACAATCATATGCTGCGCTAGGTTTTATGGGGGCCTTAAGTAAACTTATACTCAGTTCTTAGCAAACATTTATCCGTTTGTTACGACACAGACGTCAATAAGCCACAAGGTACACAATTATTCATCCCGAGTGCTAAGTTGAGCTGGCTATTTTATAAGGAGTTAGCTAGATAACATACAGAAATAACTTAAAACATCCATAATCTCAACTATGATAATTTGACCAATTTAGCTGCGCATTCTTTACTGCTACAATCATAACTGCCGCGAAGAGTTGTATTGTTAAGTTTCTAAATCTGAACGTATTTTAGACTCATTACAACATTATATTAAGAGCATGCAATAATTATCAAAGGTATCGTATTTACAAAATTTATGGACATGGTGGAAGATGTATTTTCTATAGATGTTCTTGAAGATATTATTGAAAAAATTGAATTGCCGAATAACGGTGCCTATATTGCTATAGGTACTTATAACCACGAAGAAATTTTCAGAATGACAGTAAACCTAAGTCAAGTTGTCAATATTCTGGTTGTGACCTTATTGGAAGTCTTTGGTCAATACCTTTTTAATCGATTTTCCGAACGCTACCCTACACTTTTCAAGGGTATGTCTAAGCCATTTGAATTTTTAAAAGATTGATTGCTATATTCATGGTGAGGCAAGGAAACTTTATCCCGACGCTCAGCTACCGCTCTTTTACCATGAGTAAAAATCCGACAATGAATTAACGATGTATTATCTGTCTTCTCGACATTTGAAAATTTAGCTGTTGGTCTAATAAGTGGTTGTTTAAAGTGTTTTTATGTGGGTGAGAAAGTGTGTAAAGATGAGTATAAATATAAAGGTCAAGAAGCGATAGAGATATCTATAAAATTAGTTTAAGCAGCTGCTAGCAAATGAAACCAAGAATAAGGTTCTTTACTGTTACTAGTTTATTTAATTACTACTTGCGGACTGCTTTATTGCTGGTGTTCTGCTCCCATAGGTTGCACGCTATATCAAGAGTCCTTTAACAGATGCGCGCAAACAAATTTACATGCCACAAGAATTTTACTTTTATATTGCAATAAAGAAACGCCTAAAATATTAATAATATATGATTTTTAACACGATTCTTTTCCTTAAATTAAGGGTGTATAGTATAAAAATCAAGTCAAATTAGTTAAGTTTTTATGTTTCAAGTATTCAATAAAATAGTGTATTAAATGTGAAACAATCAAGCTCAAATAGACTGAGCTTGATATCTGTTAGTGCACACCAATTGTGGCATCATTTATATATACTATTGAAATAATTCATACTTTCAGGAACTTGATACATTACCCTAGATGATTCATCCTCAATAAAGAAATAGCGGATCCCTTGTTTTTTGGCTTCTGCAATCACAGACGCTATACCCACATCTCCTGTACCTAATATAACATTTGATTCAACATCTGCTTTACCATTGGATGTATTTTGTGTTCCTTTTTTACGATCTTTTAAATGTAGAGACAAAAAACGACCTGGGTACTTTTGTAAAATTTTAGTGGGATCCATTCCACCTTGTTTCATCCAAAAGACATCCATCTGAAACGCTGCGTGTTCAACATTTTCAAGTATATAATCTAACAAGGTTCCTTTTCCATGTGGCATAAATTCGTATCCATGTGCATGATATTGCAGGGTGATACCATTTTCTTTTAACAACTTGCCAGCTTTATTCATGACCTCAATAGCTCCTTTGGCATCCATGATACCAAAACCTTTTTTAGCATCGTGTGGTATCCAATAAAATGTTGCAAAGCGACTGTCAAAGTATCTAGCTTTGTAAACGACTGCCATGGGGTTGTCGCGCAGTTCTTCAAATGAAGCATCTACGCTGACAATTTGAAGATCATTTTTTAATAATTGGTTTTTATACTCTTCAACGGGATGTCCATATAATGCCCCTCCACCTTCAACTACCTTTATCCCCCACTGATTAATTTGGCTAAAGGCCTCGGGTAAATTTTGCTCCATTTGCTTTCTTACGCTATACAACTGTAAACCTAATTCATGGGCAAACGTTACAGTAGACAAACTCAATGCAATAGGCACAACCAAAGCTGCTCGTAAGCTGCTTAATAGTGAAGTTTTTCTAATCATTGTAACCATATCTTATACCTAACCTTTGTGTTGCTGAGTCGTGATTTACGGCTAATGAGCCATTTACCAACAATAAATTAACATCAATATGCCATTTGTGCGGTGAACTTGAATAGAACAAATCCTCCTATGTATGCAATAATTTCGGCGTCGTTCTTTTTATGGTTGCAGTCATATGTTGGAAAATACAAGTCATCAACAATACCCATTTCTTCAAGATGTGATTGGTATTGAGCAAATCCTTAGCATGTTTGATCTGCTAACGGATGTGATTTTTTGGATTAAAGACACCGAAAGTCAAGTAGTCTTCGCCAATAAGAGGTTTGTTGAGCACATTGGTATGCATTCACTTAATCAAGTCTTGGGTAAGTCAGATTACGCATTTTTTCCGCCTCATATAGCTAAACAATTTATTACTGATGATAAAAGTGTCATGAGCGGCAATGTGATCACTGACCGTTTAGAATTGAACATCCTTAAGTTTGGCGAATTTGCTTGGTTTTCAACCTCGAAGAGGCCTTTATTGGATCGTCAAAATAACATCATCGGTTCTTATGGTTTTACACGTTTGTTATCTAAGGCATCACAGGTGTTATCAAGCATCGATGCCATAAAGGCACCCGTAGAATATGTGCGTGAAAATTTTCATCGAGACTTGAAAATTGAAGAATTAGCAAAACTTGCCTTTATATCAGTGAGTGCATTGGAAAGGCGTTTTAAAAAGTATTTGTCTAAGACCCCCAAACAGTTTATCAACGAAATTCGTTTAGAAAATGCTCGTAGAATGTTAATTGAAACGCGTTTACCCATTGCCGATGTAGCCTATCGATGCGGTTTTTCTGAACACAGCTATTTTAGTCGTCAGTTTCGTTTAATGTTTGGAATTTTACCGTCCCAATTAAGAGAAAATATGCAGCAAAACACAATTGACAATCAACTTGTTTGAATGTGAATTTACTATATTTATCATAGACTTAAATGAATAATATGATGCGTCTTAACTAAAAATATTACATTTAGTGTATTGGAATGCAGTGAACCATGATCTAAAATCCAATGAAATTTTATCTTAAATTGTTACCTTAGGGGTTTCTTTGAACCTAACTATGACTTATCTCGCATTAATCCTATTGAGTACACCGGCTTTGGGCCAAAATGAAAAACAAAAATAGAGCGGATCACTGTGATAGCCATACGCACTGGTCAAAATATTTTAGATGTAGCTGGCAATATTAGTTGGATAGACGATAAAAGTTTAAGATTAATTGAGCAACAGCATATAAATCAAGCTTTGGTTCGCATACCGCGTGGTTGGATAAGTCGAGGTAATGGCCAAGAACACCTTACTGCCATTCGTTCACCGGTTCTGACCGGTGCGGGTGGATGCGGTGCATTTTTTATCGCTCAAGATGGACTGTCGTTACGTGCACCAGGATTTTGTAATGTTAATCAATTGTTTGACGCGAATACCGAACAGGTATCGTCCCTTGAGTTGTTACGTGGTCTTACTAGCACTATGTATGGCTCTAATGCAGTGCATGGAGTGATTAATGTGCTAACCCCTAATCCTTTTGATACCCAGCAATCAAATTTTTCCATGAGTATCGGGCCTCATGATTACTCCCGCGGCATGTTTAGCGTGTCTACAAAAACCGAACAATATGGTTTTTTATTCTACGGTAACGTCACAAAGGATGGCGGGTATTTGCAAGACAGTGGTTTTGATCAGCAAAAATTTAATGTGATACATCAATACCAAGGTGGAAAATGGCAGATTAAGAATGTACTGGTGGTCACTAATCTGAATCAAGAAACTGCTGGTTTTATTAGTGGGTTCGAAGTGTATAAAGACGCGGCATTAAAGAGGCAAAATCCTAACCCTGAAGCATTTCGTGATAGTCAGTCGATGCGCGTTTATAGTCAAATCAGTTATGTTGAAAACGACACCACAAGCTTTAGCATTACACCTTATATCAGGTCGACCGACATGCAATTTTTACAGCATTTTCTTCCATGGCAACCCCTTGATGAAAACAGCCATAACAGTGTTGGTGTGCAAGCACAATTCCAAAAAGATTATGGCGACCTAACTTGGTTAAGCGGCTTTGACGTCGACTTTACTCAAGGGCAATTGAGAGAGATGCAAGCTGATACATTTTCGCCTACTTTACCCGCGGGTATTCATTATGTTTACAAGGTGAATGCAAGTGTATAATCGCCTTTTGCTCAACTTCAATGGGCAGCCACACAGCAATTGATGCTGAGTGCTGGAGTGCGTTATGAACATACCCAATATGATTATGATAATCGTTTAAGTACAGGTAGTGCATGCGAACAAGGTATTGAAAATGCCGGCTTACTCGCCCTGCAGACCAAATAGTCGATTATGATGAATGGTCTTATCAAATAAAGGCAAACTATGCCTTAATTAAAAATAATCGACTCTATGCGCAATTTTCTACAGGGTATCGTGCACCTCAAACCACAGAGTTATTTAGACTCCAAGCCGGCCAAACAATCGCAGAACTTGATGCTGAAAATATCAATTCAATTGAACTAGGTTTAAGAGGACAGGTTGAGTCGTTATTTTATGATGTGACCTTATTCTCTATGCACAAAGATAATTTTATTTTTCAAGACACTAATAGGCAAAATATTAGCAATGGTGAAACGTCACATCGGGGAATAGAGCTGGCGATAAACTATCAGTGGCAGTATTTTTATGTGGCTGCCAACGGCACCTTCGCTAAACATCGTTATGACACAAACTTGACGTTAAGTCGGATCAATATCCAAGACAATGAAATAGATACAGCACCAGAACATATAGGCAGTGTACAACTAGGTTTGCGCTCTGATCTAGGTGAGTTTGTGGAGCTGGAGTGGGTGCATCAAGGTAACTGTTATATTAACCCAGAAAATAGCTCGGAGTATAGTGGTCATAACTTACTTAATCTTCGCACTGGCATAAGATTAAGTGAAAGACTAGATATAGGTATCAGAGTCAGCAACCTGACGGATGAGGATTATGCCGAAAGAGATGATTTTGGGTTTGGCAGCTACCGATACTTCGTAGGTGAGCCTAGGACAGTTTATGCCACGGTTCAATATCAATATTAGGCTTAGTCATTGAATTAGCTATTGGGCGAAGTCGAGAATTATTATAGTCAAACTTTTAGCCACCGATCCTGGCTGTATATGTTTTGCAGTTATAATGTTGCCAGACAAGCCTGCCACCTTTTTAAGCATTTCGCAGAGCAGAACATTGATAAGGTTATTGGTGTGATGACGAATAAAAAAACCATCTATTTAAAGTAATCTAAGAACCGTTGCATTAGATGCTGAATAAAAGTCGTTTGCACTCCAAAATTAGCAATACAGTTTTGCATCCTGATGTTTTCAAGAAAATTTAAAAAGCCCTGTTAAAACAGGGCTTTGTCGTTTTTTATCTACAAAAACTATTTATGTAACCATTAGAACGGAATATCGTCATCAAAGTCAAAATCTGGTTCAGCCATAGGCGCAGGTTGCCCTTGTGCGGGTGCTTGGTTGAAGCTTTGATTGGGTTGTTGGGCCGCACCTTGAGCTGGCGGTTTTTGATATTGTTGCCCTTGCTGAGGTGCCTGTTGATAACCTTGATTGGGTTGCTGTTGAGCACCTGCAGGACGTTGCTGTCCTTGGAAGCCACCTTCAGTTTGACCACCACCTTTACTGCCTAACATTTGCATTACACCATTAAATGGGTCTAATACAATTTCTGTGGTGTATTGATCTTGACCTTCTTTGTTCTGCCATTTTCGGGTTTGAAGTTTACCTTCAATATACACCTGACTACCTTTACGCAAATATTCGCCAGCAATTTCAGCTAACTTGCCAAATATGGATACGCGGTGCCATTCAGTCTTCTCCTGAATTTGGCCACTTTGATCCTTCCAACTTTCTGATGTAGCTAAAGTTAAATTGGCAACAGCTTTGCCATTTGGGGTATATCTTACTTCGGGATCTTTACCTAAATTACCCACTAAGATTACTTTGTTTACGCCTTTGCTCGCCATTTTTCCTCCTAATTACTCTTTTAAATTCAGCACAAGTCGGGCTTGTTGAATATCAAAATGTTGCTCTGCCTTTAGGTACATAACTTGTTCATTTGGAACAACTGTTATATCCATTACGCCTTCTAATTCAAAAAGCTGCTGTAAAGCCAGACTTGTTGTTTGTTTATTTGTTTTAAGTGTATAACGTTTCAGTCGATTCGTCGCCTTTAAACCTCTAATCAACAACAACCAAATGCAACATAAAACACAGGCTAAACCAAATACCCACTGAATGCCCAACAGTTCGCCGATACTGCCGGATAACACGCCACCTATAAAAGCGCCAAAAAACTGGAAACTGGCATACACCCCCATGGCTGAGCCTTTTTTGCCGGCTGGTGCGATATTTGAAACCATCGCGGGGAAATTTGCCTCGAGATAGTTAAAGCAGGTAAAAAACAAACTTACCAATAACATCAAATAAATAATCGAATTTTGCCCAAATATGAGTAGTGCAAAAACTATTGCCAATCCAGCAACACTGAATTGCATGACCGCTTGTTGCCGTTTTGCTGCTAGAGCCATCAGGCCAATAAGACCGACAACAGAACTGACTAAAATTATTGAGTATGCTTGCCAATGTATGACAAGTGGCCAATTTAGCTCGACTAGAAATACCGGTATTTGCACAAAAAGTAGGGTAATCAATATATGTAATAGCAATACGCTGATATTGAGACGTATTAATTGAGGGTGTAAAAATAGGTTTTTTATATCGTTAACAATTGGAAGAGTATCGCCTTTAGGCGCAATGTTTTTTGCATTGGGCACCACAAATATTACCAGAAAAATGCACAATGAAGCCAAGACACCCGTTAGCAGAAAAATACCACTAAGACCAAACTTACTTGCAATAATAGGGCCCAACAGCAAGGCTAAGTAAAAAGAGAAACCAATAGAAATACCTATAATAGCCATCACTTTTGACCGTTGGCTTTCACGGCTTAAATCTCCAGCCAATGCCATGATGGCTCCAGCTATTGCGCCGGCACCTTGAAGAAAGCGACCCACTACAACCCAAACCAGAGTATCAGCAGTGGCTGCCACAATACTGCCAATAGCAAATATCACTAAGCCCCCTGCAATAACTGGCTTTCGGCCAATTTTATCTGATAGAACCCCCATGGGTATTTGCAGTAATGCTTGAGTCAAACCGTAACCGCCTATTGCTAGCCCAACAAGAAAGGCTGAATAATCTGGATAGTTATTGGCGCTAATGGCTATGACTGGCATCACCATAAACAAGCCAAGCATGCGAAGCACATACACAAAGGCAAGAGAAAAGGTGCTGCGAAGTTCAGTAGAATTCAAGGTTTAATCTAATAATGAATAATGAAAATATAAAACAAAAATAAAGACTTATTCTAGCATAGATTATTTTTTGACAAACAATTTAAACAATATTTTTGATTGATTACGTTGTACTTACAAAAAGATAATCTGTGTGACCATAGAGCTAGTTTAAAGAGTGTGTAATACTTCTTCTTTTGGATCCGATAAAAGTCAAAAATGGATAGAATTGAAGTACGCGGTGCTCGCACCCACAATCTCAAAAACATCGATCTGGATATACCCAGAGACAAACTAACCGTGATTACAGGGTTGTCTGGATCGGGTAAGTCTTCTTTGGCTTTTGATACGCTCTACGCAGAAGGTCAAAGGCGATACGTCGAGTCCTTGTCAGCATATGCCAGACAATTTTTATCGATGATGGAAAAACCTGATGTGGATCATATCGAGGGTTTATCACCAGCTATTTCCATTGAGCAAAAATCTACTTCGCATAATCCTCGTTCTACTGTGGGAACCATTACAGAAATTTATGACTACTTACGTTTGTTGTATGCACGGGTAGGAGAACCTCGTTGTCCTGAGCATCATGTGCCATTAGATGCACAAACAGTCAGTCAGATGGTCGACCGTGTGTTGGACATGCCCGCTGATTTAAAGTTGATGTTACTGGCTCCTGTGGTTCAAGCCCGTAAAGGTGAGCACCTTAAAACCCTTGAAAACCTCGCTGCTCAAGGGTTTATTCGCGCAAGAATAGACGGTGAAGTGTGTGATTTGTCGGATCCTCCCGAACTCGACTTACACAAAAAACATACCATTGAAGTGGTCGTTGACCGTTTTAAAGTGCGCGAAGATTTAACACTTCGTCTAGCAGAGTCTTTCGAAACTGCCTTAAACTTGTCTGGCGGCACTGCAAAAGTTGCTTTTATGGACGAACCTGAAAGGTTAGAGGTAGTTTTTTCTTCTAACTTTGCTTGTCCACACTGTGGATATAGTATGGCTGAGTTAGAGCCGCGTTTGTTTTCCTTTAATAATCCTGCTGGAGCCTGTCAAAGCTGTGATGGTTTAGGAACAAGGCAGTTTTTTGACCCGCATCGTATTATCGCCAATGACGAAATTAGTTTATCGGGTGGGGCGATCAGAGGCTGGGACAAACGCAGCTATTATTATTATCAGATGTTGCAAGCTGTGGCTGATCACTACAAGTTTGATTTGACGGTGCCCTTTGCAGAGCTCGATGAAAAAGCCCAAGACATTGTGTTAAACGGCAGTAAAGGCACATCGTTAAAGTTTAAATACATTAATGACCGTGGCGACATTATGGAACGCAAACATCCATTTGAAGGGATTATCCCGAATATGGAACGACGCTACAAAGAAACAGAATCCAACGCGGTACGTGATGAGCTTTCTAAATATTTGAGTCAACAACATTGTTCAACCTGCTCTGGCTCGCGGCTTAGACTGGAAGCCAGAAACGTATTTATCGGTGAAACACCTCTTAATGTCATTACCGACATGTCGATAGCCGATGCTTTGGCGTTTTTCGCTAATCTTACCCTCACCGGCAAACGTTTAAAGATTGCAGAAAAAATCTTTAAAGAAATCAACGATAGACTAACCTTTTTAGTCAATGTAGGGCTAAATTATCTATCCCTATCACGCAGCGCTGATACGTTATCTGGAGGTGAAGCCCAGCGGATCAGGTTAGCCAGTCAAATAGGTGCTGGGCTAGTGGGAGTGATGTATGTTCTTGACGAACCCTCAATTGGTTTACATCAACGTGACAACGAAAGATTATTGGAAACCCTTGTCCATTTACGTGACTTAGGTAATACAGTTATAGTGGTTGAGCATGACGAAGATGCGATCCGAGCTGCCGATTTTGTGTTGGATATTGGCCCCGGTGCTGGCGTGCACGGGGGCGAAATTGTGGCTCAGGGCACCATCGAAGATATAAAAAATAGTGAGCGTTCGCTAACAGGAAAGTACCTGTCTGGAAAAGAAAGAATTGAAATACCAGCTAAGCGAACCAAAATTGATCAAGACAAATGGGTGGTGCTAACAGGGGCCACTGGTAACAACTTACAAAATGTGACTTTAAGAGCCCCATTAGGGTTAATGACATGCGTGACGGGCGTATCTGGTTCAGGTAAATCTACTTTGATTAACGATACCTTTTATCGCATTGCTCATAGAGTATTAAATGGTGCGACCACAGGGGAGCCTGCACCTTATAAAACTATTACCGGCATGGAGTTTATGGACAAGGTAGTGGATATTGACCAAAGCCCTATTGGCCGAACACCACGCTCTAATCCTGCGACTTATGCAGGTATTTTTACACCAGTGCGTGAATTGTTTGCTGGCACACAAGAAGCCAGATCTCGTGGTTATAAACCCGGACGGTTTAGTTTTAATGTTAAAGGTGGACGCTGTGAAGCATGCCAAGGCGATGGGGTTATTAAAGTTGAAATGCACTTTTTGCCTGATGTATATGTGCCTTGTGATTT
The DNA here is from genome assembly GCF_943787955.1 of uncultured Paraglaciecola sp. Classification (NCBI taxonomy): domain Bacteria; kingdom Pseudomonadati; phylum Pseudomonadota; class Gammaproteobacteria; order Alteromonadales; family Alteromonadaceae; genus Paraglaciecola; species uncultured Paraglaciecola sp. The sequence goes on from NZ_CALSOK010000006.1 coordinate 58,685, forward strand.
ATGTAAAGGCAAGCGTTACAACCGAGAAACATTGGAAATCCAGTATAAAGGGTTGAATATCCATCAAGTGTTAGATATGACAGTGGAAGAGGCTCGCCCTTTCTTTGATGTTATCCCTGCTATTGCTCGAAAATTACAAACTCTTATGGATGTGGGTTTATCTTATGTACGTTTAGGTCAAGCTGCCACTACTCTGTCGGGTGGTGAAGCACAGCGCGTCAAGTTAGCTAAAGAATTATCCAAACGAGATACAGGCCAAACCCTGTATATTTTGGATGAGCCAACTACAGGTTTACATTTTCACGATATCAAACAGTTATTGCACGTTCTGCATAGATTGCGTGATCATGGAAATACAGTTGTTGTGATTGAACATAATTTGGACGTGATAAAAACGGCAGACTGGGTAATAGATCTTGGCCCAGAAGGTGGCTCTGGTGGTGGTCAGATTGTAGCCCAAGGGACACCTGAAGATATTTGTCATGTAGAAGAGTCGCATACGGCACGTTTTCTTAAACCATTATTGCAACACCCTAGATGATATTTTATGTTTAGTGAGGAGTTTAATGTTCGTTTTTACGAAACAGATGCCCTCGCTCATGTGAGTAATACTGTTCTAGTGGGATGGTTTGAAAGTGGTCGTGAGCCTATTTTCAAACTATTTAATCCTGAATTGGATTTACAAAATTAGCCCCTTATTTTAGCCAGTTATAAAGTAGACTTTTTAGAACAGATTTATTATGGACAAAAGGTGCAAGTTAGCACTTACATCAGCCGAATAGGCACTAGCTCTTTTGATGTTTATCAGGAGTTGTGGCAGCAGCAAAAAAAATGTGCAACGGGCACAACCACTATGGTGCATTATGATTTTCAGACAAAACGAGCTGTAGCAATAAATGAAGATATAAAAGCTGAACTTTTGGCTAATATTTACTCACAGTAGCAGTGTTTTTTATGAGCTAAATTTAGCTAATCGATTAGGTTACGTGCAGCTTGCAGTCGCTTATTTAGTGTGATTTTGGATTTCGTCAACATGGTGACTGATTATTCTGGCGATATGGCTAGTTGTTTCAGTGATATCAGCTAAAATAGCATCAGCCTTATTAGTGGTTTCAATGCTGATTGCTGTCTTGGATAGTGTGGTAAAAACAATGTATTCATTCTATAATTTTAGTGCTGAGAAAGTGGCAGTACCTAGATATATGAAAAAAGGGCTTTCACTGTTAAGCAATTAATTATAATCGGTTTTAACCATCATAAGGACTCACACTGATACCTACTAAGGAATATCCTACAGTCGCCAAATCACCTTCCCAACCATCAGTGGATAAGGTCCCGGTGACCCAAACCGCGTCATATAAATTTTCTATGGGTACGGCTTCAGAAAACTTCACGTAAACTATTTGATTGGCAGGCGGTGGTGGTACATGTATACAGGCACCAAAATACGGTACTAACAAAAATTCAGTGGTGGTTTGGTTGTCGCCCTCAATAGGCACTACAAATCCTGGTATTTTTACTAGCTTGCCATTTAGTCTCTTGACTATAGGTGCATCAAGTCCCATTTGCAACATACTGCCCTCGTGACTCAAAGGTGTGTTGGGGGCTTGATAATCTGGCGGCACCATGTCTTCCCAAAACAGCTCAAGTGGCTCTTGGGCTGAAATTATTTGGCTGAAGAAGACCGATATGAAGCATATTGCATTGATAATTTTTATCATAAGTTTTTACTTACCTGAATTTGATTAGCCCAATATAAAGGGTTTTCACTTTTTTGTTATCTAGACATGGAACATTCAGCATTAAAAATAAGGAATACACTATAAAATCTTCACCGCTATGAATACTATGCTATGTAAAGTGGTCAAGTAATAACAACCATACTGCACCAGCAATGCTGGTTTAACCATAACAACAGTGTGATGGCTATATAAGCTGTCGTTAATCAGTTATATCTAGACTTATTGTCATTTTACTATTATTGCATCACTCATAAATATAAAGAGCAACCCAATATACTCTTCAGCCAATGATCTGTTACTGCATATATTACTGATTACATTTCTAATCTTGAGCGCAATGAGTCAATTTAATAAGTCGTTAAGGATCAATCGCAGGCAAATATAATCGATGAAGGCACCCTTGATTTTTTAAGATAGATAAAGCTGGTTAAGTGATTACCTAGGGACAAAAAAGCCGGTCAATACCGGCTTTCTTTAATTTAATCATTTTTAAACAAAGTCAGAAAGCAGGTTTAACTTCTGATTCTTCATATAACTTAACACTGTTGACTAACTCGGCTTTAGCCGCTGCTGCATCTTCCCAACCTTCAATTTTCACCCATTTGTTCGGTTCTAAATCTTTGTAATGTTCAAAGAAATGCTGAATTTGATGTTTTGTCAGTTCAGGAATGTGATCAATATCAGTAATGCCACGATAAATTGTTGATAACTTATCAGCAGGTACTGCAAGAATTTTTGCATCTACACCTGACTCATCAGTCATTTTTAATACGCCGATTGGGCGGCACTTGATAACTGAACCAGCTAAAAGTGGGAAAGGTGTCATGACTAATACGTCAGCTGGATCGCCATCTTCAGACAATGTGTGTGGAACATAACCATAGTTAGTCGGGTAGTGCATACAAGTTGCCATAAAACGATCAACAAAAATGGCACCTGATTCTTTATCCACTTCATATTTAACAGGATCTGAGTGAGCAGGAATTTCGATTATGACATTAATTTCATCTGGTAAATTTTTACCAGCGGGGACGGCGTTGAGGCTCATAGTTATCCTAAAGTTGTTGAATTTTAATGCGCAATATTATAATGCTTAGGGACACAAGATGAAACTCAACAAAGTGATTAAAACGAAGACTAAGTATATTTATTGATTAAAACTTGAACTAAATAACAAAATATCGCTATAGTTGCTCTGGAATTGTAAATAAATTGTAAATAAAACAACAAAGTAGCCATTTTTTTATGAACGTTGTTAGTAATGAAAGGTGGCGTAAATTTTTTGCAAAGCGGATCCATTTTTGTGTTTGTTCAAGATGGTTTGTTTTGTGTCATAGTTACATTAACTCAGGGAACCATCATGACTGAACTATTCTACCTGCCACCTATCTTGGGGTTTGCAGGCCTAATTAGCGCTTTTGTAATCTATCTACTTATCAAAAAAGCACCTGTCTCTAATCCGGCTATCATCAAAATAGGTGATGCCATACATTCAGGTGCGATGGTGTTTATGCACCGCGAATATAAAATGTTGTTTCTTTTTGCCTTAGTAGTGGGTATTGCCTTGTATTTTTCTTTGGGCCAATACACAACTATGGCTTTTGTTGCAGGGGCATTATGTTCGGCCACAGCCGGTTATATGGGTATGTTTACTGCCACAAAGGCAAATGTGCGTACTACTCAAGCAGCACATGACGAAGGCCCAGCCGCGGCTTTGACTATCGCCTTTATGGGAGGCTCTGTGATGGGGTTATGTGTCGCATCAATGGGGCTTTTGGGCTTAGGGTCTCTATATTGGTTCTTCGGTGGTGATCCGGCCACAGCTCACGTAATCCATGGATTTGGCATGGGGGCTTCAATAGTTGCTTTGTTTTCACGTGTAGGAGGTGGAATTTTCACTAAGAGTGCCGATGTTGGTGCTGATCTAGTTGGAAAAATTGAAGCGGGTATTCCTGAGGATGATCCACGTAATCCTGGTGTTATAGCTGATAATGTGGGTGATAATGTAGGTGATGTGGCAGGAATGGGTTCAGACATTTTTGAGTCTTATTGCGGCTCAATGATTGCCACTATTGCTATCGCTTCGACAATGACATTGGGTGTATTGGGAAGTCGAGAGTCTTTAATGTTCTTGCCCTTGGCTTTGGCATCAACTGGTTTGTTGTGTTCAGTTGCAGGCATAGTAATGGTTAAATTGTTGTCAGCCAGCAAACCAGAGGTGGCTTTGCGTGCTGGTACTATGTCAGCGGCGATTATTTTTATTACTGCGGCTTATTTTGTGGTTGCCAAACTAGGTGTGAGTGGTCATGTGTGGTGGGCGGTTGTTGCCGGGGCAATGGGCGGAATTATTATTGGCCTTGTGACCGAATATTACACTGCATCCACACCCGTACGTAAAATAGCTAAAGCTGGAGAAACTGGACCTGCTACTGTAATGATTACTGGGCTGGCAGTAGGTATGCAATCGGTTGTTGTTCCTGTGCTAACTATTTGTGCGATTATTTATGCCTCGACTCAGCTATCAGGTTTGTATGGGGTAGGCATTGCCGCTGTAGGTATGTTGGCTACTGTGGGTATAACCATGGCAATTGACGCCTATGGTCCTGTTGCTGACAATGCTGGTGGCATAGCGGAAATGGCAGGTTTGGGAGAAGAAACTCGTGCCATTACTGACTCTCTGGATGAGCTAGGCAACACCACCGCAGCTATTGGTAAAGGTTTTGCTATAGGTGCGGCCGCCCTCGCCGCCCTGGCTATCATTGCTGCATTTATCGAAACCCTTACTGCTAAGTACCCAGACTTTACATTGAATCTAGGCGATCCTATGGTCTTAATAGGTTTGTTTATTGGTGGCTTACTACCCTTTTTAATTGCCTCAATCACTATGACTGCTGTAGGTGATGCTGCATTTGAAATGATCCAAGAAATTCGCCGACAGTTCCGAGAGATTGAAGGCCTAATGGAAGGTACGGCTGAGCCTGATAATGCTCGTTGTATCGATATTGCTACTCAAGCCGCGCTGAAAAAAATGATTTTACCCGGTGTCATTGCTGTTGGTGTGCCTCCTTTAATAGGTTTTGGCTTGGGTGCTTATGCGTTAGGAGGCATGTTAGGCGGAGCATTGTTAGGCTGTGTGTTACTGGCTCTGATGATGGCTAATGCGGGTGGTGCCTGGGATAATGCTAAAAAGTATGTTGAAAAAGGCAACTTAGGTGGTAAAGGGTCTGATACTCATGCAGCTGTAGTAGTGGGAGACACTGTAGGCGACCCATTTAAAGATACATCTGGACCCTCTATGAATATCTTAATCAATGTGATGGCTATTGTGAGTTTGGTGATAGCGCCGCTGTTATAAGTTTATAAAACCTAAAAAAGCCTTATTCAAGGCTTTTTTAGGTTATTGAAGGCTAAACATTAGTTTCTTTGTTGTAGCTTAAACACACCTCTACTTCTTCTTTTGAGCCTATTAACACAGGCACACGTTGATGAATTTCAGTAGGCATGACTTCCATAATACGTCCTGTACCTGTGTTGGCTAAGCCACCTGCCTGTTCAACAAGGAAGGCCATGGGATTGGCCTCATACAACAAGCGTAATTTACCTGCTTTGCTTGGATCTCGTTTATCGTATGGATACATAAAAATACCGCCGCGAGACAACACTCTGTGAATATCACCCACCATAGCTGCGACCCAGCGCATGTTGTAATCCTTTTCTCTGGGGCCTTCTGTACCTGCTAATAAATCACTAATATATGCTTGAATGGGCGCTTCCCAATGGCGTTGATTGGATGCATTGATGGAGTATTCAGACGTCTGATCAGGCACTTTGACGTTGGGTGTGGTTAACAAGAACCCGCCATGGGTTTTATCTAAGGTGTAAAGATGTGTACCACGACCTGTCGTCAAAGCAAGCATAGCTGATGGGCCGTATAATACGTAACCTGCTGCTACTATTTGTGTACCGGGTTGCAGAAACGCCGAAGGATCATCGGGGTCCATCCATTGTGGTGCGTGTGTAATAGAAAAAATGGTGCCGATAAGACTATTAACATCAGTATTCGATGATCCATCAAGAGGATCAAAGCTAACCAGATAATTACCATTTGGATTACAAGGAACTACCTCATCTTCTTCTTCTGAAGATATAGCTTTAACATAACCTGACTCGCTCAGAATGTCTTTTAAGATTTGGTTCGAAATGACATCTAACTTTTTCTGCGTTTCACCTTGTACGTTTTCACTTAATGTTGAACCTAATACACCAGCTAGGGCTCCTTGACTGACCCTAAAAGAAATTTCCTTGCAGCCTGCTAACAATGTTCTTAATAGCAGGATTAGCTCCATAGGTGCGCCATCTTCTTGAAGTTGCGAGTTAAGTCTTTTCATTATGCTTTTATACCTTTTAGTTTTAGGGCTTTGAGGTTGAAGGGTGCAGCACTGTCTTAAGTTTTTAAAAGTAACAATAATTAATTATACCTTCAAAAAACCAGAAACTCAGTAACCGAAATTTATTCATTATAGCTGAATCATAATGGTGCTAATGCCATAGTTGTCAAAACAAGGTGTTTTTTACATTCTTGATTTGGTGAGGGATCCTTGTTCTGGTAATCTATCATCATTAGACATTTTGAACGGCAATTTATGCATCTACACATTTTAGGTATTTGTGGCACTTTTATGGGTGGCATTGCAGCTATCGCTCAAGAGTTAGGGCACAAAGTCACGGGCTCTGACAGTAACGTATACCCGCCTATGAGCACACAATTAGAGTCTCTAGGTATTGAGTTGTTTGAAGGTTACGATGCCAAACAATTTGAAAATTCGCCAGATATCGTTGTTATAGGCAATGCGTTGTCTCGTGGTAATGAAGCGGTAGAATATGTTTTGGACAGAAACCTACCATACACTAGTGGTCCTCAATGGCTGCTTGAAAACGTACTCAAAGATCGTTGGGTATTAGCTGTATCTGGTACCCATGGCAAAACTAGTACCTCCAGCATGTTAGCTTGGATACTCGAGTATGCAGGTCTAAGACCAGGTTTTTTGATTGGTGGGATCCCTCAAAATTTTGAAGTTTCTGCACGTTTAGGTGAAAGTCCATTCTTTGTTATTGAGGCAGATGAATACGACAGTGCTTTTTTTGATAAACGTTCTAAATTTTTACATTATCGACCTCGCACCTTGGTGATGAACAACCTTGAATTTGATCACGCTGATATTTTTTCCGATTTAAGTGATATTCAAAAACAGTTTAATCATCTGCTCCGAACGGTCCCTAATAACGGATTAGTGTTATTGCCTAAGTCAGATGACAACCTGAAAAAAGTCTTAGACATGGGATGTTGGACTCCAGTGCAGTTTGTTGGTGGCGATTGGCAGGTACAAAACAGTAACCCCGGGTGCAGTGAATTTGACGTCATGTTTAAAGGGGAAAATCAAGGTAAAGTGCATTGGGACTTAATGGGGGAACATAACGTTAATAATGCGTTGATGGCGATAGCAGCGGCAAAACATAGTGGTGTTAAAAGCGACCTAGCGGTTGAAGCACTAGCACAATTTGTTAATGTAAAACGCCGCATGGAAGTAAAGGCCGTCGTTAATGGGATTACTTTATATGATGATTTTGCTCATCATCCTACTGCTATTTCCTTCACTATTAATGGACTCAGAGCAAAGGTTGGCGATGGACGCATTTTAGCAGTACTAGAGCCTCGTTCTAACACTATGAAAATGGGGGTACACAAAGATACACTTGCCGCATCATGGTCTAGTGCCGATCAGATATTTATTTTTGAACCATCAAATTTAACTTGGTCGATGGATTATCTGCTGATGCAAAGCAGCGTAACAGCCATGTTATATAAAGATATGGATATGTTGGTGAAATCCATCATTTCTTATGCCAAGCCAGGTGACCATATTCTAGTGATGAGTAACGGTAGTTTTGGTGGCATTCACAAATTATTGATCGAGCAATTAGCTAAAATCGATTTAAATAAGACTTAAATAAAGAGCCTTCAAATGAAATTAAATAAACTAATTATTGGTGTGGTTGCGGCTGCAATGAGTTTTCAAACCTTAAGCTGGGGGCAAATTGGGCATCGTGTTACAGGGGCTATTGCAGAGCAATATTTAACACCTGAAACACATCGTGCCATCAGTCAGTTGCTGATAAATGAAGATTTAGCCGAGGCCTCGACTTATGCTGACGAGATGCGTTCAGACCCTAGTGAGTTTTGGAAAAAAACAGCTAACCCTTGGCATTATGTGAATGTGTTTGACGGCAAAACCTATTTAGACGTGGTGCCGCCACTTGAAGGCAATGCTGCGACAGCTTTAGATATGTTCTCCAAACAATTAAAAAGTAAGCAATCAAGCTTTGCAGAGAAACAACTCGCACTGCGATTTATTGTGCATATTATTGGTGATTTACATCAACCTTTTCACGCCGGAAATGGAATAGATAAAGGAGGTAACGACGTAAAACTCAAGTTCTTTTGGGAAGATTCTAACTTACACCGAGTCTGGGATTCAGGCTTGATTGATAGGCAAAATTTGTCATACACAGAATGGACTAAAATTTTAAGTCGCAAAATATCTGAACAACAGGCGAAAGAATGGGTGGAAGTTGATCCAAAGGTATGGATAGCTGAAAGTGCAAAGTTACGAGTTAATTTATACCCTGAAAATGATAAACTTTCATGGGATTACCAATATCAAAATCTACCTATAGTGAAACAGCGTTTACAAATGGGGGGGGTGAGGATTGCCGCTTATCTAAATGCTTTATTTAAGTAACTGCACGCTTAAAGAGTTTGTCTGTAATAACGCCACTATTATTACCGAAAATATGCACTGGACCTAACGTTCGGTGCGCGAATGCAAGGCAAGTTTACTTTCGGTTGATAACCGGAAAAGCCTATAAATTTTCTGTTAAGTTATTTAGTCAGCAACAACAAATAACTTGTTTTGATGTTCAGCTAGAGGCTCAAAACTCTCCTAAGTTCAAGTTAGGACGCCTGCTTATGTCAATTTTCTTACCCTAGAGCCCAAAGCCGAAATTTATGCGCAAGTCGTATAAATTATGACATCACACTGATGGATAACGATGTTACTGAAAGGCATTTTCTTGGGATATTGGTTGTGTTATAGGTGGAGGAACGAGCCCGGTAAGTTGTTAAAGTTGTCTGTCAAGCCTAACCGCATTTTGCATGGCGAGTACTCTCCATTGAATGGGTTTACCCAAAGGCGAAACATGCTGGTTAGACATTGTAAACCGAATGATCACACATTAAATAGGCTATCAAATGGAGCTGGCATAGGGTTAATTAAAATAGGTCGGGCTTGCAAAAATGCTGAGGCACAGCAATTGTGTGCCTCGGGTGAGATCGTCAATTTTATTAAAAAGGGATAAGCGTTTAGTGGTTATTATTGATGAAATGGCTTACTTAACCGGTGAACCGCATCAATAAATACTTTGGCATTGTCAGGTGGCACATCTAGATGAATGCCATGACCAAGGTTAAATACATGGCCGTTTCCTTTACCAAAACCTTCTAAAATAAGTTGCACTTCCTGTTCAATGCGCCCGGCTGGTGCATATAACATAGACGGGTCCATATTACCTTGTAGTGCAACCTTGTCGCCGATGCGTGCTTTTGCATCAGCCATATCCACTGTCCAATCCAGGCCTACTGCGTCACATCCAGTTGCAGCGATAGATTCCAACCACAGACCTGCATTTTTAGTGAACAAGGTTACGGGAACCTTGCGCCCATCATTTTCGCGCGTGAGACTATCGACAATTTTATGCATATATTGCAAAGAAAACTCTTGGTAATCACGACCTGATAATACGCCACCCCAAGTGTCGAATACCATTACTGATTGAGCTCCAGCGGCAATTTGCGCATTAAGATACAAAATAACGGAATCGGCTAACTTATCAAGTAATAGGTGCAAAGCTTGTGGATCACTAAAGGCCATTTTTTTAATTTTGGTGAAGGCCTTGCTTGACCCACCTTCGATCATATAAGTTGCGAGTGTCCAAGGACTACCAGAAAAACCAATTAAAGGCACCGTTCCATTTAAATTTTTGCGTATGGTGCGCACGGCATTCATCACGTAACCCAGTTCTATTTCAGGGTCCAGTATAGGTAATTTTTGAATTTCAGCCATGCAAGTTAATGGCCGTTCAAACTTTGGACCCTCACCGGTTTCAAAATATAAACCCAGTCCCATCGCATCAGGAATAGTCAAAATGTCAGAAAATAAGATGGCAGCATCTAGATCGAATCTACGTAATGGCTGGAGTGTTACCTCGCAGGCTAATTCAGCATTTTTACAGAGTGACATAAAGTCGCCAGCTTCTGCTCTTGTGGCTTTATATTCAGGTAAATATCGACCTGCTTGGCGCATCATCCATACTGGTGTCGTATCGACTGGCTGACGTAACAATGCCCTTAAATATCGGTCGTTTTGCAATGGTTGCATTGATTTCCTCAAATTAGAATTAACTGACCCTGCTTAGGCTATAGGTTTAAAAATGCGTATTGTAGCGATTTTATCCACTGAGAAAAGGGAAAGTTGAATTATATCTCGCAAAAACTTACATACTGAGAATTGTCTTTGCTTAAAAGATGATGCGAGCGCAACTAAAAATTAAGGATCTCGATGACGAGATTAAAAAGCTAAAATATTCAAGCCCCACTTATGTGGGAGCTTTTACACTCAGAGTTTAATTAAGAAGGGTTTGGAATAGTAATATTCTTCTGCTGTTTTATTTCTTCGATAGTATGCTGAATTAGTTGCCCCGCAATAGATAACTTGGGTGGAATATTAGGTAATTTGTCTGAGTCAAACCAATATGCTTCAAGTATTTCCTTGCCGTCTACTTTTATATCCCCTGAGTCAAAATCTGCCAAGAATCCAACCATTAATGAGTGAGGAAAAGGCCAAGGTTGGCTCGAAAAGTAACGCAAGTTTTTCACTTTTATGCCCACCTCTTCAAATACTTCCCTGTGAACTGCTTGTTCCAGTTTTTCACCACTTTCTACAAAACCTGCTAAAGTTGAATACATTTGCATAGACCGTTGCGGTTTACCTTGTGCTAACAATATTTTGTCGTTATGCCGGATAGACACAATTATACAAGGTGAAATTCGTGGGTAACAACGGTGCTGACATCGTGAACACTGCATTGCCATTTCCCAATTAATTTGTTGCATAGTGCTGCCACATTGACCGCAAAACCTATGTGTGCGCATAAACAAAGCAATTTGCCATGCTCTAGAGGCAATGCCAAAAAAGCTAGTTTGGTTTTGCATGAGTAAGGCGCGCATACTAATAAGTGAAAGTTGTTCGTTTTCAATATGTTCATTGACCATATCAATTAATAAGCAAGGCAAGTCGTCATGGCTGCCTATTCGAACGATTTGCTCTTGGTAGGCATGGGCAAAATCGAGCGCTGCCCAAGTGTCAACTATTAACCCAGGATTTTCAGTAAATTGAAAAATTCTTTCACCGCTGAAAATTAACCATATAGCCTTTGTTTCATCTGTTACCGATATATTTTGTTCGATCATGTCGTTGTCAGAAATAAGAAATCTTCATTTAAGTTAACACAGTAAAACACAGCACAGAAAAATACTTTTTTAAAAGAGTATCACATCATCAATATCGACATATGTGGTCAAGTGAATCTGATAATAAATATTTAAAGTACGCAACACCACAAAGATTAGTGTTATTATTAAGGGCCTATTGAGAAGGAAGAAACGTGACTGATATTTGTGAACATTCTATTGCAAAACAAGTGTATAAAGCTAGGCAATTTTGTGAAGATAAAGGGGCTAGATTTACTTTACTCAGAGAGAAGGTTTATGCCATATTGCTAGAGCAGCAGGGTGCTGTAGGTGCTTATGAACTGTTGGATGCTCTAAAAATAACAGAGTCCAATGCAAAGCCTGCCACAGTCTACAGAACCTTAGATTTTCTCTTAGAGTTCGGTCTCATTCACAAAATAGAATCCACAAATGCCTTTGTGGCTTGTCATCATTTTGATTGTAACCATCCAGTACAGTTTTTGATTTGTGATACCTGTGGTGATGTAAAAGAAATCCAATCCGAAGGATTAAAAGATACCTTAGATAAACAAGCCCAGACAGTTGGATTTAGCATAGTCAATCAGACAATTGAAGCTCATGGAATCTGTGCTGCTTGCCAATAGAGCTAATCTTTTAAAAAAGAACTTATCCAATAAACGCAGAGTTTATAAACCCTTTATCGCTGCATAACTCAATATATTGAATACCATGGCAATAATTGGGTTATTACCGAGTAAACCCAAAAAGATAAAGTGATCACCAAGCGAGAGTGCAGGTCTCTGGCTTAATTGTTATGACAACGCCTATGGTGGTTTTCAGGCAGGATCATACGATAAACCATCCAGTTGATGGGAATAAATTGTTAATCCCATTTTCTCATGCATCAAGCAACCTCTAATTAGAAATGTGCTATACCCAATAAAAAGCAAAAAGATGCATGCTGATACATGACGCTATTGTCTTATCTCGTTAAAATCAGGGGATATCATCTGATCACTGACGAAGTGGTCAATCAACTTGTAAGCATGAAGCAATTTAAAACTGGCCTACTAAAATTATTTGTTCAATATAATAGTGCCAGAGAATATGGCTTATGACTCACAAAACTTTGAGGGTGCAGATGATAAGCCTACCCATATTAAAGCCAGTTTGCTTGGCAACAACCTCAGCATAACCATTGTTGATGGCACTTTAGGTTTAGGCCTAGGCCTGTGGCAAGGCATAGTATTGGGTGAACACCGAGTGAGAGCAGAAAGTCATCACTTAATTGCGACTATTTGTGGAAAATAGGTTTATGAACATCATAAAATAGTTGCTTTAATGATGTCTACATATATGATCTGTCTTGATCAATCGTGATTTATATATGAAAAAGTTTAAAATTAAGGAACTATTTAAAATGAAAAAACTATTGCTTTTAAGTGCTGTAGCTTCAGCTTTGAGTGCAAATGTTCAAGCACAGACTAAAGATAATGAAAAGTGGGTTGCTGGCTTTATTGAATATTATAAAACTGATCAAGCCGAAACTGGCCTTCCCAACTTTTTAGACGATGGTGCGGGTCTTGGTGCGGAATTTGGAATCAGATTTTCGCCACAGTGGGCTTTTAGAATTGAAGCCTCAAAGTTAGACATTGACGCCACTCCAAATAATGTCAATGGGAGCCGCTTCGGTGTCGACATGATGTACTTTTTGCAAGATGATTCCTTATATGCTTTTGGTGGTCTAAAAAACACCGAAATTGTTAATAGTGATACTATGGCTAATATCGGAATAGGAAGACATTGGCATGTAAACGATAACGTCAAAATCATTACTGAAGCAGCCGCCTACCAAACCTTAGCTAGTAATAGTAATACGCACATAGGACTTAAATTGGGCCTTGCGTACACATTTGGCGGGTCGAATATGACTGCAAAGCCGATCTCTGTAGACATTGATAATGATGGTGTTTTTGACAAGATGGATCAGTGTGCAGGCACACCAATCGGCACTCGAGTGGATAGCGTGGGCTGTGCATTGGACTCTGACGGTGATGGTATATTAAATACGATTGACATGTGTCCAGACACACCAGCTGGTAAAAAAGTCAGCTCTGTAGGTTGCAGCTTAATATTAGATACAGACAAAGACGGTGTGTTGAATGATGCGGATCAATGTGAAGACACACCCATCACGGATAAAGTTGATGAAAATGGCTGCAGTGTATTTACAGAAGAGCAAGTATTAACCAGTATAAAAGTATTATTTGGAAATAATAGTTCGGTTATTAATAACCCGAAGGACCCCCAGTTTCAGGAGTTTGCTGATTTTATGGACCGCTACCCAACAACAGATACTGTGATTGAGGGTCATGCTTCAGCGCCAGGTGATGCTGATTACAATATGATGCTATCTCAAAAACGAGCAGATGCGGTTAGAACACTGCTAATCAATCAATATGGTATTGATGGTGTGCGATTAACTGCTAAAGGATTTGGCGAGAATCAGTTGTTGGATACATCTAACACAGCAGCGGCTAACAAGGTTAATCGTAGTATTATTGCAAAAATATCGGCAAATAAAAGAACTGTAGTGGAAAGATAAGTTATCGATTACAAAAAAAGAGATGTAATTGCATCTCTTTTTTTTATTCAGAAATCAGTGGTTATTAGTATTTATCTTCTATTGCTGGTCCGGAATAATTATCAAAGCGAGAAAACTGGCCTTGAAATGTTAACCGCGATGTACCTATGGGACCGTTACGCTGTTTACCTATAATAATTTCAGCGACACCTTGGTCAGTACTCTGTTCGTTATAAACTTCATCTCGATAAATAAACATGATTAAATCGGCGTCTTGCTCAATTGAACCTGACTCACGAAGATCTGAGTTGATTGGGCGTTTATTACTGCGTTGCTCAAGGCTTCGGTTTAGCTGGGATAAAGCAACAACAGGGACTTCTAACTCTTTTGCTAAAGATTTAAGGGAGCGTGATATTTCGGCAATTTCTAAAGTTCGATTATCGCTTAATCCTGGTACCTGCATTAATTGCAAGTAATCAATCATGATCAGGCTAATCCCCCCTTTCTCACGCGCCAATTTTCTTGCACGGGTGCGCACATCCATCGGGGTCAAACCAGAAGAATCATCAATAAACAGATTGTCTTTGTCCTTTAGCATGGCCATGGTATTTGACATTCTTGCCCAATCCTCATCGTCCAGCTGTGCAGTACGAATTTTGGTTTGATCGACTCGGCTAAGGGACGCTAACATCCTCATCATAATCTGTTCAGAAGGCATTTCTAGGCTGAATACTAATACTGGCTTTTCTTCGAGTAACATAGCATTTTCGCATAAGTTCATAGCGAAGGTCGTTTTACCCATAGAGGGCCGGGCCGCAACGATAATTAAATCTGAAGGTTGCAGGCCACTGGTTTTTTTATCTAGGTCAGTGTAACCAGTAGACACACCTGTGACTTCTTTATTACTTTTAACTAATATTTCAAGACGGTCGATGGTTTTTGTTAACACTGCCTCAACATTCTTTGGGCCTTCGTCTTTACCTGTGCGTTTTTCGGCAATTTCGAATACCTTACTCTCGGCCATATCGAGAATTTCACCGCTATCGCGACCTTCAGGATTATACCCTGTATCAGCAATGACATGAGCGACGCCTATGAGCTCACGGATCACAGCTCGTTCTTTTATTATTTGTGCATATGCAGATACGTTGGCTGAGCTTGGCGTATTTTTGGCTAACTCACCTAAATAAGCAAAGCCACCTGCGGTCTCTAACTCATCCATACCTTCTAGATCTTCAGAAACAGTAATTAAATCAATAGGTTGGCTTTTCGTTAAAAGGCGGACAATGGCGCGGAAAATGATTTGATGTGAGCGATTGTAAAAGTCTGTCTCTACTACAATTTCAGCCACCTTATCCCATGAATCAGGGGCTATTAACATACTACCTAACACCGATTGTTCCGCTTCGATAGAATGAGGCGGGATCTTCAGTTTTTCGACTTTATCATCTGTATTTTTTTGTGGAACAGCTTTAACAGGCATCGATTTTATCAGCTCAAAAACGGTTTATCAGTATGCGCTAAATCGCCCTAAAAAGTAAACCTTGAGTGGCATCTGCTTTTATAATATTTACTTATTAAGGTGCTTTGAAATGGCAGCAATAAAACGTTCACCATAACGTTCGAGCTTAGTTCGGCCCACACCATGAATATCTAAAAAGTCGAATGAGGTCTCTGGAAATTTATCTGCCATATCGGCTAATGTTGCATCGCTGAATACAACAAATGGTGGCACATCATCCTGATCAGCAATAGTTTTGCGTAAATATTTCAGTTTTGCAAACAGCGCTCGATCATAATCTTGTGTAATGAGCTGTGCTTTTTTACCCAAATCAAGACTCAATCTTGGCACCGCAAGCTGCAATTTTTGGGCTTGCTGTAATATCGGCCTTGCTTCTTCAGTTAATTTTAACACTGCATTTTGTGTGATATCCACCCTAAGAAATCCGCGGTGGATTAATTGATTTATAATGTTGTGCCAATATGCATCTGACTTATCTTTGCCAATAGCATAAGTGGTCAACTTATCATGGCCATGTTCTAAAATGCGTTTTAGTTGTTTACCTCTAAGTACATCAATTAAATATTGACCGGCAACAGATTGTCTTAGTCGAAAAACACAAGATAACACTTTTTGCGCATCTACAGTGCCATCGAATGCTTTGGGTGGGTCGAGGCAAATATCGCAATTACCGCAGTGCCCCGCAGAATATTCAGCAAAGTAATTAAGTAAAATTTGTCGGCGACAAGTTTGCGCTTCACCAAAAGCTTCCATGGCGGCAAATTTTTGAAGTTCTACGCTATTTCTCTCTAGATTTTCACCCGTTGATATCCACTGACGAATACGAGCTACATCTTTTTCGTCAAATAATAATAACGCTTCGGCGGGCATGCCGTCTCTACCTGCTCGGCCTATTTCTTGATAATATGATTCGATACTACGAGGTAAGTCAAAATGTACAACAAAGCGCACATTAGATTTGTCTATTCCCATGCCAAACGCGACTGTTGCCACTATGATGTCAATCTTATCTTGAATAAAATCACGCTGTATTTTGTCCCGAATTTCACCCTCAAGACCCGCGTGATAACCTGCACAATTGACCCCTTGTCTGGCCAAAGCAATACTCAGATCGTCTACTTTCCTGCGGCTATTACAATAAATAATACCGCTACCATCTTGTTGTTTAACAAAAGCAATCGCTTGGTCTGTGGCCTTGTATTTAGTAACTTGGTTGTATCGTATATTAGGGCGGTCAAAACTTCCTTTGAAGATAAAGGGTTGCTGTAACTTTAGTTGTTGGGTGATATCTGCTCGGGTGGCAAGATCGGCGGTAGCCGTTAATCCCATGATTGGGATATGGGGGAACGTAGCTTTTAATTGCCCAAGCAGTCTATAGTCCTTTCTAAAGTCATGGCCCCAATGAGATACGCAGTGAGCCTCGTCAACCGCAATAAGACTTATTGTAAGGCCTTGAAGACGCTGGATAAACTCCAGTTGCATAAGCCTTTCAGGCGCCACATAGATTAGCTTGTATTTTCCATCTTGCATGCCCTTAAAAACATTAAACATATCTTGTGGCGACAGGTTTGAGTTTATGTAAGCGGCATTGACGCCATAGGTTAAAAGCGCATCAACCTGATCTTTCATTAACGATATCAGGGGTGAAACAACAATTGTCAAACCCGATAAAAGTATAGCTGGAATTTGATAACACAAAGACTTACCGCCACCAGTAGGCATGAGGACCAACACATCTTTTTGCTGCATTACTTGGTTTATAACTTGTGCTTGCCCATCACGAAAATGATCATAGCCAAATGTGTGTTTTAATACTTGTTGCGCATGGGTAATTGCGGGTGAGGAATGTGCTGGATGATCTGACAACGGTTGCTCAAAAGATATTAGTAAAACATAAGTTTACGTGTTTTTATCTCGAGGTTCACTTGCTAACAATCAAAAACTGGGTCAAATTGTACACTCAGGTAAATATATTACTGGATTGTCAGTTGTCTGATAATGTAAGAACAGATTTGATACGTAATTTTGCTCGCGATATAAGTGTTTAAATATTTTTATTAGTCAGTAGTTGAATACAGCATTTTTGACTATGACGTTGTCTGTATTTCTAAACTATTCTTGTTTTTCGTTAAAAAATTAACTTACTGCCATCATTTCTGTCCTGTTTTTGGCCGATAGGCCAAGTCTTGATGAAGAAGAACATTGTTGAGCCATGGGTGCAGTGGACTATATCGATAAAAGAACACGGCTTAGTATTTTGATCTCACGTGTCACAAACATAACGATGAATTTGGTCACCTGGAAGGTAATAAATGTTTGAAGATTGTAGTTGCAACTATTGCATCTAGTAGAATGAGAACGCTCGATTTTACTCTGTGATATAAAGGTGAAGAATTTGTCTTAATGTTACCTTTCACTGATTTGAAGAGGCTAAGCAGGTGGCACCTGAGTTAATTCAAGATTGGAGGCTCCAATCTGCCAAACAAGCTTTGCACCCTGTTGTGACAATAAATGAGGGTATTTATGCCTTTAGCCCAACCTATCAAAAATACCGTGAAGGAACTTATAGACTCGATTGTTAAAGCAGACATAATTTTTTCAAAACTAGCAGTAGGTCACAAACAGTATTCAGCAGCATTGTTTTAGAATAATCTATTTCAAATAAAACCTAGCAAAATAAAAATGCTTATCAGCAGCAGAATAGGTGGTTTAAATAATTTTAGTCCCAGAAATCCGATGACCACTAGACCCAAATCAATATAGTTGTGAACTGCACTAATAATTACTGGATCGTAGAGTGCCAAAACAAGAAAACCCACTACCGCAGCATTGATACCTTGCGATGCGCCAATAAAGTTGGGATGTTGAACGAGAGATTGCCAGCTATTATTGAGGGCTAAAATTAATAAATAACCTGGTAAAAAAATGGCAAACGTCGCCACAATAGCACCACTTAACGGTAGGTTTTCCATCCATTGTGCACCCATAAATGTTGCCATTGTAAACATGGGTCCGGGCACACCCTGAGCAGCTACATAGCCAAATAAAAATTGCTGCTCTGTCAGTGTATCGCCAACACTAGTTTGCAATAATGGTAAGACTACATGCCCACCACCAAATACTAGACTACCGTTTTTATAAAATATTGCGAATAAACCTGCAAAAGAATCATATTGATTTAACCCTAAGCTGATTAAAAATATGCTGGTAAATAAAAGCAAAGGTAGCCACGATAATTTTTTTAGGATCTGACTTATGTTAACTGACTTAGCTGGAATTTGATTATTGGCTAAGCCTATTAACATGGAAATCAGCAACACTAACATTTGTGTATAAAAAGATTTATAGATGACTAGAAGTAAAATACTGAGGAGCATTATTAAGACAGATAAGCGATCTTTGCAAAAACTTCTAAACATAGTAATTACTGCATCTAACACAATAATAACGGCTAATAATTTTAGGCCACGGCTCACTGAAATTAACCAATTTGCGGGGGTATCTAAGTTTACTGACACCGCCAGCCAATACATCAATATAAATGAGGGTAAGGTAAAGCCCAAAAATGCTGCTATTCCTCCAGCCAATCCTGCTTTTTGTAATCCTATTGCAAATCCGATTTGGCTTGAACTAGGGCCTGGCAAAATCTGACTTAACGATATTAATTTGGCGTAGGCATCATTAGATAGCCATTCTAATTTTTGTACAAAAGTGCGTTGGAAATACCCAATGTGTGCTGCAGGGCCACCAAAACTAATACAACCTAAGAATAGAAATCGCCAAAATATCTCCCAGCTTTTTTTCATTGGTTTACCTTACCTCATTTAGGTTTTAGATTGCATTTGCGAAATGCTTACATCACACTCCACGCTATATTAAGCTCTGTTAAAGCTAGGTCAAATACTTGAACGATAAATCAGTAAAAGCAGGTGTTCTCTTTGCACTAGCCGCTTATTCGATGTGGGGCATTGCACCCATGTATTTTAAGTTATTGACCAGTGTACCTGCTCTAGAAATTGTTATGCATCGAATAGTTTGGTCTGTGCTGGTGTTGTGTTTGTTGTTGGCTGTTCGAAAAAAGTTTGGCCAAGTCTTTAATGCAATGCGGGATCCGAAAGTCATCGCAACCTTATCAATAAGTGGATTATTATTAGCGGCCAACTGGCTAGTCTTTATCTGGGCCGTGAATAACGATCACATGCTTGACGCTAGTTTAGGATACTTTATTAACCCTTTATTTAATGTCTTACTCGCACGCTTTTTCCTGCAAGAAAGTTTAACTAGATTGCAGTTATTAGCTGTTTTTGTAGCGCTAGCAGGTGTGGCTTTCTTGATTTTTTCATATGGTCAGTTACCTTGGGTAGCCTTGGTGTTAGCAACTAGTTTCAGTATATACGGGTTACTACGTAAAAAAGTGTCAGTGGACTCTATGCCTGGCTTATTGATTGAAAGTTGTATTATGTTGCCCTTTGCTTTGTTGTATTGGTTTATTATGGATACAACAAGTGGCAACATGTTGGCAAATAGTTTTGACCTTAATGCCACATTGTTGCTAGCCGGAGTGGTGACTACCGCTCCATTGTTATGCTTTACTGCTGCAGCTAGACGTATTCGTTATACGACTTTAGGTTTGTTTCAATATATAGGTCCAAGCCTGATGTTCCTGTTAGCGGTCATTCATTATCAAGAACTACTAGATACAACAAGGGTCGTTACTTTCGTATGCGTTTGGTCAGGTTTATTAATTTATGTCTATGACTCGCTGAGAGTCTACCGAAAATCAAGGCAGCTTACTTAATACGCAATGGTATAAGAATAACTTGTTCCATTGACAGGGTTAACTGCTTTAAAAGCGGCTATTAATGATCAACTACCTGATTCCATCCATTATTTGCAGGACTTCTTAGGGCGTTGTTTTCGAAAAGCACATGAAAACTCATCACCCAGAGCCATACAGCAAATTAATCGGTTACAAGCTCTGGAGAATTAGACTTTTGTTAACCTTGCAAATGACATAACCAACCATTTACTTCCAAACTCATCAAAGTTAATTTGTACTCTTGCATGTTCGCCGCTGCCCTCATAATTCAACACCGTACCTTCGGCAAATTTAGGGTGGGAGACCCTTTCCCCGAGTTGGAAACCTGTTGATTCAAAAGCGGTATGGCCCGTAACTGGGGTAAACCTATTTTGGACTGGCCTAGATATGGTAGTTCGTAAACGGACTTCTTCTATACAATCGGTAGGGATCTCTTTGATAAAACGTGAGGGGGTGTGATATTTGTCTTGGCCATATACCCTTCTGTTTTCAGCGTAAGTGATATATAACTTTTGCATGGCTCGCGTCATGCCTACATAACAAAGGCGGCGTTCCTCTTCTATTTTACCAGGTTCTTCATTACTCATCTGGCTTGGAAACATGCCTTCTTCAACACCCACCATAAAGACTAGTGGAAACTCTAGGCCTTTTGCTGTGTGGATGGTCATCATTTGAACCGCATCTTGATGCTTATCCGCTTGATTATCTCCTGCTTCTAGAGACGCATGTGCTAAAAAAGCTGACATGGGTTTCATGTTATCTGCTTCTTCTGGCACCACAAATTGTTTACAGGCGGTGACCAGCTCTTCCAAGTTTTCAATTCTGGCTTGAGCTTTTTCGCCTTTTTCTGCTTTGTACATGGCAAATAAGCCAGAATGTTTAATCACGTAGTCAGCTTGTTGTTCTAAGGAAAGGTCTGCAGTGTCTTGTGTGAGTTGCGTGATTAATTTTGTAAAGGCGTTGAGAGCATTTGAAGCACGGCCGGTCAGACGATTCTCCGCGAGTATTCGGGTACTGGCATCCCACATGGATAATTCTGAATCGCGAGCGATTTCGCGAATTTGTGACAGGGTTTTATCACCAAGACCGCGAGTGGGCGTATTAACAATTCGTTCAAACGCGGCGTCATCAATCGTTTGATTAATTAAACGTAGATAACCTAATGCATCGCGAATTTCCTGACGTTCAAAGAATCGCAAGCCGCCAAATATGCGGTAGGCTATAGACTCTTGCAATAATGCTTCTTCTAGAACACGTGATTGAGCGTTGTTACGGTATAAAATGGCACAATCAGATAGAGCATTGCCGTTGTCTCGCCATTCTTTTATGCGTGAAATATTAAAACGGGCTTCGTCCAACTCATTAAATCCTGCATATAAAGAAATAAGCTCGCCTGGGCTATCTTCTGTCCACAGTTCTTTACCTAATCGACCTTGATTGTTGTCAATTACAGTGTTGGCCGCTTTTAATATATTGCCTGTAGAGCGGTAATTTTGCTCCAGTCGTATAGTTTTTGCGCCCTTAAAATCACGTAAAAAATGTTGGATATTTTCTACATTTGCACCACGCCAACCATAAATTGATTGATCATCGTCGCCAACAATAATCATATTATTACTGGGGGCGGCAAGTATGCGCAACCAAGCATATTGAATGTTGTTGGTATCTTGAAATTCGTCGACCAGAATCGCTCTAAAGCGTTTTTGATAGTGTGCTAACACTGATGGGTTGTTTAACCATAACTCATGGGCTCTAAGTAACAATTCAGCAAAATCGACTAACCCAGCTCGATCGCATGTTTGTTGGTAGGTTTGATAGATTTCACGCATTTTCTGTTGGGTCGCATCACCATGAGTTTCGATATGTTGTGGGCGTAATCCTTCGTCTTTATTACCATTGATATACCACTGCACATGTTTTGGAGCCCAGTGTTTTTCGTCAAGATTAAGACTTTTAAGTACGCGCTTAATCAAACGATATTGATCATCTGAGTCTAAGATAGTGAAATTTTCTGGCAGGTTTACGTCAGCATGATGAGCACGTAGTAAACGGTGAGCGATACCATGAAAGGTACCAATCCACATATTATTCAGGGCGCTCCCTTGCAATTGTTCTATACGGCCGCGCATTTCTTTAGCAGCCTTATTGGTAAAAGTTACCGCCAAAATACCATACGGGGCAATACCCTCAACTTCCATTAACCATGAAATGCGATGCACCAAAACTCGCGTTTTTCCGCTGCCTGCACCGGCCAAGATAAGCATGTCAGATGCAGGAGCGGCCACCGCATCACGTTGTTTGTCGTTTAATTGGTCAAGAAGTCGAGATACATCCATTACACTAAAAATATATTATAAAAACATATTTTTAGTATATCAGTAACACTGTATTTAAATACACTAAAGTCATTCCTATACAGGGCCCTAGTGACTCAAGTTACGTAACAGATGAAGTATGAGTATTGAATTCTGGCAACAGTTAAAAGATAACGTAGAACTATTCGTTAATAATAAGCCTTTTCCTTATTTAAATTACTAATATTTTAAATAAGCTCTAATAACTGAGATAATTTACTCAGTTGAACGTGGGGTAAAATTGAGGCTTTTTCATTGCGTATGTTCATACTTCTATCTTCGGCATACCAAGCGGTTTGGTAACCTGCTCTAAGTGCTCCATATATGTCTTTTGGCAAGTTATCTCCGACATGCAAAATATTTTCATGGGGAATATTTAGATGTGCTTGAGCTGCATCAAACATGGCTTTATGTGGCTTCATTGGCAATTCCGTACTAGCTTGAAAACACGCCTCGAAATACCTTTTCAGCCCAATTTGTTGAAGGTCAACGTTACCATTGGTGATAGCTATTAACGGCAGACTATCCGATAAAGTTTTTAATAAAGAATGAATATTATTAGGTAACGTAAAGTTACTTCTTTGAAAATAAAAATGCTCAAAACACATCGTTGTTGCTGTAATTAGCTCTTTACCAGATAAACCTATCACCATAAAACCCGACTCTAGAGATAGTCGACGTAATTCACCCATATCATTTTTTAGCAATGGATTAGCTAGAATATGAGTCTTCTGTTGAACGCGCCAGAAGTCTTTGCTCACATGTTTGGTCGCAGGAAATTGGTTGTGCATAAATTCATATAAAGAATGCTCTGCGTTGACAATCACACTTGTGTTTTCATATAAAGTGTCATCCAAGTCGAATGTTATCGCTTGAATGGGTTTAAGTTTTTTATAGTAGATCATTTGAGAATATATTCTTTTTGATTATTAAGATTTTTTTGCCCTAGGGTGAGCATTATCATATACGTGGGCTAGATGCTGGAAATTCAGGTGTGTATAAACTTGGGTTGTAGATAAATTAGCATGGCCTAATAACTCTTGTACGCCCCTTAAGTCTGAGCTTGATTCTAAAACATGCGTGGCAAAACTGTGTCTTAGTTTATGTGGATTAACAGATTGTTCTAGGTTTTGCCGAGTGGCCCACAATTTCATACGTTTTGCTATTTGCCTGGTGCCGATCCTATTTTTAAGCATACTTACAAATAATGCGGGTTCTTCAATAGATGCAAGCTGTGGCCTGATTTTTAGCCAGACAGCTAATGCTTCTATGGCAATCTTGCCAATTGGCAATAAACGTTCTTTATTGCCTTTTCCTATGACTCTTAGTTGTCTGTCAGGTTGAATGCTTCTGATATTAAGATTAGCTAATTCCGATAAACGTAAACCACAACTATACATAAGTTCCATCATGGCCTTATCTCGTATTGCCAGAGTGTCATTTTCTTTGATATCCAGTAATTGATGCATTTCATCAACATTCAGTTGTTTTGGTAATGGTTTAGCTTGTTTAGGTGCTTGAATTGATGATGCTGGGTTTTGTGTTAGTTGACCTTGCTGAACAAGATAGGCACAAAACCCTCTGATAGAAGATAAGCGTAAAGCAATGGAACGGGAACTTAGCCTACTTTTACGAGCATCGTTTAGAATATTGCGAACATCTGAGGTATTAAATGTTGACCAACACTCAAAATCAAGTTTCTTGAAAGCTGCATTTAACTGCCGGTGATAATTTTCTATCGAATTATTAGCTAAATTTTTTTCATACCTTAAATGTGAAAGGTATTTTTCTAACCAAGTATGTAAGCCTGGTCTCAACATTTTATTGGCTAAGCAGTCAGCATTTTAGGTAACAAAACACCCAAAAATTGCTGTAGTTGCGTGATCAATAAGGTATCCATATCTGGATTGAAGTGTCCCGGGTCTTTACTACCAATAGCCAAAATCCCAAGTTCACCTAAATCACCTATAAGCAATAAAGCAACCGAGTTAGCCTCCTGATCAGCAAATAATAGCCTGCGTTCATGATCACTTAAACGGCCAAAGAAAAATTTATGTCTTTTAAAGCGTTTTTCGATAAATAGGCGACGCTGAATCTCAGGTAAAGCATGGGCCCCTTTGAAAGGCTTTAAGATTACAGATGATAACTGGAGATTTTCTTGAATGACCTCTTCCAAAATAAATTTGAGATCATCAAGGTTGGTACACTTTAGAATGCGCAAGTTCAATTCTGTATAGACCCGATAAATGACTTCGTTTTGTTTGGCAATAAAGGTTAATTGATTAAGTTTTTGACTTAGACTCCTGACTTTTTTACGTAGCTTTTCACCTTGAAGCTCCACCAAAGAGACACTGCCTTTGTGAGCATGAGGAATAGTGATGTTCTCAATAAGTTGTGGGAATTTAGAGAAAAAATCAGGATTTTCAAGTAAATAAGCAGCAACTTGCTCGGCGTCAATTAGATTTTTAGATTCGTATGCAATCGTTGTATCCATTTTATTTTTGCGACTCTTTAATCAAAGGTTTATATATCCATCAAAAATATGCTCAGCGGCGCCTGTCATTTTTAATACATTATCATTACCTTGCCAACGTATTTTTAAACTGCCACCGCGCAAATCAACTCTAACATCTTTACTTAATCTATTTTGTAATTGACCTACAGCTACTGCTGCACAAGCTCCGCTGCCACAAGCTAATGTTTCACCTACACCTCTTTCAAAAACACGAAGCTTGATATGGTTGTGATTAATAATTTGCATAAAGCCAACGTTTGCACCTTCGCTAAAACGTTCGTGTTTTTCAAGCAAGGGACCCATTGTTTCAACATCGGCAGTTTCTACATCATCTACCAACAACACACAATGTGGATTACCCATAGAAACAACACCACAAAAAAAAGTGTGCTCCTGTGCTCTTAATATGTAAACTTTTTCACGTTTATTGGCTTTTACTGGCACCAAACTTGGTTCAAACTCAGGTACACCCATATTTACAGTAACTTGCCCATCTTTCTCAAGGTACAGAACCATACGACCCGCTTTAGTACTGACCACAATTTTATTGCGGTTGGTTAGGCCTTTCATTTTTACGAATCGAGCAAAACAGCGCGCGCCATTGCCACACTGAGAGACTTCAGATCCATCTGCGTTGAATATTCTGTAATGAAAATCTTGGTCTGGATCATAAGGGGGCTCAACCAATAAAAGTTGATCGAATCCTATACCAAAATTTCTGTCTGAAAGTTGTTGAATTTTTTCTTTAGAAAAAAACACGTTTTGCGTTACGTTATCAATAACAACAAAATCATTCCCCAGACCATGCATCTTTGAAAACTGGATTTGCATTGCGACTACTTAGCTAAAATTTTTTCAACACGCCAGAACAGATACGTGAATGATATTATGAAATAGTTATATCATTTCAGTGAAAGACTGACTATGCCTTTAACTTAATACAGGCTAAATAATCTCAATTTTTATTAAATTAATTTTTCAAAAAACAATATCTATGCTGGTATGTGCTCACCCTCAAATAATTGGGCTATTTTTTCTCGTTCTCTGACTAAATGCATCTTGTCACCGTCAATTAACACTTCTGCGGCCTTACATCGACTATTATAATTTGATGCCATAACAAAACCGTATGCACCAGCACTTCGAACTGCAAGGTAATCCTCGGGTGCGATAGTCAATTCACGATCTTTACCAAGAAAGTCGCCGGTTTCACAAATGGGGCCTACTACGTCATAAATGGCTTTGGTTCTTTGAAGACCTGCGTCTACAGGAATGATATTTTGCCATGCTGAATAAAGTGCTGGACGAATAAGATCATTCATTGCTGCATCAACTATAGCAAAATTTTTCTCCGCCCCTTGTTTTAGAAATTCGACTTTGGTCAACAAAACGCCTGCATTAGCCATGATTGCCCGGCCCGGCTCGAAGATAAGTAGTAGTTTTTCTCGGCCTTGTAAACGTTGGGAAATTGCTTGTGTATATTGGTCGGGGTGAGGCGGCTCTTCATCATTGTAAGTCACACCTAATCCACCGCCTACATCAAGGTGTTGTATATGTATTTGTTGTTCTGCTAGTTCGTCGATCAAAGCTAACAATATATCTAAGGCATCCACAAAGGGTGATAATTCAGTAAGTTGGGAACCAATGTGGCAATCAATGCCGACTACATTTAAAAACGGTAAGCTATTCGCATATTTATAAATTTCAACGGCCTGCTGGCGTTCGACCCCAAACTTGTTGTCTTTAAGGCCCGTAGAAATGTATGGATGGGTCTTAGCATCTACATCAGGGTTGACTCGAATAGAGATAGGCGCTTTTTTTCCTGCTTGTGCAGCGACTTCGTTGATACGAGTCAATTCACTGCGCGACTCTACATTAAAACACTTAATATTATGATGTAAGGCTAAAGCAATCTCATCATGAGTCTTACCTACCCCAGAAAACACTACTTTGCTGGGATCTCCACCAGCTTTGAGAACACGTGTTAGCTCACCACCAGAAACAATATCAAAGCCCGAACCTAGCTTGGCCATTACATTTAATACTGCCAAATTTGAATTCGCTTTGACGGCATAACAGATTAAATGTGGCTGACTTCCGGCTGCCCTATCAAAGGCATGCCAATGCCGTTCAATTGTGGCTTTTGAGTAAACATAACAAGGTGTACCGTAAATGTGAGCGACGGTTTCAAGGGCTACGTCTTCAGCAAATAGTTGTTCATTTTTATAGGCAAAGTAGTCCATATCAATTTTTTCCTTGTTCGCCAGACTCAGTTGATGGTTCTGAGTGAGGTGGGGTGTTGTTAGTGACAGGCTCTTCTGGTAAATATAAAGCTCGTTTTTGACCACAGGCAGTGAGTATGACTACTGCCAGTAAAGCTAAGCCAATTGGTTTTATTTTTATTCTTTTTACCATCACAACAACCTCGTTATTACATATATACGTTAATGATGTCATTACCGAGAATAAAAACAAGAGATGCTAGTCTTAGAATTGCTTATTTTATGCAATAAGAAATAACAAAGATAAAAAACTAGGTTAGCAGCCCTCACAACCTTATTTTATCCCAGCTAAATTGATTCTTTAGCTGGGATAGTAAATACATAAAGTTCAGTAGATATCTCACTTGACGCCATAATGCCCTCACCATCCATGGGTATTTATGTTGTGTCACTGTTTAGCCAGCATTCAATAACATCTAGTCTTAGGATTTCATGAACCTGCAAAGGCACAGCACAGACAGAATATAGGTATAGTCAACTGTCAAAATAGAGGATTTATTAACATGACTTCATTTAATGGTTGGCATTTACTTTCTGATAAGTGCTAAATATACATCGATGAAAAAATCTATCATCATTAAATACCCCATTGAAACAACGCTTTGTTGTGTTGTGTTAGAACTTCACTGTGCTTGGTATTTAGGAGCGTATTTAAAGACTATATAAATTCAGAGGCCCTTTTGCTAGGCCCTTGAGACCAAGTAAAACTACTTCTAAAAATTTTTACGCTGGATTTGCTGTTCACTAGCAGTATACTAAAACTTGATTCAGCTATATTTGGAACAAACATGGATTACAATACTTCTACTCTTTGTGATGTTTTTGCCGACAGTGTTGACGTGGTTGAACCCATGTTTGTGAGTTTTGGTGGCCGGGCCTCTTATGGTGGAGAAATTACCACTATAAAATGTTTTGAAGACAAGGGGGTAATTCTAAAAACGCTAGAGCAGTCAGGATTAGGAAAGATCCTTTTAATTGATGGTGGTGGCTCTATGCGCCGAGCGTTGATTGATTCTAGTGTTGCCCAGTTAGCCTGTGATAATGGTTGGGAAGGGATCGTTTGTTATGGCAGCGTACGTGAAGTAGATGAACTAGAAGAAATAAACATCGGCATTCATGCCATCGCTTCAATCCCTGTTAGTGCAGACGATCAAGATACGGGTGAAACGGATGTGGCAGTTAATTTTGGTGGCGTAACATTCTTACCAGAAGACCATTTGTATGCTGACACCACTGGAATCATATTATCTCCAGAGCCATTAGATCTTGAGTGAATTTTAAAATTAATTAATCAACTAAAAAGCTCTGTAAAAAGACGCTGCTATTCATTGAACAGCGGCGTTTTTAATTAATCTTGTTGTTGTGCTTGGTTTTTATTTTCCAACCAACACTGATACATTTGATATACCCGCTTTTTTCACTTCGTTTATCACTTCAGTTACATCACCGTGTTTTGCCTTTGGATGCGCCTGAACAGCTGCAGAATCTTGGTTATTCTCGGCCAAAAAGCTTTGAATATTGGCTTCAACGCGGCGAATATCTACCAGACGACCGTTTACAACTATAGAGCCGTCTTCATTCACCCGAATGGATAGTGATTTAACATTAGTCGGCGGTGGTGGCGTTTTAGAATCTTTGGGACGATTAACTTCTAGGCCTTTCTCTTTTACAAAAGAAGTGGTCACTATAAAGAAGATAAGCATGATGAACACTATGTCCAACATGGGAGTCATATCAATTGCAGCTTCGTCATCAGAACTGCCGTGCTTTTTTCTTTTCATCGGTATAAATCGCCAATTGGGTTAAAACAAGACTGCCTAGTATAAAGGCAGTTAAGCTTTAGAGCATCTATTAATTAACTTATAATCAACAAAACACTCAAGTTATAAGACATTTTTCTTACACATAGCCTGCCCCAAATGATAAAAATAATCCAGTAGGTTTTACAATTTGTTGCGCCTAGTAAACATTAAGTGCCGATCTTCACTTTACAGAGTTCAAGTCTAAGTCAAACTTTACAAGCAACGAAGTAGGCCAAATATGAAGTCGCTAAATGTTATTGAAAGTGGAATTTTAAATTTATAAATATATAGGTTTATGAATTATGTGGGGTTGCAGTGAAATATTGTCAGTCCCTTTTTACATGACTAACTGAGATATACCCAACGTCTGAAAATAGTCAAAGGCATCGCAGCAATCAGAAACAGGAATTAATTGAATATTATTGCTGACTTGTTGACACTAAATTTCAGCGCAAATAGCCATCATATTCAATGCATTACAAATATAGCGGTTACAACCGCTCTATGCCTTTTCGACTTTCAGCCCTCGCCCTAAGTGATAAAAATAATCTAATATGTTTTTAGAAATGGTTGTTCGGAGTTCTGCAACGGGATAAATCCCCATCTTTGCTTCAGGGCTTTGTTTAGTGCCTTGTACCAGAAATGCATTTTTGGTGGAATGATCTTGAATACAAGCTTCGAAGGCCCGAGCAACCATCTCTTGCGGGCGTGCGTAATAAAATATCTTCAGTAATTTATCTGCTTGAGCGCTGCGCTTAACATACTCATTCGGCTGGCTTTTATCTGCACCTAAAAATATTGCTTCGAAACACAGGCTAAGTTTCTTATTTAGTTGATGGGATATTTGTTTCTTGTCTTGTAACCAACACTGGGAAGCAAATTGTTTATGGGAAGCCTGAACAAATAATTTGTCACAAATATAATGGTCAAAAGCATGAAACCACTCATGGGCTAGGGCACCTCCCCCTGCATTTTTTGCTAACGCTAGCTTTTTGGTATTTGACTCATAGTGAGCACTGCTATGTTTTCTTCCGCCGCTGCCAAATGCTAATGAGAGGCTACCATTGAGAGATATCACTGCTTCTGGTACTTGTAAAATATCCATCAGATCGCACAAGGCATCAAAAAATAGGTTGGCCGCAATTTGTTGTTCTGCAGCAGTGACCCATTTTCCGATTGTGGCAGTGCGGAAGCCAAAGATTTTAACGATATCTTGAAAGCTAACATCGGCACCGTCTCGGTGAGAAGGGCCGTTACGATAGAAGGGTTTATGGATCCGAGAGTTTGGTATTTGCAAATTAAGTACTACAACGTTTTTATTTCAGCTAGTAATTGATGACACCAACCGTCGATACGTTCATCCGTTAGATCATATTGGTTTTCATCATCGAGGCTTAAACCAACAAAAAAGCTTTTGTCTTCTGTGAGCGCTTTTGATGCGATGAAGTCGTATCCTTGGTTAGGCCAGTAGCCAACGAAGTCACAACCTAATACGAGCAGTTCGTCATGCAACATGCCTACTGCATCTTGAAACCACTCTGCATAACCTAGCTGATCTCCTAAACCAAAAATAGCCACTGTCTTGTCTTCCAAGTGTAGTCCTTGGATGTCTTGCCAAGTAGATTCCCAGTCTTCTTGTAATTCCCCAAAATCCCACGTCGAAATGCCAAATAAAAGGATGTTGAACTCTTGTGTTTTAGATAGCGCGTGATCTTTAATATTAAATAATTCAACACAGGTATGACCTACTAAGTCGTGCAACTTAGCTTGAATTTTCTCAGCGGCCATTTCGGTATAACAAGTGGTTGAACCGTAAAAAAGGCCGATTTTTAATTCGCTATTAATCATGAAGTCCTATTTGGGATAGATGTATAGAAGCGATGTCATTGAATTCATACGCTGCAGTTGCATAATAAATGATTGAATGAATTAGGTCTTGTTCATTTGATAGAAAATGCACATTAAGAGTGTTCTGCATCATTCGAGAATGCTTCTTCTATTGTGATGACCGAATCACCAAGTGTTAAAAATGGTCAAATCTGTGAACAAGCATGAGTGAGCTGATTAAAATGAGCATCCATAACAATTTGCATAGCGTTCTTTTTATTGATTTCGATTAACAGCATGTCATTAACCTTGTGTAGCCATCTTACCTCTTCACTGGCTTTTTCAAGCATTTCTTCGATATTATGTTTGTTGTAAGCATCAATATACAGTGCTACTTGTGTCCTTGGCTTGGCTGCGACAGAAACCGTCTAGCTTATTAAGACTATCAACCAGGTTACTTTCACAATGTTCTCCTAAACCCATATCTGGTCATCTAAACAGCTGCATTATACAAATAAAATATCGTATCGCGGCTTTTTATGTAGGTGTTAAATATTTGGCTAACGGCTGGTTTGCTGGCGTCTTGTTGAGTGATGAAAAATAATCATCAAATGCGCCGAATTTTTTATTCCTTCGTGATTTTGTGTGGGTTAAACTTCATTAATTACATGATTCATGAACGTGAGATTAGGTTGTAAATGAGAACGAATGTGGGTTTTATTGTAGGGATTTGCAGTTTATTAATTAGCTGTGGCAAACCCCCTGAATTGGCACAAGTAGAGAAATTAGTACAAACAGAGCAAAAATTGCAAGTCAATGGCCATTGGATCATGGAACAAAACGGTCAAGTGATGCTCGATCCGCAGCCATCTGGCTTAGTGAAATGGCGTGATGGTTTGTTGACCTTGAGCGATCGCAGTGCCCATCCTTCACAACGGCTGCGCTTGCGGACTATCTCTCCAGATGATGCTTTGTTAAGCGGCCCTGATTTTCCAATGATTTTATCTGAAGAATTACAAGCAAGCTGTTTTGCCGCCTACATCAGTGATAATCCTGATCTCGAAGCGTTGGTTGTCGATCCTGATGATGATAAGGTATTTTATGTGGTCACAGAAGATGCGTCATACGCCGATCCTATGTCTGATGATTGTCAGCAAAAATATTTAAATTCAGGCTCAACACATTATCCCACCTTGCTTGTTAGACTTGAATTGCAAGCCAACAATACAGTCTTGATAACCCATATTCGTCCAATCCAATTCACTGCTGATATGCAAATTGGCAATTTCCCTAATGACGGGGTTGAAGCCCTCACCTTTGGTCAAGCCAGAACTTTATATGTAGGCATTGAGAAAGACATTAAAAAACAAGCCAGAGTTTTTTCTTTGCAAATGCACAGCGCGTTTTGGCAATCAGATGAATTTGCAATAGTGACTGACGTTGCTTTGAATTTACCGACATTTGAAAGTGGTAATCACCCTATTAACGGCATGAACTATTACCAAACAGCTGATGGTCGAGAATTTTTACTGATGGCCGCCAGAAACGATGAAACATTATGGGTGGTAGATTTATCCGGTCAAAAAGAAACTACTATTTTGCCTATCGATTTTTTTGCTGAAATTCATATTAGCAGTGAAGGATGTGAAAACTATGAAGTCATGGACAACGCTTCTATAGAAGGGGTAGCGGTAGTGGATAACACCTTATGGCTGGTTAACGACCCTTGGAAGGCAGTGTACCTAAATAATATTCAGTGTGTGCAAAATCGTGCACATTACCAACAGTTTGCTCCACTGCTGTTTAGCGTGCCCATACAAACAAAATGGTTCGACTAGTTTGAACTATGTTAAGCAATAATATGTAATCTTATTTCAGGATTATTTCACTTTCATTTTCACTTAGTTTGGTTATATCACTCTGTCCTTGTTCAATCAGCAAGATAAATTGCTTGAGTTAACATAGTATTGACCGCCATTTTTAATGTCAAAAGCGAGCACAGCGAGTAAAATAAGACATGGTGAATGTAATCCACTATGTCTTTATTAACGTAAAAAAATTATGAACAAACAAATGTGCTGGCTAAATGATCCAAAATTCTCCCCTCACCATCTTTTATGATGGCTATTGCCCTTTGTGTTCGATAGAGATGAACAAATTAAAGCAATTAGATAAACAAAAAAATATTATGTTTGTTGATATTCACGCACCTGCTTTCTCTGTCGATTATCCACACCTAGATTGGCAGGTATTAGATGCACGGATCCACGGTTACTTAGCTGATGGTACTTTGATCAGTGGATTAGATGTAACCTATTTAGCTTGGAAACTGGTGGGCAAAGGTTGGGTATATGCGCCTCTAAGGTGGCCGGTCATAAAATGGTTTGCTGATATAGCCTACAATATTTTTGCTAAATATCGCCACCGTATCTCTTATCTTTTAACCGGAAAAAAACGCTGTGTACCCTGTGAGAATAAAGGTGAAAAAGTAGATGTTTAAAGGTAATGCATTGGTGATAGGTGCCTCAGGAGGCATCGGTAAAGCGCTAGTTAAAAAACTATATGAATCAGGCGATTACCAGTATGTGTTCGCCGTGTCTCGCTCATTACCTGCGGCGCCTATAGAAGGCGTGCAATATCATACCCTTGATTCTGAAAACGAAAATTTGGTGGCTCAATATTGTCAACAACTTAAGCAAGCTGGTGGTCAATTTAGTCTAGTTGTATGTTGCATCGGAGCATTACATGCAATCGGCGTTGACAATCAAACAATCATGCCTGAAAAACGTTTAGAAGATATTCAAAAAGATCAGCTAAGTTTTTACTTCACCACTAACGCTATATTACCGGCTATATGGTTAAAACATGTAGAGCCATTATTAAAAGGAACTGAGCCGTCTAAATTAGTTTTTTTTAGTGCTAGAGTAGGCAGTATTAGTGACAATAACCTAGGTGGCTGGTATGGGTATAGAGCCAGTAAGTCGGCACTCAATATGATGATAAAATGCGCACAAATTGAATGCCAAAGACGGGCGAAAAACGTTTGTTTGATCAGTTATCACCCTGGCACAGTTGAAACAGAGCTTTCAAAACCGTTTCAGTCTAAGGTACCTAAAAATAAATTATTTACTACTGACTTTACTGTCACACAGTTACTAAACATCATTCCTAATCTAACTGCAGAAAACGGCCCACACTACATTGATTGGCAAGGTAAGAGCATCCCTTGGTAACGCGTTGCAAATGATTTTCAGCGTTTTGTTGTGGCCGTATTGCCAACATAAAAGACTTTCTGAAAATCTGCTGGTAATATCTATCCAAATTATAAAAATAAAATAGGATAGGTTATGAGCGCACCCCGCGAACAATTTGGTTCACGTTTAGGTTTTATTCTAGCTGCAGCTGGTTCAGCCGTAGGTATCGGTAATATGGTGGGTTTTCCCGTTGCGGCGACTAAAAACGGTGGTGGCGCGTTTTTGTTAATCTATGCCATCTTTGTGGCGTTTATTTGTTTACCTGTAATGTTGGCTGAAATGTCTGTGGGTAGGCACAGTCGTAAAGATCCCCTCGGTGCCTATTCTTCTATGTCAGATGGGCATAAAGGCTGGAAAGTAGCAGGTTGGCTTTCGATTATTACACCCTTCATGATTGCTGTTTTTTACTTGGTTATCACTGTTTGGATATTCGGTTATTTGTTTCATTCTGTGACGGGTAATCTAGATATGCTTGCTGCACCCGATACCTTTGGCTCTTTCATTAATGGTTACGACTTGTTTTATTACATGGTCGGCGTACTGGCTATTATCTATTTGATTTTGCAAGGTGGGGTCAAACAAGGAATTGAAAAAGCTGCGAAATTTATGATGCCTACCTTGTTTATTATGCTGATAGCCCTAGTGATTTTTGTGTTGACCTTGGACAATGCCTTTGAAGGCGTGAAATATTATGTGATACCTGATTTTAGCAAAATTAACGCTTCTGTGGTCAATGGTGCGTTATCTCAGGCATTCTTTTCATTGTCTTTGGGTATGGGGATCATGATCACCTATGGCTCTTATTTAGATAAAAAGACAGATGTGCCCGGCTCTGCAAAAATGGTCGCTTTGTTAGATACGGCTGTGGCTTTTATTGCGGGTTTATTGATTCTACCCGCCGTGTTTTCATTTAATCCTGATATCAACACCAATGATTTAAGTGACTCGTCAGTGGGTATGATTTTTACATTCTTGCCTAAAATATTTTTGGCCTTACAAGCCACTATTGGTTACGTGGGCGCCAGTGCTGTGGCTAGCTTTTTCTTTTTATTAGTGTTTTTTGCTGCTATCACTTCGATTGTTTCTATATTCGAAGTACCAGTCGCTGCATTGATGGAAGAGAAAAAATTCAGTCGCCGTAAAGCTTTGGGCTGGATGGGATTACTTTTGGTGGTTATGGCGTTAATGGCAGCAACATCATTTGGAATGATAGACTTTTTTACTGGTTTTGTCAGCTATGCCGGGCAGTCCAAGTCATTCTTTGATGTGATAATTGATGTGTTTTACGACACTATTTTACCCCTGAATGGTCTGTTAATTTGTCTATTTGTTATCTACCGTTGGAAGAAGGCAAATTTCAATAAAGAATTAGATGAAGGTGCACCCCATTATGCACATAGCTGGTTTGAGCGATATGTTGATTTCTCGGTAGGCACCTTTATACCAGTCATTTTGTTGTTGGTATTGATTAACACCATTGCGTTGAAATTCTTTGGTGCTGCATTGATAGGTTAGGCTATTTTATTCAAAAGCAGCCAAAAAATATTGGCAGTAACTAGGAAGTTACTGCCTTAACATGTCAAATGGACTGGGATACTTAAGTGACAACCCCAGTATTTGCAAACTTTTACTGGCGTCAATTTTTTTCCCTAATGCAACGCCTGCACCATGGGTAAATATTGGCGCGCTGAGTCCAAGATTTTCTGCTGCCCAAGTGTAATATTGAGCGCGAGTGGGATGTGCTAACGCACTCAAGTGCAAGGTTTGGCCCCAGATATCCCTTTCAATCACCGTTTTAATGGCGCAAATAACATCATCTTGGTGAATTAGATTCACCACATTATCGGGATTAAGCAATCCTATTTTACCAGCAAGGTAATTTGCAGGGTGGCGGTCTTTACCCACTAAACCTGCAGCTCGAATAATGGTACTGCGGCTAGCAAAAGATCCCTGCACTAAGGCTTCAACAGCTAAATTGATTTGCCCTGACCGAGTTTGTGGGTGGGTGGGGCTTTGTTCATTGACTGTCCCGCTATTATCTCCATAGACAGACGTAGTGCTAATAAAGATCAGGTTTTGTATTTGGCTGTTTGCAGCAAACTTCAGTAGCGCTTGCATGTGTTGTGCAAAGTGGCCTGTATTTGGGCTTTTACGACCTACAGGAACGTTTAGCACTAATACCTTGGATGTAAACAGTTTAGCTATGCGGCCATGCTCCAGCTCGTCACCTAACTCAAAACATTCTGCATTAAGGCCTAGTTGAGTTAATTTATCGGCTTTTTGTTGGCTGCGACATGTGGCAATAATATTATGGCCACTTTCTTGAAGATTAATTGCCAGAGGCAGCCCCAACCACCCACAACCAACTATTGATATTTGCATTTATGGTGTCCATATTGTTTTTTAGGCAAAAGGTATCACATGCGACGAGGTTGGTCGTGCAATTGAATAACATCTACACTAGCGAGTTGTTTAATTTGCTGTAATTGGGTTTCAGCAAAATCTACTTGAGAAAGGGTTAAGCACAAGGCATCTGCTTTTTTCTCTAATATGGCGGCTTGATACCCCACTTTTTGTTCTATTTGTTCGCCAAAACGTTGCATTTTTTGTTCAAACTCATCTGTGTCTCCACCAGCTAAAAATTAGCTGGGTGCCTATGGCTAACATCAAGTGACCAATGGAGTCTGTAACTAAACCTTCAATGGCTTCCTCAAATTGTGCTTCCCATTGCTCGCCAAAAAAACCACCGTTTTTAAACGACTCAGAATGTAAACGAATGTCGCCATTATCTGCGTAAAAGTGATATTGGATTTGCTGATCAAGCTTGCGTAATTTGTCTGATAAATCCGCTAACGCAGTATTATCTGAGCCTAATAATTCTGTGAATACCTCGTTTAATGCGGTACTTGCCAGCGCGACTGCATCTGTCGCTATCGCTGCAGCTTGGGGCACAGCTTGATTGATACCGTTATAATAATTATCTACCCAGTGTTGTTGTTCTGGATTCAGAGTCAAAGCAATGCCATCAATGTACAATGTTTTATCTTGGTCAATACTCAGGCGGGTATTGTTGTCTAAAGTGGCTGCCAATACGTGGTTTTCTAATTGCATGTTGCCATTAAGCTCAACATTGCACGTATTGTTTGAATCTAAGGCGAATGCCGAAGGTGAACAACAAGCTAGAGCTCCTGCAAATATCATAGTACGCATTTAATTCTCCTAATTAGTTAATCATGGTCTTCTCGTCAAACAGAGCAAAGCTTAGGCCAGAAATAAAAAGCCATTAAAAACAATGAGTAATATTTTTTTGAGAATAATTTAGATCAATATCATCAGGGTAATGAGTGAACAAGACTAATAAATGCGCATCTACGCCAGTCTGTTAAGTCAATGGGCGATATACGATAGATAAATACGCAATATACCTTTTTCCTTTTATGTCTTTTGGCATTCTGGGTTTCTGGTGCATAATGTACACAGTTTGATAGATATAGAAATAGGAATTGACTCATGAGTAATTGGCACGAACCCATTCTATTTGGGTTTATATTAATCACCTTCGTTTTAGGTATTAGCAGCATTATTATGAGCATTTTACCGGCTCCAGAAGGTGTAAACGTGATGCAGTCCAAAGTTGAATACGGCTTTTTTGGGGCGTCAGCTTTGGCCTTATTTGCTGTGTTTGTATATGCCTTAGCTACGGTTTAGTATTGGTTATCCTGATGTTGGGAAGACCCTAGCATTAGTTAGCTTGGGGTCTATCGCTAACACGTTGATAGGCTCTTAGTTTGAACGCTGGCAAAATTGCCAGTAAGTGATCAAAAATATCGCTTTGGATCCCTTCATAATTAACCCAGTTTTTATCTGCACAAAAACAATAAATTTCTAACGGCATGCCAAGCTCTGTAGGTGGTCTCTGGCGCACCATTAACGTCATGTTTTTGTTAATGTCGGGATGATTTTCTAAGTATGCCTGCATGTAGGCGCGTAATGTACCAATGTTGGTGAGCCTGCGGCTATTGACTAGATCTGTAGTGTCGATGTGTTGTTCACTGTGGAAACGTTGCAGCTTTTCAAGTTTGACTTGAATATAACTCTTTATATAACGAATTTTAGTAAATTCATCCAGCATGTCCTGGTCACAAAAACGGATGCTTTGGATATCAATATTAAGAGCTCGCTTAATTCGACGTCCACCACTGTCGGTCATACCGCGCCAATTTTTTACTGGCTCAGAAATCAGTGCGTAAGTAGGAATAGTAGAGATTGTTTTATCCCAATTTTGCACTTTGACAGTTGTTAAGCCAACCTGTAATACATCACCATCTGCGCCATATTTGGGCATTTCAATCCAGTCACCGGTATTGACCATACGATTTGCTGCTATCTGGATACCAGCAACAAATCCTAAAATAGTATCTCGAAATAGCAATAAAAGTATGGCGGTTATTGCGCCTAACCCAGAGAGCAATAATAATGGTGACTTGTCCATCAGATTAGAGATGATCAATAATCCTGCGATGATCACCACAAACAATTTAGCCACTTGGATAAAACCCGCAATAGGCGCTTTTTTAGCTAAATTTGAGGCATTATAACTATCTTCTATCGTGTTCAGCAGTGCACTGAGCGCCATCACTGCAGAGATCAGCATATAAATAACCGCAGTTTTTTGCATAAACGCTAACAGTAAGGGGTTTTCAATAAGTAATTGGCTGAGTAAATAGATAACAATGGCGGGGACAATATGCCCGATGCGTTTGAAAAAACCATGCTGATGTAATTCGTCGTCAAATTTGTTTTTACTCCTACTAACCAGCTTTCGTAAGCGACTGTTGAGTATGCTTTTAGTGAGCCAATTAACCAGCCAAGCGAGCAGTAAGATACCTAGTAAGGCTACCCCTTGAAATATCAAGCCATCGGGAGTGGCCTGAATACCCAAGTGTTCAAAAAGTGATAAAAGATTATCTGTAAGGTAATGGTTTTCTTGCATTTAGATTGTCCCTTTTAAATGGGTGATAAGTTTATCTTTTTGTTGCCAAACCGAATTTAACCAATTCTGAAATCCATGTTTAAAGTTTTCATCATTAAAATAGTCACCCATTATGTCATCAGTCACTGGATGCACATTAACCCGTAAAACGACTTTGTGTAAACGACCGCCTAACATTGCCATCATGGGGCTTCCTTGGTTATCAGGGTAAATGACTGTCACATCCAGCACGCTTGTAAATAACTCGCCCATAGTGGCAAGGGTAAACGCTATACCGCCTGCTTTAGGTGGTAACAGGTTTTTAAATGGACTTTGTTTGATTTTTTGTTTTTCTGGAGTACATCGATTACCTTCGACAAAGTTGATGACTGTAGTAGGCAACTGACGAAATTTCTCACACGATTTTTTAGTGGTAGCGATGTCTTTACCTTCTAGGTGGGGATATTTTTGCAAGAAAGCTTTACTGTATCTTTGCATAAAAGGCATATCTAGTGCCCATGCGCCAAGACCTACAAAAGGGAGCCAAATCAATTCTTTTTTAAGAAAAAATTTAGGCGCAGGAATTTTTCCAGCAGCAAAATCAGTTAATAAAATAATATCTAACCAGCTAAGGTGATTTGCCACTATCAGATACCATTCTTTCTTGCTAAGTTCACCTTCCACTTCATAATCTAATTCTACTTTATTCATATATTTGATTAAGGCCACACTACAAAATCCAAATGCACACATCATCAGATTTAGAGTGATATTTAGCGGTTTAATGATAAATGGAAAAGGCAGAATAAACTTTATCAAACCAAGAAAAGTAATGCATAGTGCCCAAAACGCTAGGCTGATCATTTGTAAAGTCAAATGCACAGGGAACACAATAAAACTTGGCAGCACACTAAACATCTCGAGGTTTCTCTGCTAAAAGCAACTGCAAATTTTGGTCTTTTTGCTCCCACAATTCTGTTAACCAACGTTGAAATTTAACCCTTTGTGTATGGTCGTCAAAGTAGCCAGGCCCAAAGGCATCGCTATTGCGTAATTCATGGATAGACAACACTTTAATGTGGACTTGAACATGTTTAACGTTTCCGCAGACAAATTCCCAGTAAGTCGGTGTTCCTTGTGGATAATGGATAGTTACATCGAGTAATTTATGTAGCTGCTCTCCCATGGCTCCTAACACAAAAGCCATACCGCCAGCTTTGGGCTTGAGCAAGTGTTGAAACTGTGCCCCTTGGCGTGTCCGCTTTTGTTCGGTGAGCCGCGTACCTTCTACAAAATTCATAATACTCACTGGCTTAAAGGTGAATTTTTCGCAAGCCTTACGGGTGTTTTCTAAATCTTTGCCTTTTAAATGAGGATATTTGGCTAATAACGCTTTGCTGTATCTATGCATAAAGGGAAAGTCCAACGCCCACCAAGCCAGACCAATAAAGGGCACCCAAATTAATTCTTTCTTTAAGAAAAATTTTAGAAAAGGAATTTTATGATTAAAAATGCGTTGCAATACTAAGATATCAACCCAAGATTGATGATTTGATATCACTAAGTACCAATCTTTCAGGCTTAACCCTTCTAGACCCGTCGCTTCAAATGTTGTGCGACTAAATAGATTCTGGTTGACACTGTTGACAGATATCCAAA
This sequence comes from uncultured Paraglaciecola sp., assembly GCF_943787955.1. NCBI lineage: Bacteria > Pseudomonadati > Pseudomonadota > Gammaproteobacteria > Alteromonadales > Alteromonadaceae > Paraglaciecola > uncultured Paraglaciecola sp. The sequence goes on from NZ_CALSOK010000006.1 coordinate 99,603, forward strand.
ACGTGGCGCAACCATCCAGTAAATAAGACATAAACGTTTGCCATATTTTGATGGGTATTAACTTCAGAAATGAACAAATTAAAATGGGTATCAACCAAAATAGGGTGTTAATAAAATAGCCTAATGAAGATATCGCCCCAAACAAGGAGGAAAAAAGTGTCAAAAACATACTGTAAAATATCACCACAAAAATAAAACTGTAGTGAGTTTAAACTAAAATTGTGTTTGATATGTAATTGTAATTTTTTAAGTCTGGGTAGACATAGAATTTTACTTGTCTGACCGTGATTTTTGGATATGAAATGTGTATTATCGCTAGCCACCAAATTATATTTTTTGTCTCTATCAATGGTTAATCATCTTATGAAAAAACAAATTTTACTGGTTGCAGGAATGGCGGCTTTGTTATGCCTTACTGCCTGCCATGTGAAAGATCCCAATCAAGACATTATTCAAGCCGATAAAGGTCAAGCCGAGCCTAACGTTCTGCCAGTAGGTATAAAGAAAATTGCTTCTGTAGCTAAAAAGGGGGATGAAATTGTTATTCCTTTTACTAAGTTCCAGCTCGATAATGGACTAACTGTTATTTTGCACCCTGATAATTCAGATCCCTTGGTGCACGTAGACATTACTTATCATGTGGGCTCTGGTCGTGAAGAGCCCGGTAAGTCAGGCTTTGCCCATTTCTTTGAACACATGATGTTTCAAGGCTCAGAAAACGTTGCTGATGAACAACATTTTGGGCTGATAACCGAATCTGGTGGCACACTAAATGGTTCTACTAACACCGATCGTACTAATTACTATGAAACAGTTCCTTCGAATCAATTAGAACGGATGTTGTGGTTAGAAGCGGATCGTATGGGGTTTTTTCTGGACGCTGTTACCAAAGAGAAATTCGAAAATCAGCGTGAAACCGTTAAAAATGAACGGGGTCAAAATTATGATAATCGTCCTTATGGGCTGCTTAGGGAAAGAGTGGGTGAAGCACTCTTCCCTGAAGGCCATCCTTATTCCTGGTCGACCATTGGTTATATAGACGATCTCAATCGTGCTGACTTGAACGATCTCAAAGAATTTTTCTTGCGCTGGTATGGCCCGAATAATGCCACGTTAACGATTGGTGGTGACATGGACCAAGCGCAAACATTGGCTTGGGTTAAAAAATACTTTGGAGGCATTCCTCGAGGTCCTGAAGTGACACAACCTGAATATGCTAAGGTGACGCTTGAGCAAGACCGCTACATTTCTATGGAAGATAATGTGTCTTTGCCTTTGGTGTATATGTCGTTTCCCACTGTACATGCAAATCACCCTGATGAAGCACCGCTTGATGTGCTTATGTCTATCCTTGGTAGCGGCCAAACGTCACTGTTATATAAAAATATGGTGAAAAACGGTAAAGCGGTTCAGGCCAGTGCAAACCATGGATGTGGAGAGTTAAGTTGCCAATTTACCCTGTTGGCATTGCCTACCCCTGGTCATAACTTGGCCCAATTAGAAACTATTATTCGTGCTTCACTAGATGAATTTGAAAGCAGAGGTGGGGCGACCGACGACGATATAGAACGTGTTAAGGCTGGTATTGTATCGGGTATGGTTTACGGACTGGAAAGTGTCTCTGGAAAAGTGAGCCAACTTGCCGCCTATGAAACTTATCGCTCAAATCCAGATGGAATCAGTGATGATATTGCTCGATATGAGAATGTCACGAAAGACGATGTGATGCGAGTTTATAAAACCTTTATCAAAGACAAACATTCTGTAGTCATGAGTATTGTGCCTAAAGGGCAGGCAGACAGTATTGTTAAAGCAGATACTTGGCAACGGTATGAACGCAATATCCCAGAAAATATAGGTGATAGTAGCTTAGTATTGCGCCCCGGTGTTTCTGATTTTGATCGAACTGTTGTACCACCATCTGGTAATAACCCGAGTATTACAGTCCCTGATATATACCGAGTTGATATTAAAAATGGTATCAAAGTATTGGGAGCAATAAATGAAGAAGTCCCCACTACTACCATCCAATTGCTTATATCTGCAGGACAGACACGAGAGGGCATAGACAAGCTTGGTTTAGCTTCTTTAACGGCCTCTATGTTAGAAGAAAACACCTTAAAATCGACTGCTGAAGAGTTATCTAACCAGCTGCAAAAATTAGGTTCAACTGTGAGTTTTGGTGCAGGTGACAAGTTTACCACCCTTAGAATAAGAACCTTGTCTAAAAACCTTGATCCTACCCTTGCCATTGCCATGGAACGTTTAACATTACCTAAGTTTGATGCTGCTGATTTCGAGCGTTTGAAGAAACAACAAATTGAAGGTTTAAAAAATGCCAAGAAAAATGCTAGCTCAATGGCTACAGAAATCTTCAGTAAACTGGTTTATGGTTTTGACAATAGTTTTGCCCACTCCAACAGCGGTACCATTACCACTGTCAAAACGCTAACGCTGGATGATGTTAAGGGGTTTTACAAAGCGAATTATGGGCCAGGGAATGCCGAAATAATTGTTGTGAGCGACCTTGATGAAACAAGCATTACCAAACGATTAAAGTCGCTTAATAACTGGAAAGGTCAATCAACCGAAATGCCAGCTATTAAAGCATTTCCTGACTTGGCAGTCGGTACTTTGTATTTTATCGATAAACCAGATGCTGCGCAGTCGGAAATACGTATCGGTAAACGGGCTTTGAAGTATGACGCTACGGGTGAGTATTATCGCACAGACTTAATGAACTACAACTTAGGCGGGGCCTTTAATAGTCGTATTAACCTAAATTTACGGGAAGATAAGGGGTATACCTACGGAGCCCGTTCTTTCTTTAACGGCAATGACTTCAGAGGTGCGTTTAGGGCTCAAGCTGGAGTGCGTGCGGATACAACAGCGGATTCTATCTTACAATTTAGAAATGAAATAAACGCATTTAAAGAAAACGGCCTCACAGATGAAGAGCTGATATTTATGAAAAGTGCTATCGGTCAGCGTGATGCTAGAGCTTATGAAACACCCAATCAAAAACTAAAATTCTTATCAGAAATTATGACTTACGGTCTGGATAAAACGTTTGTAGACGAGCAAAACACTATTTTAATGAACATTGGTAAAGCGGAGCTAAATTTACTAGCGGCTAAACATCTTAAACTTGAGGAAATGATCACAGTCGTGGTCGGTGACAAGGCAAAAGTGATGGATAGTCTGCAACCTATGTTTGAGAATATTGTTGAACTTGATGAAGAGGGTAAACCACTTTAACCCTTCCTTATGAATTTACATAATAGCCACCATTTCATTTATGGTGGCTATTTTTGTTAACGTTCAGTCCTAGATGCGAACCCTACGCCATAGATATTAAAGAGCAGCATGATTAATCAAGCAAACACTATTTTAAAAAGCATTTTTGGCTTTGATCAGTTTCGCGAGTCCCAAGAAGCGATTATCAGTAACGTGTTACATAAGCAAAATACCTTAGCTATTATGCCCACCGGTGGCGGTAAATCCTTGTGCTACCAGATCCCAGGTACAGTGTTTGATGGTTTAACCATTGTTATTTCGCCCCTTATATCGCTGATGCAAGATCAAGTCAGACAGTTAAATGAACTCGCCATCCCAGCTTGTGTATTAAATAGCTCACTTTGTGACAATGATTATCAAGACAACTTAGACGCCATTAAACAACAACAGGTTCAACTGTTGTTTTTGGCACCAGAAACTGCACTACAAAATAACATTTTAGACCTACTCACCCATTGTGACGTGGCGTGTATTGCCATAGACGAGGCGCACTGTATTTCAGAGTGGGGCCATGATTTTCGCCCAGAATATCGTCAACTTAATCGGCTTATTGAATGTTTCCCCGAAGCGGTATGTATTGCCTTAACGGCTACTGCCACGCCCAGAGTGCGAGAGGACATTAAGCGTCAGCTCAATATAGCTGACAGTAGCGAATTTATTTCCAGTTTTGATCGCCCTAATTTGTTTATTGGTGTTGTTCCTAAAGATAACCCCTACCAGCAGTGTAAAGCCTTTGTTGAACAACACCCCCAGCAATCGGGTATTATTTATTGCCAATCGCGTAAAGGCGTCGATGAAGTCACCGCCAAATTAAAACAGGATGGATTTTCAGTGCTGCCATATCATGCAGGGCTGAGCAGTATGAAACGCAGTGAATATCAAGAACGTTTTATCCGTGATGATGTCAACATTATCGTCGCGACTATCGCCTTTGGTATGGGCATTAACAAGCCCGATGTCCGTTTTGTATTGCATTATGACCTGCCCAAAAATATTGAAGGTTATTATCAACAAATTGGTCGTGCTGGTCGTGACGGTTTAGATGCGAATTGTTTACTATTATTTGGTTACGGTGACACAGGTAAAATTCGTTTCTTTATCGATCAAATGAGTAACGAGCAAGAAAAACGTTTGGCTAATGTGCACCTTAATCAAATGTTAGCACTGGCAGAGGCCGAAGACTGTAGACGTACCCCATTATTAGAATATTTTGGCGAACAGTCGGCTAAAAAAAACTGCGCTAACTGTGATAATTGCACCAGTAATAGCAAAGAAAAGTCTGATTTAACCGTTCCTACCCAGAAATTTTTGTCCTGTGTGCATCGTACTGGTCAACGTTTTGGTGCTAGTCATATTATCGATGTACTGCGGGGTTCAAGCGCCGAAAAAGTGCTGCAAAACCAGCATAATTTACTCTCAACTTATAACATTGGCAATGAGTACAATAAAAAACAGTGGATGACGTTGGCGCGGCAGTTGATCCAAAAAGGATTGCTTAACCAAGAAGAACAATTTGGCGGCTTAAAACTCACCCAAAAAGCAGGTGATGTGTTAAAAGGTAAAGCGCCATTTTTTGCTTTGTTGCAGCAACCTACCGCGGCCAGTAGTCAGTCATCAAAAGCACTGGCTAATCCCGGTGATCAGCAACTGGTAGCGATATTAAAGGCTGACCGCAAACGTTTAGCCGACGCAGCAAACCTGCCGCCTTACGCCATTTTCTCAGATCGTACACTCAACGAAATGGCGTATTACTTCCCCCACACTGAAGAGAACTTGTTACGTATTCATGGTGTAGGGCAAGCCAAGTTAGACAAATATGGTGAACATTTCCTCGCCATGATCAGCGACTATTGCCAGCAACACGACCTGCAAGAAGTGGCAAATACCCAAACGGCTAGCAAGACAACGGTGAGTAAAAGCACCATTAGTAAAAGCACCAATGCTAACGCCAGTATCCGCAGTACCGAAATCGTCAACGCCTATCAGGCTGGACAATCTATTACATCTTTAGCCCAGCAGTTTAAGGTAAAAGACGGCACTATCATTAATCACTTATACCGCTATGCGCAAGATGGGCACACGTTTGCACAACCCACATTGTTATTGGATCAATCTGGTCTGAGTCAAATCCATATCGATGCAGCTTTAGCTGCTTTTACGGAGCATTCATATGAGCGACTCAAACCTGTTTACGACAGTCTCAACGAACAAGTCACGTACGATCAATTACATTTACTTAGGATCTATTTTGTTAGTCAGTTAACTGGATGACTTAAGTGCCAGCTTAATAAGTCCACTAGTGCTGGCAAGCGAAATCAGCTAGAATGCGCGCCCTAAATTCCACATTGGCGAGGCAATCTATGAGTAAACCTATTAATCGCACTATTTCTGTTGCGCCCATGCTGGATTGGACAGATAAACATTGTCGGTATTTCCTTAGGCAAATTTCACAACACGCGCTTTTATATACCGAAATGGTGACCACTGGGGCGATCATTTTTGGCAAAGGCGATTATCTTGGGTATAACCAAGAAGAGCACCCAGTCGCATTACAACTGGGCGGCTCTAATCCGACTGATATGGCGCGCTGTGCTGCGCAAGCACAAAAGTACGGTTATGATGAAGTGAACATCAATGTAGGCTGCCCCTCCGACCGAGTGCAAAATGGACGGTTTGGCGCGTGTTTAATGGCTGAACCAGACACTGTGGCTGCTTGTATTAATAGTATGCAGGCAGAGGTGGATATTCCCGTCACGGTCAAGTCACGGATCGGCATTGATGAAATGGATGAATACCAAGACTTAACTCGCTTTATTGAGGTGGTAGCTGCCTCAGGTTGCAAGACCTTTATTGTGCATGCCCGCAAAGCTTGGCTAAAAGGATTAAGCCCAAAACAAAACCGTGATGTCCCCCCCTTAATGTACGACCGTGTGTATCAATTAAAACAACAGTTTCCCGATTTACATATCAGTTTAAACGGTGGTGTAAAAACCTTAGATGAGGTGCAGCTTCATCTTGAACATTTGGATGGCGTGATGATAGGCCGCGAGGTGTATAGCAACCCTTACATTTTAGCTGAAGTCGACAAACGTTTTTATCAAGGCAAGTGTGCCAGTAAAACCCGGGCTGAAATAGTGATGGCGATGTTACCCTACGTAGAGCAGCAAATGGCTCAAGGTGCCAGGCCATGGCATATTGCTAGGCATATGTTGGGCCTGTTTCAAGGCCAGCCTGGCGGGCGTATTTGGCGCAGATACTTGAGTCAAAATGGCACTAAAGCCAATGCGGGTGTTGAGCTGTTAACAGATGCTTTGGATGTGTTGTTAGAGGCCCAGTCGAAGGCAAAACAATTTCAATCTGAGATGATTGGCTAAATTCACTAAAATAGTAGTAAATTTAACCAATTTTTTGGGTTGAACAATATATGCACACATCTTTTCCCCTGAGCATTTAAATAAAATATATACAAATCAGATAGATAAAATTAATTTCATGATTGGCACAACTATCGCAAAGGATACTGCGACTTAAACAATAACTGTTCACACCATTTAAAAGCAGGTCTTTTAAAAAGGTCTTTAAAAACAGTTATCACTTACTGAACCAAAGGAAAATATCATGTTCACTAAATCTAACATCACTGCCATCGCACTTACTTCTTCTTTAGTCTTCGCTTCAACAGCTCAAGCCGAGAACGTTTCATTAGAAAAATATGTAAGCGGCATGGTGAATCAAGCGATGGAAGTGGCACAACAAGAAATCAAAAATAACCTGAGTTTGGCAATATTGACGGTAGCTAACCACGTAAGCTTTAGTGAAGAAAAGAGTTATATAGCTAATGTTTCTATCACTGACCTTAAAACTGAAAACGTTAAGGCTAGCAGAACCGAAGCTAAATAAGGGGGTGACTATGTTTCATCATATTTCTTTATTTATCATGTTGTTGACCCCAGTAATTGCCTATGTGGCAGGGGCAGTAATTTTTAGCTTTGTTGAATCTGTGCGTAAGAGCCCAGTATTGAATAAATACAACAGCATCATAATTTGTCGAAACGGTCTCTAATGGCAGCATTGACCGTTTTTATTTTTATTCTGTTAGCTATTTCTATACACGATTAGAACACTCTCCCTTTAAATATCATTCCTCCAATTTTGTACCTTGTCATCTTGTATGACCGTTTCATATACGCCTATAACATGCTGAAACGAGTCGATAGGTTTAAATCAACAGTATTATCCTCACAGAGGGCACGAAGGGTACAAGGAAAAGTAGGTGAAAAAGAGAGTTGTTATTGAGTTAATGAGCTAAAACTGACTGGCTCGAATGTGCTGCATTCGTTGAGAAGAAGTTCTCTGACAGGCCGCTGTGAGCCTAAAAGCGGTCAGCCGAGTATCAAACCTGAGGGGGAAGTTTATGCCAATACCCGTCATTCGGAGTCACTACAGTTAAACTGGTTTTCGCGATAAAGTCCCAGCATGCCGACAATAAAAAACACACCTATACTGTATAAAAATACATCTATTGGAGTGATGTATGTCTATTTGTTGTGGTTGAATTAACCGGACACTTCAATAAAGGATTATAATCCTGTTAATTGAGGTGAATATGACTAGACGAACAAATAAACATTATCCCGCAGAATTTAAACAAGAAGCGGTCGCTCTGGTAATAGAGCAAGACTATCCAATCGTACAAGCTGCTGCATCTTTAGGTGTGACAGACAAACTACTTTACAACTGGGTAGCTAAGCATAAGAAACAGGCACTAGGTGACGTGTTGTCTGGCGATGAACGAGCAGAGTTAATTCAACTCAGGAAGGATAATAAACGTCTACAAATGGAGCGTGAAATCCTAAAAAAGGCCAGTGCCTTCTTCGCGAAAGAAATGAAGTAAGATATTCTTTTATAAGTGAGCTTGATGCGAAGTATCCGGTGTCAGTTGCTTGTAAAGTGATGGAAGTGAGTTCGTCAGCATACTACGCATGGCTAAAAAAACCTGGTGAACTCATTAGCGCTCAAACGCTGAGATTGTATCGACGAGCCAAAGCATTATTCAAGGCAAGTCGAAACAGTTTAGGCAGCAGAGAGCTTGCTAAAGCACTACGCAAAGAAGGCTTTGAAATAACGCGGTATCGCGCCATTAAGTTAATGGAACGGCTTAAATTAGTTGTGACTCAGCGAATAGCTTATAAAGTGACAACCAAGCGCAAACACAGTGATGCTGTGGCTGACAACTTGCTAAATATGAATTTCAATCCTGTTGGACCCAATCAAATTTGGGCGGGTGATGTGTCCTATTTAAAGACTGGTGAGGGCTGGTTATATCTAGCAATTGTCATGGATTTGTACTCACGCCGTATTGTGGGCTGGCATATATCAAAACGCATGACGCGTGATTTGGTCGAGCAAGCACTGACAAAGGCTCATAATTTACGCAAGCCAGGCAAAGGTTTGGTGTTTCACAGTGACAGAGGCTCTCAGTACACGAGTAAAGGCTTTAGAAATCTACTGTCGCGATTAGAGTGTCGAGCTAGTATGGGGGATGTTGGAGCTTGCTGGGATAATGCTGTTGTGGAGCGCTTCTTTGGAAGTTTAAAGCATGATTGGTTGTTTAAAGTACCGCAGACCACTCGAACACATATGCGAGAAGATGTCGCTAGGTACATGAAATATTATAATGTTGAGCGACTACATTCAGCTAATTTGGATCAATCGCCAATTGAATTTGAAAACTCCTTTAGAAAAGTGTCCGGTTGGACTTGACCAGAACATACCGCCTGCCGTAACGGAGTATAGGTAAAATAAAACGTCATTTTTCCTAAAATCAAAATACTCTGTGCCTTATATTTTCCATATTGACATCTATTTTATATTCTTAAGGGAGTGAAAGTCGGCTATTTTTCGTCTATTAATCAACTGTTTTCACATAATTCAGAATTTAAAACAAGCGCTTCCCGCTGTTGTGCAAACCAGCTCAGAATATTGCTTATGATGATGAACGGCTTTTATTCAAACAGACTTATCTGAGGCGGTGCTCGACTTTGTGGGGGTAATAATTAAACGACTTCGTCATTTTTTGTATTCAGGTGACTGAGTATCTTTTGGATCACCAATGGATGTGCTTCATGAAAATGGATATTTAAATGACTTCGGGCGTCCTGCCCTTCACCCCTGCGGAGCCAGCCTCCGGCTGTTCAAAATCGCTCCCGGCGGTTTTGTCAGCGCTGAGCCAAATCGTTGGATCAATGTTACCGCACCCGCTTGCGCCGTCTGTTTGTTATAGCCTGCTTTTTTAGTGATATGGGTGGCAAGTGTGCGATACACAATACCCAGTACTTTTCCCATGATGTGGGGATAGCTAGCACACAAAAATCTAAGTTGAAAAGGGAAGCTCAATACCCATTGCCTAATGGGCTCATGGGGCAACACATCATCAACCATCAAGGCAGCGCTTTCTGCCATTCGCCGCACACCACAGCTGGGGGTCTGGCAGACCACGACTAAAATCCTCGGCGTGATGACGTGCAAGTTGCACAAATGCCGCAGGCGCATGGATGCGCAGGAGCGGCCAACTAAACGCAACCAAGTGCTCATGATGACAATCTTCACAACGTACTCGCAAAAACCCATATTCCAAACGACCGCACTTGAGGTACGCTTCAAATTCTGACCGCACATATTTGGGTAAATATTTATCTTGTTGCCCCATGTGGCTCAGAAACTGTGGGTAATATTTTTCAATAATCTGATAAAGAAGGGTTTGTTCTGGTTTATGACGTTCATACTTTACCGTCCCCTCTCTTCCGGCATCCTTGACAATTGTTCTGGTCAAGTCCAACCGGACACTTTTCTAAAGGAGTTTTCAAATTCAATTGGCGATTGATCCAAATTAGCTGAATGTAGTCGCTCAACATTATAATATTTCATGTACCTAGCGACATCTTCTCGCATATGTGTTCGAGTGGTCTGCGGTACTTTAAACAACCAATCATGCTTTAAACTTCCAAAGAAGCGCTCCACAACAGCATTATCCCAGCAAGCTCCAACATCCCCCATACTAGCTCGACACTCTAATCGCGACAGTAGATTTCTAAAGCCTTTACTCGTGTACTGAGAGCCTCTGTCACTGTGAAACACCAAACCTTTGCCTGGCTTGCGTAAATTATGAGCCTTTGTCAGTGCTTGCTCGACCAAATCACGCGTCATGCGTTTTGATATATGCCAGCCCACAATACGGCGTGAGTACAAATCCATGACAATTGCTAGATATAACCAGCCCTCACCAGTCTTTAAATAGGACACATCACCCGCCCAAATTTGATTGGGTCCAACAGGATTGAAATTCATATTTAGCAAGTTGTCAGCCACAGCATCACTGTGTTTGCGCTTGGTTGTCACTTTATAAGCTATTCGCTGAGTCACAACTAATTTAAGCCGTTCCATTAACTTAATGGCGCGATACCGCGTTATTTCAAAGCCTTCTTTGCGTAGTGCTTTAGCAAGCTCTCTGCTGCCTAAACTGTTTCGACTTGCCTTGAATAATGCTTTGGCTCGTCGATACAGTCTTAGCGTTTGAGCGCTAATGAGTTCACCAGGTTTTTTTAGCCATGCGTAGTATGCTGACGAACTCACTTCCATCACTTTACAAGCAACTGACACCGGATACTTCGCATCAAGCTCACTTATAAAAGAATATCTTACTTCATTTCTTTCGCGAAGAAGGCACTGGCCTTTTTTAGGATTTCACGCTCCATTTGTAGACGTTTACTATCTTTCCTGAGCTGAATTAACTCTGCCCGTTCATCACCAGATAATGCATCACCTAGTGCCTGTTTCTTATGCTTAGCTACCCAGTTGTAAAGTAGTTTGTCTGTCACACCCAAAGATGCAGCAGCTTGTACGATTGGATAGTCTTGCTCTATTACCAGAGCGACCGCTTCTTGTTTAAATTCTGCGGGATAATGTTTATTTGTTCGTTTAGTCATATTCACCTCAATTAACAGGATTATAATCCTTTATTGAAGTGTCCGGTTAATTCAACCACAGCAGTATTACTCAAATGAGGGCAGTGGGATTAAACAGTAATCATATGTCCCATAATCCTCTTGAACAGCATTTCGGCCTCGGCAGCGAAACGGTGGTGGATCAAATCAGGATTGTGTGGCCAACGCTTAGCGAAGATTATACGGTTCTATCTGAGGTTGCGGTGAACCAGATGTTGCGAATCAAGTATGAAGGCTTCTAACCAGCGAGTTCTATGACAGATGTCATTCGCCAGGCCCTAAAACTGAAAATATATGAATTCATTCAGCTGGTCCGCTCCGTTTGTCCACAACAGTAGCAATAATACTATATAAATTAGCATACGCAGGATCGACGGTGCTTTGGCCAGGAAATCAAGACGTTGCAGAGAGTGTTGAACTGTCTGTACCAAAAGCAGGGGCCATACATAAAAGAGTACGCGGGCAGCGTCGCTAACACTGGTCGCAGAACTGTCGAATCCGGTAAAAAGCGATTGAGCAATTCCGGCAGCATGGGGCAGGTTCGGTGACACGAAAAAAATACCCGTGCTTAACGAGATGTGAAAAGTTACCAACACACCAGACCAATGCAGGGCTCCATTTAAACGTGGGAACGTTTCAGATACTCTAACAATAACAGGAGTAACAATACGATGCGTTACCATTGCGACACCCCAAAGTCCGCCCCAGACCACATAGGCCCAATCCCCACCATGCCACAAACCCACTAACATCATGGTCAGTAAAACACATACAGCGAGCCAGGCAGGACTCTGGTTCAGCTTGCGCAATTCATCGTAAACATAATTACGAAACCATTCGGCGAGTGTTATGTGCCAGCGCCGCCACATCTCCGATGGATTTGAGGAGAAAAATGGCAAATTGAAATTTAAACTGAGCTTAATACCCATCATTCTGGCCATTCCTCTGGCCATATCAGAATATCCGGAGAAATCGCAATAGAGCTGCAATGTGAAAGCAATTGCAGCGAGGTAAAGATCCAGCGCAGATGCTGCACCGCCTTCCCGGATCACCCCGTAAGTAAACGGCGCAAGGTTGTCTGCGATATAAACTTTTTTGAACACTCCCCATAACAGGAGCCAGCCGCCTTCCCGGATATCTTCGAAATGTATAGTCCTGGCCTTTTCCAACTGAGGCAATAGCTTTTTGGCCCTCTCTATCGGACCGGCCATTAGCTGCGGGAAAAATGACACGTAGAGTGCGAAATTCAGGGCATGTGTTGTCGCCTTTTGCCTGCCCCTGTATACATCAATGGTATAACTCATGGTCTGGAAGGTATAAAAAGAAATGCCAACAGGCAGAATGATCTCAAGCGTATAGCGGGGTGTATCAAGACCGAAGGTACCAAGCAACTCAGCGAAGCTACCCACAAAGAAGTTGAAGTATTTGAAGAAGCCCAGAATGCCGAGATTAACCGTAACACTTAACCATAACCAGCGCCGGGCCTTGATTCGATCTCCATTATCTCTGGAATACTCAATTCTCTGTGCAGCAATAAAATCCACCGCTGTAGATATCATAATCAGTGCGAGAAACCGATAATCCCAGAAACCATAGAAGAAATAACTCGCAGCCAGCGTTAGCAGATTCTGAACACGTACATTCTTCAGGGATGCCAGATACAGCAGATAAAAAACAAAAAAGAAAAAGAAGAAATGACCGGAGTTAAATAACATATTGGAGCATGTACTTCATTAAATGGAGTCAGGATCGAAACTAAAATATAACCAATTGACGAGTCGTTTTCCAGAACCAGGTTATTTTAAGTTTTCGACGAGAACGAGTGATAAAATGGGATAGTATACCACGGGCTAGTGCAATATACCACGGGCCAGATACGGCAGCCTATTGAGAGCGACTGTACTCCAAGGGGGTATTTGCCTAAAGTCGTAATTCCATCCGCTGGCAATGAAATCGACAGATCTTTCGAACTCACGGTTTTTGATATATATTCTAATTTTACTGCCTTTGTGGGCAAACAACGCGGATAAGCTGCATGAATTCATCTATTTTCAATTTCAGGGCCTGGCGAATGGCAATGGCCGTTATTGCCTTCTTCCTGCTGATGGAGGCAATATTCCGTATCTCGTATTTTGGGCCGGATAGCGTTTACGCTTTTTGGCGATACAGCCCTGAGCCGATCACTTCCTCTGATTTTGTCGTGCCCGATACTAGTCCCAGACTCGGTTATCGGCTGGCATCAGGGCAAAGTGGTTATTATAAGGGGGCACCATTCAAAACAAATTCTCATGGATTCAGGGGGGAAGAAGCGGCAATTGAAAAAGCTCATGATGTTTTCAGGATTGCTGTACTTGGTTCCTCAGTAACCATGGGTTCGGGAGTTTCTAATCAGCAGACTTGGCCCGCGCAACTGCAGGAGCTCCTTGATGAAAAGGCGTCAGGTAAGTTCGAGGTGCTCAATTTTGCAGTTGGTGGGTACAAGGCTATACAGATAGAAGCTCATTTCTGGAAGCAGGTGGTTCAGTTCAATCCTGATCTGGTTATGTTACCGCTGGTAACAACCAAGCTAAATAAAATAGTCAGGGCGCCTAAAAACTTTGGTGAATTCAGGGAAAATAAAACGTTCAAGTTGCGGTATTATTTGAGTGATTTCTTTTCCCTGGCAGCAATCAGAACCTATGCTCAGGACATGTTGAAGTACTTAAAGCAATTGGGCTGGTATGGCTACGCTCCCCATTGGCGAGTGTCTCAATCAAGCTTACAAGAGGATCGGAAAAAAAAGAAAGTGTCCCGGGCAAAATCAGTGAAAAAGTTTTCGTCACGTTTAAGTGAAGCTAATATGCCGTTGATTGTATTTGGTTTGCCGAATTCATTGATCATGGGTGAGGGCGAGCGAAAGCGAAAGATGCAGAAATCGCTGTATCAAAATTTCGTAAACAATGTATTGGCGTTCAGTGTATACGATGACGTTGCGAACTTAATTGGACCGAAAGACAGAATTTATCCTGGCGATAGACACCCTAATTCCCGAGCCCACAGGTTATTATCCGAATCGATTTTCCGTAATATATGGCCTTATTTGCAAAATGAAGTGAAAAACCTTGAACGAGAGGGGAGATAGGTTTTTTTTGCCAGTATTCTTAGTTAGCCTGTTGCTCGCCTTTGAACTTTTCGTAACCAACCAGTAACTTTTCGTATATTTTGGGTCTGATGTCCCAGACAAAGAAGTGAGTTCTTTTAATTTGTTGCTCTGTGAGTTCTTTGTTCACATAGGTCTTTTGTTTTGCATTCTTGATAAAGCCAAGAAGCTGGTCTATGTTTTCGATATCATTTTTTTTGCTAAGATCAAATACGTACTGATAAGATTCCTCCCTGAAATGTTCATATAACTCGGCTGCAAGCAGCGAATATTTCTTTGTTTCACCATTATACTCCTGCAATAGTTTGTCAAGCGCGTGGCTTGTTTTTATGTTGAAAAATCTGTTTGCCCACCGTTTAAACTCCAATGCTTCATAATAACATGAAGTATTTATTCTTTTTCGGCTGGCAGTTTGGTTCAGGGAGATTTTAAAAATTGGAAGGAAATTTTCTACGATATTCAGGTTTTTCCAATAGGCTCTTAAAATAAAGTCGTTAGCCTTGTTGTCATCCAGGTAGCTGTATAGCTCTTTTAGTCCGCAAGTGCCCAGGTATTCCAGTTGGAATCGTGAAGTCTCAAGCTGTCGTTTCACGTGCTGGTTATATGCAGATTCCATGATATCCAGGGGGAACTTATATAGGAGATGAAGGTTGCGTCTGGAAATACCTTTTTGAGTTCGGCAAGCTTTATTACAAACATTTCTGAGCTAATTAAAAGCACGTTAGCTTTGCTTTTCCCCCATTTTTCTATGAGCTGGTCATCTTTCTCCCAGGAAACGAAATATCTTCGATGTACGCCTGTCTCGTTGAGATCCGTGTTCAGCACTCCCAGTTCATGCCAAGCGTCGACAAAAAGTGAACTGAATAGTCTTACTCACCGCCTTAGCCAGTGTGTGGCGGGTTTTCTTGAGCGCGAGGGCCTATTAGTTAGGGAGGATGATAATGACTATCTGGCTTTGGATGGACTGGAACGATCCGATGTTGCAAATTCACGGGTATTCAATAACCTACCGTATCGCTACAGGCAAACAGCAAGGACGAAAGGTCTTTACCTTGCAAACCATTGCACCTATGGCAGAGCAGGGGTTTGCGTCAGGCTGTAACGCAAATGTGGTAGGTTTAAGTCTCCGTCATGAGCAGCTCACAGAATAGGGGTAAACTCGAAAGGCTGTACCGTTGCTTATTGTGAAGAGAGTCCCGCTCTGGGGTATCAGAAAAAAGGTTGGCAATAACGACTTACCCTAAGGTGCGTTACAAACTAAAAACACCCTACTGTGACGGCACCACCGTTGACCGGCGCAGTCATGTGCTCTTTGAGCCGCTGGATTTTATTGCCCGTTTAGCGGCCTTGGTACCCAAACCCCGCATAAATCTGAAGCGCTTAGATGAGAAACGCTCCTGTTTTTCACCCTACGGGCAACCTCTGGTTGTTCTGGTCAAGTCCAACCGGACACTTTTCTAAAGGAGTTTTCAAATTCAATTGGCGATTGATCCAAATTAGCTGAATGTAGTCGCTCAACATTATAATATTTCATGTACCTAGCAACATCTTCTCGCATATGTGTTCGAGTGGGCTGCGGTACTTTAAACAACCAATCATGCTTTAAACTTCCAAAGAAGCGCTCCACAACAGCATTATCCCAGCAAGCTCCAACATCTCCCATACTAGCTCGACACTCTAATCGCGACAGTAGATTTCTAAAGCCTTTACTCGTGTACTGAGAGCCTCTGTCACTGTGAAACACCAAACCTTTTGGTGGTTTGCGTAAATTATGAGCCTTTGTCAGTGCTTGCTCGACCAAATCACGCGTCATGCGTTTTGATATATGCCAACCTACAATCCGGCGTGAATACAAATCCATGACAATGGCTAAGTACAACCAGCCCTCACCAGTCTTTAAATAGGACACATCACCCGCCCAAATTTGATTGGGTCCAACAGGATTGAAATTCATATTTAGCAAGTTGTCAGCCACAGCATCACTGTGTTTGCGCTTGGTTGTCACTTTATAAGCTATTCGCTGAGTCACAACTAATTTAAGCCGTTCCATTAACTTAATGGCGCGATACCGCGTTATTTCAAAGCCTTCTTTGCGTAGTGCTTTAGCAAGCTCTCTGCTGCCTAAACTGTTTCGACTTGCCTTGAATAATGCTTTGGCTCGTCGATACAGTCTTAGCATTTGAGCGCTAATGAGTTCACCAGGTTTTTTTAGCCATGCGTAGTATGCTGACGAACTCACTTCCATCACTTTACAAGCAACTGACACCGGATACTTAGCATCAAGCTCACTTATAAAAGAATATCTTACTTCATTTCTTTCGCGAAGAAGGCACTGGCCTTTTTTAGGATTTCACGCTCCATTTGTAGACGTTTACTATCTTTCCTGAGCTGAATTAACTCTGCCCGTTCATCACCAGATAATGCATCACCTAGTGCCTGTTTCTTATGCTTAGCTACCCAGTTGTAAAGTAGTTTGTCTGTCACACCTAAAGATGCAGCAGCTTGTACGATTGGATAGTCTTGCTCTATTACCAGAGCGACCGCTTCTTGTTTAAATTCTGCGGGATAATGTTTATTTGTTCGTTTAGTCATATTCACCTCAATTAACAGGATTATAATCCTTTATTGAAGTGTCCGGTTAATTCAACCACAACAGTGATTGCTATGTTTCATGTCACAAACTTTGAAGCGCCAGATGAAGTTGCCAGAAACATAGATATGATGAATGACGATATTGCTAAAAAATTAGAGGAAGTAGCTCTAGAAGATGATCAAAATTAATTATATGAAAATCACATATATTGCATGGAGCATCTGGTTTTTCTGTCTTTTTTCATTTTAGTGACGAGTTAAATTTATGATTCACCAAATATTGCCACTTTTATTCATCTATCGCTGGTAATTTCTTTCTCGCACCCCTATAAAGTGCCTAGATGTAAGTGAATGACAAACAAGGTCTTCGATGATGATAGTAAAAAAGATTGCGCATGAGTTACAAGTACAGGCGCAACAAGTACAGGCTGCGGTAAAATTGCTAGATGAAGGTTCAACTGTTCCTTTTATTGCTCGTTATCGGAAAGAAGTCACCAATGGTCTGGACGATATAGCTTTAAGAAAATTGGAGCAACGCTTAACTTATCTACGCGATTTAGAAGACAGGCGAAAAGTTATTATCAAGTCGATTGAAGAGCAACAGAAAATGACTCCTCAATTAAAGGTGGGTTTGCAGGATGCAGAAAACAAAACTGAATTAGAAGATATATACCTGCCTTTCAAACCTAAACGTCGTACCAAAGGTCAAATTGCCATTGAGTTAGGGCTTGAGCCTTTAGCCAATGCTTTATTTAATAGCCCGCAGCTCACACCTGAGTCTGAAGCTATAACATTTGTAACAGAAGATGGTGATGTACCCAACACTAAATCAGCTTTAGATGGCGCAAAGTATATTTTAATGGAGCGGTTTGCAGAAGATGCAAAACTATTGCAAAAAGTGCGTCAGCATTTATACAAAAATGCTCATATAAAAAGCCTCGTCATCACGAGTAAAGAATCAGAAGGCAGTAAATACAAAGATTACTTTTCACATACTGAACTGTTGAAAAAAGTCCCTTCCCATAGAGCACTAGCAATGTTTAGAGGCAGAAACGAAAAAATTCTGCACGTTAGTCTAGATGCTGATCCAGAGAAGGATGAAGCAGATAAGAGCTCATATTGTGAACAAATAATCACTGAACATTTCAATATTAAGTTCGCCAACAGACCAGCAGACACTTGGCTCACCTCAGTGGTTCAATGGACATGGAGAGTCAAAATACTCCCACATATGGAGAACGAATTATTTGGTGCGGTTCGTGAAAAAGCGGAACAAGACGCCATTAGCGTATTTGCCAAGAATCTAAACGATGTGTTAATGGCTGCACCAGCTGGTCCTAAAATCACTATGGGATTAGATCCAGGCTTACGGACAGGCGTGAAAATAGCAATTGTAGACTCAACTGGGAAAGTATTAACTACATCTACCATTTTTCCTCATGTACCACAGAATCAGTGGGATAAATCGCTACGCACACTTGCTACTTTGTGTAAGCAACACAAGGTACAACTTATCAGTATTGGTAATGGCACCGGTTCAAGAGAAACTGATAAACTGACAGCCGAAATGATGAAAGCAAATCCAGACTTACCAGTGAGAAAAATTATTGTCAGTGAAGCAGGGGCCTCTGTTTATTCTGCTTCAGAACTTGCATCAAATGAGTTACCTAATATGGATGTTTCACTACGTGGCGCAGTTTCTATCGCAAGACGATTACAAGATCCACTAGCAGAATTAGTCAAAATTGAACCCAAAGCCATAGGTGTAGGCCAATATCAACATGATGTAAGTCAGAGTAGCTTAGGAAAATCACTGAGCACAGTGATTGAAGACTGTGTGAATGCGGTCGGTGTGGATATCAATACAGCATCAGGTGCTTTGCTGAGTCATGTGTCAGGCCTAAATAGAACCTTAGCCAATAATATCGTCAAATATCGTGACCAGTATGGGGCATTTAAGCATCGTAAAGCCTTGCTTGATGTTGAACGCCTAGGACCAAAATCCTATGAACAAGCAGCCGGATTTTTACGAATTATGGGTGGAGAAAACCCTCTTGATGCCTCAGCTGTGCACCCAGAAGCCTACCCTGTGGTTAGCTCGATTGTCGAACATGCGTGCATTGCAATGAACGACATCGTTGGTAATACTGAAGTGTTGAAGAAACTCAGACCTGAAAACTTTGTTACTGAGCTGTTTGGTTTACCAACAGTGACAGACATTATTAGCGAGCTTGATAAACCTGGTCGTGATCCTCGTCCAGAATTTAAAACAGCTAACTTTAAAGAGGGTGTGCAATCTTTGAAAGACCTAAAAGTTGGTATGGTTTTAGAAGGTGTTGTGAGCAACGTTGCAAACTTCGGAGCTTTTGTCGATGTGGGTGTGCATTTGGATGGACTGGTGCATATCAGCGCGATGACTGACAAATTCATTTCTGACCCTAGAGATATTGTAAAAACAGGTGATATTGTCAAGGTGAAAGTAATGGAAGTGGATGTTGAAAGAAAACGGGTGTCCTTCACTATGCGCATGGGCGATACGCCCAATCAAGCAGCAAAACCATCAGGACAAAAATATAATACAGAAAAAAAATCCCACAACCGAGCGGCTCAAACCAATCAGCATCAAACTCAAACTAAACAGTCGAATCAAATGATGGGTAATGCTTTTGCTGATGCTTTTGCTAAAGCAAAAAAATAACAACTTTCCCTATCCCTAAAAACTAGCAAGCCCTTTCTAGAGGGCTTGCTTCATTATGGTATAACGTACTTTTCACTACAGCATTAAGCTGATTGCTGAACCCCTTCAGAACGGGGAGTGCTCACTGTTTGATAAAAGTGTTCTATTACTGACACTCTGTGAGTAATCTCTAACTCTCTGTGTGCAAGAAATTGACTAGCATCCAAATCAAACTCAGGAACAATGACACGTTGCTTATCAACCTCTGACTGAGAGTTATTCAATGAACGAGATGGCATTCCCACATTTAAAGCATCAACAATTTCATCAAGTGAGGGGATCTCTCCAATAATTGATTTTTCTTGTTGTTCTTCATTTTTCTGAGAATCTGGAATAGCTTGATTATATGACGCTTGCGCTTTTTCAATTTTTGCACTGGCTATTTCAGAACGCGCTTCAAGGGCAATTTGAGTGGCTTCAGTTGCAACTCTTAAATCCTGTGCGCTGTGCTCTGCCGGGGCTAAAGCTGCAGCTTTAATTCGCTGTGCCTTACGAACGGTCTCTTCAGGTGTGGAAGCTTTAGATATATCTATTGATACTTCACCACTTACCGCATATCTCCTGCCATCAGGCCCTATTTCATATTCAGGTTGTGTCGCATATTGCCCCCTATAGAAGCGTGTGCTTGCTCATGTGCCCTTACTTCAGAATCTCGTTGTTTCAGTTCTGTAACTTGCTGTTTGACTTGCTGCTGTTTTTCTTGCTGTTGTTCCTCAGCATTTTCTTTGCCAGCGCTCGCATCTTGTCCATTGTCTTTAGCGGTATCATTTTGCGCATCAAGTTGCTGACCTGTTTGAGGAATGGGCTTTTCATATGTCAGTGCTGGCGGAGCTTGCCCAGGGGTTTTAACCTTATCAGCTTCAGAAGCCACACTTGTTTCAGCGGCTGACTTTTCATTAGCTACTAATTTTGGCACCGCCTCACGCTGAGTATTATCTCTGCGCATAGCCTCAGTATTAACGGTGCCGACGTTAAATACTGTTGGAGTGGGAACGGGTGGAAGAATATTCATAGTATCTGTTACCTAAACTAAACCAGGATATCCAAAATAGTGCCAACAGTGTCGCTAGCTGTATGTACTACTTTTGCAGAAGCTTGTGCATTGGTCAGATTAATAGACAGCCTACTAGATTAGATGTTACCCCATCGCTAGTTTCTGGAAGCATCTGATTGATTGAGCTTAACTGCTTAAACGTAGCGTTTGCTAAAAACTCTTGTGGGTCGCCGGATGGCACAGAAAAAGCAGAAACGCTGGCCAAATTCGATATATTTTGTGTAATCCCTTTGGATGCACGTTGAATACCTAGGTTGCCACTGACAATGGCAGAATTTATATTGTTACTAATATTAATCTTACGACTCCCTACAACTCAACCAACCATGTTCAATTATTAACTATTTTTAGGTTTTTTTAAAGCTTTACCTTGATTTCGTAACTAAACAAGTGCCTTTTACTAAGCGTTTTGCAAAATACTCTGTGTTTAAAATAAAGGGAACATGAATGGCATCAGAAATGACCTCTACCTCACTGTGACATTAAGTTGTTGAAAAATCGGAGAAGCAACCTCGAGTAGTAACGTATCTAAACAACCTAAAAGCAGATGATAGGGCAATAGCAGAAACTTAAATTCTATATTCAAATCAATGCCTTGCAAAAGGCTCAAGCCTGAGATTAAACGACTAATGAAGACAAAAGATGTTGTTACACCACACCTTTGATTGTTTTTGTATCTAGTCTAGTATTCTCACTCTCCATGGCCTCAATAGCTAAAAATCGTTCCCGTGTTTTAGAAAAGACCTGCTCTATTTATTGGGTAAAACAAACAAGCACCTTGGGACCAATCACTGACCAGTAGGCAAATTTAGAAAACTTCGGAGTCAGACAAATTAGTGTCAATTGGCTGAGTTTATTGGGATACAATTTAAAAATTTTTTGCACAACTAACCCGTCTAAAGATTGCCAAACTCCACTGTTTACATTCCAATCATGCAAAAAAATGCTTACCCTCACCAGTGGTCGATACTTTTAAATTCAGTAATATTTATTCTACACTTCGCTTGGGATAATGATTATTGACATTACGTACAAGGATGACGAATAGATGAAAATCACTATAGTTCAACGTTGTTTAATCTGTAAGCAATCAACTAGCACATCAATATGCCAATATTGCATTGATGACCTTATACTATTTGATCTACAACGATACCAACACAATTTGATGTACTCACCAAAAGTAAGCTTAGGGTTAGCAAAGGTAGATTTTCCTAGTGTAATGGCTCTTGCTGACTATCAGTGGCCGATATCTAAGTTATTAACTGGACTAAAATTCTCAAAAAATGTGCCCAATGCCCATGCACTAGCGACCATTTTTGTGAAGCACTGTTTAAACTCTATACCTAATTTACCGCAACTGATTATTCCAATGCCGTTACACAAAAATCGTTATCTAAATCGAAAATTTAATCAAAGTATAGAGTTGGCTAAACATATTTGTAAGTTGAGTCAGCTGGATATGGATACGTCAATTATTAGCAGATGCAAATCAACACAGGCCCAAACTGATTTGTCAGCAGCCCAAAGACGTAAAAACCTCCACAATGCTTTTGAAGTTGATGAGGTCTCTAAGTTACGATTAAAAAGCCTTAATCATGTAGCACTTTTTGATGATGTCATCACCACTGGGACTACAATGAACTGTGCTTACCTTTGTTTACGTAAGCACAATCCTAATCTGAAAATTGATGTCTGGAGTATTTGCCTTACGCTAGTGCATTAATTAAAAGGTGCATCAATGAAGCCAGCCATAAATATTGCATTACTCATAAGGCGACTGGTGCCATACCAAACGCCTCTAAAATTGACGTTAGTTGCAAAACCTATAACTTTACCTTTACCAAAATTGTGGGACACAATTGCCGCGCTGCCACCAATAAGTGTCTGCAACTCATCAGTAGTATAACCAGCCATCAATGGTGATTTAACATAGCTGGCGACGGTAACAAATGGTTTATCTGGTCGGTTCATTATTAAGGCGCTATTACGAAACATGGGTAATTGAGTAGAACCAAAACCAAAGGCTAATGGATGACTAACATCTAATCGCGTTTCAAATACAGCGCCAGCTATTCTTTGCTTGGCTTTAAGTGCTTCTTGATCTTTATAGGTTAAACCTGTTGTTTCAAATGCCAACTTAATATCTTTGTTGCTTTTAAAACTTGCCTGAAGCCAGCTCTTATCAGAAAACCATTTTGCTGCAGATTTTTGTCCGATTAAAATGCCCCCAGAGCTTAACCATGCTTCGATTTTTCTGACCGTTTTTTCAGGCACGTCTTTGTAATTACCTTGTACCCAAATCATATGGGTGTAGTTGTCCAAAGGTAACTTGCCGAGTTGTACTAAATCTGTAACTGAAATAGGCATATCAAGATGTTGGTCTAAGTAATGCCAGACCTCTCCAGCTTCATATTGTGAGGTACCGCGCCCGCCCACTAATATCGTTTTAGGCAAAGCAATGTTAAACATTTTACGACTACCTAAATCAATACCTTGACGAG
The DNA here is from genome assembly GCF_943787955.1 of uncultured Paraglaciecola sp. NCBI lineage: Bacteria > Pseudomonadati > Pseudomonadota > Gammaproteobacteria > Alteromonadales > Alteromonadaceae > Paraglaciecola > uncultured Paraglaciecola sp. The sequence continues at coordinate 122,929 of NZ_CALSOK010000006.1, forward strand.
TTAATCCTGACGTCACTGAATGAATAGGAATATCTAACCCCATATTTTCGCTAGCAATAATACTGACTATATTTTCAGGCTGTTCTAGAGATATCGGTATAATTACTGCACCTGCAGAAAAGCTCTTACCACCTTGAGAAGTTTGTGCAAAAAAGGCTTCACCTGCCAATTTCATTTTTACTTTTTTGGCTAATAAGCGCTGTAAAAGTCTTGGTGCTTGGTAGTCTTGCCAAGAAAAAGCATAGGCGTAAGCGTCAGGCAATAAAGCTGGAGTAACAGTTTTGGAGTTATTAACCTGAGCTTTATCCAGCTTTGGTGCTCTCTTAACCGCTTTATACTGGATGTTAAATGCAAGAGGCAGGTTCCAATTCGACACATCGTAAAAGGTGTTGTCGTCAAATGATTTACGAGTTGAAAATAGCGACTTTATCAACCGATATTGAGGTTGATTCAGGGGTACAAACATACTGTTTAGTGAATCAAATATTTGTCCGTCAACTTTTACATCTTTGCTTAATGGGAAATATTGAATTTGGTGCGCTGACAAAATCTCTAACATCTTTGAGAAACGAGATCCGTCAGCCTTCTCATTCAAAATATAACCGGCTAGATCATCCTCTTTGGATAAATCTTTGGTCTGTTTGGCAAAATCAATTTGATACTTCAACAGGCCTTGTTTATTGGCTAAAGCACCAACAAAGGTTGAAATAGAAGTGGTCACTTGGTTTTGAATGGTGTCAGTAAACTTCAACGGGCCATGCACAGAATCTTGCAGGTGCCCTCTGCTACTGGCCTGTTCAAACAAAATGCCTATACTGCCATGTGCATCAGGATAAGTTGAACCTTTACCATAATAAAAATCATCATAACTTTCTTGAGTAAAATATAACTGCTTTATTTTATCTAACGCAGTTGCATGAAAGCCCCCAAGGGCCGCAGTCAGTTCAACATTTTTTAGTGGAGTCCATGGGTTTTTCCTAGACGAAATACCTGGTTGGAAGAAGTAAGTACTGTTGGTTCCCATTTCATGAAAGTCAGTTAACACATGAGGGCGCCATTGATGAAACTGTTTAATTCGCGCTCGAGATTCCGGATGAGTCAATAACAACCAATCTCGATTTAAGTCAAACCAGTAATGGTTTGTTCGACCTGAAGGCCAAGCTTGCTGATGTTCACGGTGATTGGGGTCAGACACCAGGTTTTTACCTTTATGCATATTTGCCCACTGAGCAAATCGAGACAGGCCGTCAGGATTTATACTTGGATCGAGTAAAACAATATTGTCGTTCAGTAACTCATCTATCAGTTCATCCTGACCTGCAGCGAGATAATAAGCAATTAAAAGGGCAGCATTCGAACCTGACGGTTCGTCGCCATGAACGCTGTAGCCCATCCAAATAACTAATGGGTCGTTTTTATCTGTAGATTGACCTAAGTTTCGAATATGTTTAGTTTGGATTGCAGCTAAATTCTGTTGATTTTCAGGAGAACTAAAAGCCAATAGATAAAGTGGACGGTTTTCGTGAGTACGACCCGTTTCGACTAAGCTAACGCGGTCTGACTGAGAAGCCAACACCTGCATATAGTTAGCTATCTGATCATGACGCACGTGCCATTCACCTACCGACGCCCCTAATGCTTGACTGGGTGTAGTAATGTCTGCTTTATATTGAGTACCTGTTGGTAAATAAGTAATATCTTCAATAGCTAAAGCTTGCGGACTGATGAAAAACAACACAAAAGCAAAATTTCTAAATAGTAAACACATAAAATTAGTCCAATAAGTCAAAATTTAGAAAAATGTTCGCACGTTTTAGTCAAAATTAACATAAGGAAAGATGATTACTTGAGTGTTTCACTCAAGTAATTTTGTTATTATGTTTATAGAAATATTTTAGAGGTAGATAGCCCATGATTAACATTTCAGAAACAGCGCAAGCACATTTCTGCAAGCTGCTCGCAAACCAAGAGACTGATACCAATATCAGAGTGTTTGTGGTTAGCCCCGGCACACCCAGTGCAGAATGTGGGGTGTCTTATTGTCCACCAGATGCGATAGAAGAATCAGACACTGTGCTAGAATTTAATGGTTTTGATGCAGTCGTAGATCTAGAAAGTGTGCCTTTCCTGCAAGAAGCTGAAATTGATTTTGTCACTGACCAAATGGGCTCACAACTCACCCTCAAAGCGCCAAACGCCAAAGCACGCAAAGTAGATAGTGACGCACCTTTAGCTGAACGAGTGAGTTACATGATTGAAGCAGAAATCAATCCGCAACTTGCTAGCCACGGTGGTAACGTGACATTAGTTGAAATCACAGAAGAAAAAGAAGCCGTATTACGATTCGGTGGTGGTTGTAACGGTTGCTCACAAGTGGATCTCACCTTGAAAGAAGGTGTAGAAAAACAAATGCTTGAACAATTTCCTGGTGAATTAATAGCAGTAAAAGATGCCACCGAACATAAAGCAGGCGAACACTCTTACTACTAGGCTTGAAACCCAATACTAGCTCAGCAAGGATATAAACATTAACTGGTCGCAGCGTTTAGCCAATGACCCAAGTAAAAGCTGGATTTTTTTCAAACGTGGTTTAGGCATCTTTTGCTTAGGGGTAATAGCAGTATTAATAGGCGCAAAAGTCGCGCCTGTTATTCAAAACCCAGGTCTAGTGTTATTGGTAGTAGGTAGCTTATATTCCATTAGGGGCTATCTAGGCATTCTGGTTCACCGTATGATAGTTAGCTTTAAACCGCCACCTTCCCCTTTCGACAAAGATAAATAAAGTATCCTCCCAAGCTTATACCTCGAAACAATAAAAAGAGTAACATTGCCATCCATAGACCTTTGTTTGCGTAAGATAAAAACACACAAAAAGCAGGAAAGTAAATTACCAACCCACATAACAACATACTATTTCGCATGGCTTGTGACCGAGTCAAACCCACAAAAACCCCATCAAAAAAGAAACACCAGTGGGCGATGATAGGCAAACAATACACAAAGGCTAAGTAGTCTTGCATTTCTAATTGAAGGATCGGTTGATCCGTTATTACAGAGGTGATCTCAGTTCCCCATACAATAAAAATCGACGAATAAATGATTGCAACTATGGTGGACCACACCAATCCATGTAAGGTGACATGTATGATGCCATCAGCATTTTTTTGTCCTTTTTGTTCACCCACCAATGCTTCTGCTGCATAAGCAACACCGTCTAATCCAAGGGCAATTAAGGAAAAAAACTGCATCAGAATAGCGTTGATTGCTGCTGAAATAGAGCCAAATCCTACCCCTCTAAAAATAAGAAAAGCGATGCATGCTTGTAAGATAAGGTTTCGAAAAAACGTGTTACCGTTAAGGGATAGCAGAGAATGTAAATATGTTCCTGAGAACCACTTTTTTTGTATTATTGGCTTACCAACCAATTTCAATGCCACAATTATACTTATGATTGAGATGGAATATTCAGCGACAACGCTAGCCAGTGCTACACCTAACACCTCCAGCCCTAAACCAAACACAAACCAAAGATTAAGCACCAAATTCAATAAGTTTGCGAACACCTGAATAAGTAACACCTGTTTGGCTTTTTGTTGGCCTATCAACCAACCGACTAAAGCAAGATTAACTATTGCAGCAGGCGCCCCCCAAATACGGGTGTAAAAATATTCAGAGATAACCCCTTCAACAACTGGTGTAGCATTGGCGAAATATAAACCCAAAGCCAAAATGCCATCTTGTAGTAACAACAACAAGCACCCTAATAAAAAGCCAATCAATATCCCCTGAAATAAGCTTTGATGAAGCTGGTTAATATCTCGACTACCTTTTGCCTGAGCACTAAGACCTGTGCTGGTCATTCTTAAAAAGCCACATAACCAATACAGTTGAGTGATAATCAATGCGGCTACAGACGCCCCAGCAAGAAAATATATTTCCTGCATATGGCCCAAAACAGCTGTGTCAACCAGTCCCATTATAGGAGTCGTGACATTACTTAAGATCATAGGTATTGCCATAACAATAATTTTTTGGTGCAGACTAATCTGAAAGAAGTTTGATAAAATATTATTATTAGTCATTTTAGTTTCAGTTATGAAGGAAAAATATGAGAAGAACTTCGGATACTTTGGTGATGATATTAACATGTGCGCTACTGAGCATAAACACTTGGGCGAAAGACAATGCAGTTATCCTTTTATATCACCACGTAAGTCACAGTACTCCCGGGGTCACATCAGTATCACCCGAAACCTTTCGTGAGCACATGCAATATTTAGCTGAACATCATCAGGTATTACCCCTAAAAGAGGTAATTGAAACGCTGCAGAACAAGCAACCGTTGTCCGACAAAGCAGTGGTGATCACATTTGATGACGGTTATAAAAATATTTACAACAATGCTCACCCTATTCTGAAAGAATTTTCATTCCCCTACACCATTTTTATTAACCCGCCTTTGATTGGTAAGGTGAGTTATCAACTTGATTGGCAACAAGTTAAAATAATGGCTAATGAGGGCGCGAGCTTCGCTAACCATGGTAGTCAACACTCCCATATGTTGACGAAAAATAAAAGTGAGTCTGAAGAAAGTTGGTTGCGGCGAAGCTTACTAGAAATAGAAACAGCTGAAACGATACTTAAAAACAATCTGGGTTACAGCTTAAAATATTTTGCTTACCCTTATGGAGAATTTGATTTAAAACTAAAAAATCGACTCAAAGCTAGTGGCTACATTGGTTTTGCTCAACATAGCGGTGCTATTGCTTCCTACAGTGACTTTTCGGCCTTACCACGTTACCCGTCTGCAGGGATATACAGCAATATTCAAAGCTTGAAGGTCAAATTAAATAGTTTGGCGATGCCAGTGGACAATGTTTCCTCTTACGATCCTAAGGTCGAATTATATTCTGACACTGAAAGTCTTTCTTTTAATGTCAAAACTGATGACTTATTACCACAACAAATAAACTGCTTTCAAAATGGTCAGAATTTAAACATGTTTTTAAAAGGGAATACGGTTTCTGTGGATATAAACCCAATCACTCAACCCGGCAGACACAGAGTAAATTGCACTGCACCCAGCATAAGTGAAACGAATAGATATTATTGGTTTTCACAACCCTTTTTTATGCCAACAATTGAAGGGAAGTGGTTAGATTAATTTTTTGCTGAAATGAAGATGCGAACCAATACTTAATGTTTGCATTCTTTGGCTAATACCTGATTCGCTTTCACATTTACCCCCCCGCCCGAAATAAAAGTCTATTGCTTGTAAATTAGTATTTTCAACGTCTAGGTATAATTTGACTTACCAAAGGGTTAAAGCTTTTTGCTGTGCAAACCTTAGCAAATTAGTAGCTAAACCTTGCCTTTGATACTTTGCTAACACGGCAAAGTATCCGATACACAACTCATAATTTTTAAGTCTTGGGATACAGTCTTGCAAAGCTTGGCTTGCCTCTACTACAGATAATGCATGAGCAACACCTTAGAAATTGGTTAACTTGATTAAGGTAGCTTGGTGGTAAGAATCTGGCAAATCACTATGCTATGTGTATAAACAACCGACAACTTGATTGTCGATTTCTGCAACCCAGTGATTGTCAAAACCGTACTGTCCATCTGAAGATAACAAACTCAAAACCAGAAAATAACAGCGACAATTCAGTATTAATATTATAAGTCGCACCTATGGCAACTGGCGTGGAACAATAAATTAGCATCGTCTTGATTAGCCTAACTGCTGAGCATTAGCGCAGTTTATTGGGACATAATAACCGGCATATCAGCTAGTATCTTTTGTCCTTCACTAATAGGTAACTTGCCTACAACAAATTCAGGCTTAAAACGGCCTATCACTTGTGCCTTTGGATTCACTACCACTATAGATGAACTGTGATCGACTAAATAGTTAGGGTTATCCGTGCTTTCGGACATGGAATACATCATGCCCATAGCTCTTACTAGAGGAAATAATTGAGAATGTTCTCCACTAACAGCAATAAAGTCAGAATGGAAAAAATTAATATAGTCGTTTAATCGTTCAGGAGTATCGCGCTTCGGATCAACAGACAACAAAACGACTTGAATAGGAAAATCTGTGGATATTTTTTGTAATTCTGGATAAACATTTTTTAACTCTGCCAAGGTAGTCGGACAAATATCAGGGCAATATGTATAACCAACAAAAACCAGACTCCAGTGCCCTATTAACTCTGCAGATGTAAAGGATTGATTATTCTGATCTACTAACTGAAAGTCAGATAACGCTCTTGCCTGAGGGTATAAACTCACATACTGAGTTTTATTGTTTGCGCTCAGCGGTGCAATGTTTAATGCCACTACAACTCCTATGACAAGTGCAAAAAAAGCAATCAGGCCTACTTTTAGTCTACTCATACCTAAAACCACATATAATGATCAACCAAAAGCACAACAAACAGTATCATTAGATGAATGATAGAAAATTTAAAGGTCTGCATAGCGGTTTGTTCGGTGGAGGTATATTTCAATTTCCATGCGTAATATAAAAAACCCGCATTTAATAAAGTGGAACCAATCAGATATATAAGGCCTGACATACCCACTAAATAAGGCAGTAAACACACCACACAGAGTAGAACAGTATACAACAAGATAGACGTTTTAGTAAATTCGATACCGTGGGTCACAGGCAACATAGGCACTTGTGCTCTGGCATAATCTTTTTCGCGATGAATTGCCAGAGCCCAAAAATGTGGTGGTGTCCAGATAAACACAATCAGTACCAATAACAATGCATGTGGGTGAATTTCTCCCGTCACTGCAGTCCATCCAAGCAGGGGAGGAATGGCACCCGCTAAACCACCAATAACAATATTTTGTGGTGTCGCTCGTTTTAAATACATAGTGTACACCACAGCATATCCAAACAACCCAGCAAGGGTTAACACCGCAGTTAAACGATTAACCCACAATTCGAGGATCATATATCCAACAATAGTTAATACAGCCGCAAAAAACAGGGCTTTTTGTGGAGTCACTTTACCTTTAGCTACTGGACGATTTGCAGTACGACCCATTTTGCCATCTATCTTTCTATCCACAACATGATTAACCACTGCGGCGGCAGACGACAAAAAACCGATCCCTATTAATCCAGCAGCAAGAATTTGCCAACTGATCCAACTATCACTGGCTAAACACATGCCAACCAATGCGGTTAATAACAATAACAACACGACTTTTGGTTTGGTTAGTTCATAATAATCTTGGCAAGTAGCCCATAAATTAAATTGATTGTTTGGTTGTCCTTCGGCTACGACCTTACTCACCTTATTCTCCTAAGTTTTGCGATACAACGTGTAACTAATGGTTACTAACACCAACATCAAACACGCGGCTACAGCATTATGCATCACAGCAACAGCAATAGGTAAACTGTAAACTACATTGCTTAAACCTAAAGCAATTTGAACACCCAAAACTAATATCATTAGAATGGATAACTTTTTAATTAAGCTTGAGTGTGCTGCAGCATACAACCTAATCCCTAACCAACATAAGTACAAAAAGGTAATTAACGCGCCTATTCTATGCACAATATGCATAGTCATACGTTCAGCATAGCCATGGACACCAAACTCATAATTTTCTGCTTCTGGAATACTAAAAGCACCAGTAAAATCTAAACGCTCGTACCAATTACCTTCACAAATGGGTAATTCAGTGCAAGCTAGTGCAGCATAATTAGCTGACGTCCAGCCACCTAAAGCTATTTGCCCCGTTAAAATAACTATCCCTAAAATTGTATATTTTCCAAATTGACGCAGAACAGCGTCACCGCCAAGAATTCGATAAGGGATCAACCTTAAGTACAATAAAAATAGACAAGATAATACAGTGAATCCACCTAATAAGTGCCCCATCACCACCGCAGGCAATAAATTCAGTGTCACCGTCCACATACCTAGAGCACCTTGGAAACAGACTAAACACAACAGAAACAGAGGCAGCTTTACAGGCTTGTTATAAGCTTTGCTGAATAGACTATTAATAAAAATCACCAGTATCAAAAAACCCAAAGCGCTGGCAAAATAACGGTGAATCATTTCATTCCAAGCTTTGTGCTCTTCAAAGGGGCGCTCAGGAAATGCTTGCTGGGCAATTTCTATATTTTCTGTGGTCTTAGAGAAACTAAGATGACCATAACAACCAGGCCAGTCAGGACAACCTAATCCGGCATCAGTGAGGCGAGCGTATGCACCAAGTACAATTACCACCAAAGCTAATAGAATACTTACCAGCAATAACTTCTTCATCATTTCAGCATCCTCTAACCGATACGCGAAAGTTTAAGTAACTTGCGCATATCCGACAAAATATCACGACTATCTAATATTGCTTGCTTTTCATCAATTTGTAATGGGAAACGTAAAATAATGTTACCCAAAGTATCAGCAATAAAAATAGCATCTGTACTCGTTTCTTTAAACATTTGTTGCAGACTTTTTATGTTGGTATTTAAAAAGCGAATGTTTTGTTTTTCTTTAAGCTGCGCAAGCTGGGCAATATTACTTTTCTCATGGGTAATAACAACCACTTCAGCACGATCGCTTTCCTTACCTAACGCGCTGCGAACTTGAGCAATACTATATAAAGCGTTCTCACATTTAACAGAACACACTTCTGGTAAAACATAGAGTAATTTCCACTTAGGCACCTGTTCGGTGGTTTGCAATAAACTCATATCAACAATAGGTGAAAGTAGCTCCCCCTTGTTTGTTGCAGCTTGATTAAACCAATCATTATCTAAAGCAAGTTTAGCCAGTAATACAGGAAGTATAAAAATTGAAGCCAGAAGCAACATCATTAATTTATTGTTTTTAGTGGTACTCACTTTTGTTCCTTTTTAACTTATTTCTTTGGGCGATAACAAATATTACCAACGCAGCAAGTGCCAGTAAAAACCACTGTACGGCATAGGCCAAGTGTTTTTCCGGTGCCATTACAACAGGTTGCCAATCTCTTATGAAAATTGAACTTTCCTGCGTATTTAATAACACCACAAAAGGTAATATTTCTTGAGTATAGTGTTGTTGAATAACTTTTAGATCCGTCTGCTGTATTACTTTTGGCCAAATACCGTCCACCGACGCCGTTTCTTTGACCATGGCATTATCCAAAGGCAGGGATATAACGCCCGCAAACCGAGATTTTTTAACATCAATATTGACACTAGGCAATATTTCTCTGCTATTTGTTGCGGCTACCCAACCAAAATTGACAATTACTGTACCTACATATGTTTGTGTGGGCACCAAAACTTGGTATCCCACTCGCCCTTTATGGATCTTATTGTCCAATAAAAAATAACGAACTGCATCCGGGGTCCCATCAAAATTTACAGGCATATCCAGCATTTCATCTATATTGCTGTATAAGAACTGTTGTAAATCGACTTTCGCCGTTTTAGTAGCAATCTCTATAGCTGATAAACGTGTTGTTTTTTGCTCTGCTCTTTGTAATTGCCAATTACCTAAAGCAAACATAATGACAACACACACAAAAGTAATTAAGGTAGCAACAAAGGGTAAACGTGATAAAAAGTTCCACATAACAGCTCAAAAAATCTTTAGGAGTGAATAGATGTTAATCAAAATACTTGTCGGTGGGTTACTATTATTTATGGTGTTCAATTTATTTAAAGCTATGATGATTATGCTCAAAGACGACCCTGATAGTCCACCTATGAGTAAATTCATTGGCAGAAGAGTTCTCACTTCAGCCATTATCGTTGGCTTGATGCTACTCGCTGTAGCAACTGGACTCATTGTTCCTAATCCTTCACCACACTAACCAATGCAAAGAGCCGCCGCATTGCAGTGGCTCTTCAACTTAGTAAATGATGTTGCTAAAAAATATATACAACAGCAAAGAGTATAACCCACACTACATCAACAAAATGCCAATACCAGCTAGCGGCCATAAATGCGAAGTGATTTTTGGGCGTAAAATGCCCTTTCATAATTCTCAATAACATAATAAATAGAATTATTGCACCTAGCGTAACGTGAAAACCGTGAAATCCTGTTAACAAGAAAAAAGTATTACCATAAATACCAGATTGTAAAGTCAGATTCATTTCTGAATATGCATGGATGTATTCTTCGACCTGCATCACCATGAAGATGGCACCTAGCAACACAGTCAAACCGAGCATAAGCTTAAGCTTTCCACGATTGTTTTGTTCCAGTGCAACATGAGCATAGTGACAGGTAACCGAGGATGTAAGCAGTATAAATGTATTAATCAAGGGTAAACCAGTCCAAGGCATAGCTTCTGTCGTTAAACCACCGGGCGTGGTAACCAGCGGCCATATTGCCTCAAACGCAGGCCATAACACTTCGCCTGTCATATCATTATTTGATGCACCGCCTAACCAAGGCACTGAAATAAATCTGGCATAAAACAGAGCGCCAAAAAAAGCGCCAAAAAACATCACTTCAGAAAAAATAAACCATGCCATACCTTGACGATATGAACGGCTCAACTGAGCACTGTATAAACCACTCATAGATTCATGTATTTGGTTTCTAAACCACCCAACCAACATGACCACCAAAACTAAAAAACCTGCACCTAAAATATAAGCGCCGAACCCCTCTTTTCCTCGTGTGCTTTCAACCACAAAATTGCCAGCCCCGACAGCCATTAAAAATAACGCAACAGCCCCCATAAACGGCCATGGGCTTTCTGCGGGAACATAGTACTTTTCGTATTCTTTTTCTGACATTTTGTTCTCCTTTACCCTAATTCATTGCCACAAAATCTGCCGAAGCAGTGACGTTATAAAGAGTATATTGCAAAGTAAAATAAGTAATATCTTCTGGTAGCTGAGGGTCGACATAAAATTGCATTGGCATCAACAATTCCTCCCCTGCTTGTAATGTTTGTTGTTCAAAACAAAAACATTCTGTTTTGTTCATATATAACGCCGCTGGACCAGGCGATATCGATGGTACAGCTTGACCAACAATGGCTGTCTTAGTAGGGTTTTTTACGTAAAAACTGACTTTATTAAGTTGCCCAGGATGCACCTTAACCTGTCTGGTTTCAGACCTAAATTCCCATGGCATACCCGTGTTTATGCGCGTAATAAAATCCACAGTGATCAACCGACTCTCATCAATTTCAATGGCCTTGTAAACAGCCGCTGTATCTGATGGTTTGCCATTAATGCCCAAGGCATCACAAAGTACGTCATAGAGAGGCACCAGTGCGAAACCAAAACCAAACATACCCACAACAATGGCAGCCAGTTTAAGCACCAATTTATTGTTTTTTGTTTGATTTGGATTAGCGCTCATAAGCCTCGATTCCTATTAAGTTATTTCACGACTGGCGGTGTTTCAAAGGTGTGATATGGTGCTGGAGATGGGATTTCCCACTCTAAACCTTCAGCTCCTTCCCACACTTGGTCAGACACTGGCTCACCTTGCTTTTTACAAGCCTTAATCAGTAAGACTAAGAAAATTAATTGCGATAAACCAAAGGCAAAACCACCAATACTTATCCATTTATTAATGTCTGCAAACTGTAACGCATAGTCTGGGATACGACGAGGCATACCCGCTAAACCGACAAAATGCATAGGAAAGAACAACACATTAACCGACACTAATGAGCACCAGAAATGCCATTTCGCCAAACCGATGTGAAACATTTTTCCGGTCCACTTGGGTAACCAGTAATAAACAGCTGCCATAATTGAGAATATAGCGCCTGTAACTAACACATAATGGAAATGCGCAACTACAAAGTAAGTATCATGGTATTGGAAGTCTACTGGCACTATTGCCAACATTAATCCAGATAATCCCCCTATAGTGAATAACACAATAAAGGCTATTGCAAACAACATGGGGACCTCAAAAGTCATAGAGCCACGCCACATAGTCGCCACCCAATTAAAGACTTTCACACCTGTAGGCACAGATATCAGCATGGTCGCAAACATGAAAAATAGCTCTGCTGCCACCGGCATACCTGTAGTAAACATATGGTGTGCCCATACAATAAATGACAACAATGCAATAGAGCCAGTGGCATACACCATTGACGCATAGCCAAATAACGGTTTACGCGCAAAAGTAGGTATGATTTGTGAAATAATGCCAAAAGCAGGCAATATCATAATGTATACCTCGGGGTGACCGAAGAACCAAAAGATGTGCTGGAACATGACAGGATCACCACCACCGGCGGCATCAAAGAAACTTGTACCAAAAAATTTATCCGTAAGCACCATAGTAACCGCACCAGCGAGTACAGGCATAACTGCAATTAACAAAAACGCAGTGATTAACCATGTCCAGACGAACAATGGCATCTTCATCCACGTCATTCCTGGCGCGCGCATATTAAAAATAGTCACGATAACATTAATTGCACCCATGATGGATGACGCACCCATGATGTGCACGGCAAACACAAACAACGCTGTACTATCGGCGCTGTAGGTAGTGGATAGAGGCGCGTAGAAGGTCCAACCAAAAGCAGGACCACCACCTTCTAGGAACAAAGAAGATAACAGGATCAAAAAAGCAAAAGGTAAAATCCAAAAGCTCCAGTTATTCATTCTAGGGAGGGCCATATCTGGCGCGCCTATCATCATAGGTATTAACCAATTAGCTAAACCCGTAAAGGCCGGCATAACCGCACCAAATACCATGATAAGGCCATGCACTGTGGTCATCTGATTAAAAAAGTGAGGTTCTACTATTTGCAGTCCGGGTTGAAATAATTCAGCTCGTATCACCATAGCCATTGCGCCACCAGTCAGAAACATGATGAAAGCGAACCATAAATATAGTGTACCGATATCTTTATGGTTGGTAGTATTTAACCAACGCTTTATACCGTATGGAATATGATGATCGTGGTGATCATCTGCATGATTATCATGCTGAGTATTATCAGTTAATGTTGTCATGGTCACCTTCTCCTATTGTTCGTTCATTGCAGAATTGATGTCTTTGGCTTGAACCAAGTCACCAGTATCGTTACCCCAAGCATTACGCTCGTAAGTCACCACAGCAGCAATTTCAGACATAGTTAATTGTTTCGCATAAGATTGCATAGCACTGCCTGTGACACCGTTTATTAAGATATCAATATGTTTAGGCTCGTCTGCAACTGCGATTTGACTGCCTTTTAATGCAGGAAAAACACCAGGCAAACCTTCGCCATTTGGCATATGACAAGCTGCGCAGTTAGCATCATAGACACTTTCGCCCAATTCCATGGATTCAGCCATTGTCATATTCATAGATAACAGTCTTTGTTCTTCTGCTTTTGCTTGCTGCTGTACAGCTTCTTGCTCTGAAATCCATTTAGCATATTCAGCAGGCTCTTTGGCAATCACTACAATCGGCATGAAACCATGATCTTTACCACAAAGCTCTGCACATTGACCACGATACACACCTGGTTCATTAACATTGGTCCACGCATCATTAATAAAACCTGGATTAGCATCTTGTTTGAAACCAAAATCTGCCACCCACCAAGAGTGAATAACATCGTCTGAAGTGATAAGAAAGCGGACTTTTTGACCAGTGGGTATAACGAGCGGTCTGTCTACTTCGAGTAGATAGTTTTCACCTTTAGGTATTTTCCCAGATATTTGGTCAGCTTGAGTGGCCAATTTAGAATAATATTCAACGTCATTGTCCATATACTTATAGTGCCACTTCCATTGTGAACCGGTCACTAAAATAGACACATCAGGTTCGCTAGCATCTTCCATATCAATTAACAAATTCATTGCTGGCACTGCCATCACAACCAATATAATAAAAGGGATCACTGTCCAGGCAATTTCAACTTTTACATTTTCATGGAAATTAGCAGGCTTAACACCCCTAGATTTCCTATGGAAGTACATAGAAATAAACATGGCGATAAAAACACCGGCCCCTATCACCACACAGATAACAAACATCAACATATGCATATCGTAAACACCAGCACTAATATCTGTCACACCTTTAGTCATGTTTAGCTGGTATTGCTCAATATTATCTTTCGTTTCTGCAAACACCGACGTAGTCATCAATGCAGATAGCATAGTTCCAACCTTGAACAAAATTCTCTTCACATGGCACCTCATATACGTTAAACGTATTTTTTATTTTCACTGAAACACTAACTTCAAATAGAAATTGAAAAATCCCTATTTGGTTTACGCTTATGTTAATTTATTGGTTTTTTTGCTTTTCTAATGTTAATGGTCTCTCATTTGATAGCGATTAGTCTAGCCTTTTTGTTTTACTTGCAATCAACTGATTAATTTTTAAACATAAATTGTTGATAAACAAAAAATAACAAAGATATAAAGAGAGGAAAACAACCAAAGGGTTCATAAATAGATATAGATTTAAAAGCGCATTATTAATCAACAATGCGCTGCATCAAGATTACATCCAATCGGCGTTACGAATAACCCCCACAGCGATGCCTTCTATATTAAACGGCTGAGTCGCCAAATCGACCTTAATGGGAGAAAACGCTTCGTTTTCAGCATGCAACAAAACCTGCCTGCCTTTTTTCTCAAGTCGTTTTACTGTAACGTCATCATCTACCCTAGCGACGACTACTTGACCATTGTGTACGTCCATAGTGCGATGAACAGCCAACAAATCGCCATCCAAAATACCGATGTCTTTCATACTCATTCCGTTCACTCTAAGCAAAAAATCAGCACTCGGCTTGAACAAACTAGGATCCACGCGATAATGGCCTTCAATATGCTCTTGAGCCAAAATAGGCTCTCCTGCAGCAACTCGGCCAATCAATGGTAAACCAAGCTCTTCGAGTTGGTCTTCAAGTGGTGCATTTAACTTAATGCCACGGGACGTACCAGGTAAAATTTCTATTACCCCTTTTCGCGCCAGGGCTTTTAAATGTTCTTCTGCTGCATTAGCAGATTTAAAACCTAATTCCCGGGCAATTTCAGCACGAGTAGGTGGCATACCTGTGTTCAACATCGTATTTTTAATCAGTTCAAGTACTTCTTCTTGTCGTGCAGTTAGTGGACGCATAACCAGCCTGTTTTTTTATACAGTTACCTTATTATATACAGTTAATGTTAAATCTCAAATTTGTTTTATGTTGACTGTGGAATGGTTTAATAAAATCAGATCAAACTGAAGCACCCATTATCAATTATTAAACTGCTAGGAATGTCTGTGGTATCCTTGCGAGTTTTAAATCTGCGAGTAAAGAGTATGTTGTGGCTGCATAGATTGCTGTTAGCAATAGTAACCGTACCGGTCAAATGGCTAGTAAAAGTAAACAGTACTCCAAGTGATCTTGAAGTTGAACTGGGCATAGATAAAACCCGTCCCATTGTTTATTTATTGCGAACCCGTTCTGTCACTGATCAGTTAGCACTCAAAATGTCTGCAATGGCATTAGGTTTACCCAAACCCACACTCAATTTGACTATCGACGATCAACGGCACTCTTCGTGTTTGTTCCTACAGAAACCCAAATCAGTACTAAACCGCAAAACAAAAGGTACTTCAATTCAAGAAGATGCGGCTAAACTATTTAGACTGCACAGAGAAAATTCAGACCTGGATATTCAGATAGTCCCTGTGTCTATACTTTGGGGTAGAGCACCAGGTAAAGACACCTCAGGTTGGTCAGATATCATCGCCAACCAAGTTTCACCTAGCTGGCTTCGTAAATTTTTTATTGTGTTGCTTTTAGGCAGAGATAATTTCGTCTGTTATAGCAAAGCCGTATCTTCGAGGAAAATGCTGGAGTTAAAGGGTAGCGATGAAGACATCGCCCATAAACTTATCCGCGTTGCCGGCACACATTTTTATCGCCGTCATCAAACATTAACAGGCCCCAACATTCTTGAACGTCACCAATTGTATAATAGTGTTCTGGGCGCAAAATCAGTGCGTAGGGCCATTGTTGGAGAAGCTCGCAGCAAACAATTAAGTCATCAACAAGCAAAACAACAAGCAAAAAAATATGTAGCTGAAATTGCAGCTGATTACCGTCCTGGTCTAATTAGGTTAGCTGAGAAAATTTTAACCAAAATTTGGAATAAAATTTATAACGGTATCGAAGTCAGGCATGCGGATAAAGTCAGAGCCTTGGCGCAAAATGGCCACGAGATTATCTATGTACCTTGTCATCGAAGTCATATGGACTACTTATTACTCACCTATGTTATTTATCATCAAGGGTTAGTCACACCCCACATAGCTGCTGGAATAAACTTAAATTTTCGCCCTATTGGCGGAATATTAAGAAAAGCTGGCGCGTTTTATCTTCGTCGCAGCTTTGCAGGCAACAAACTCTACTCAGCTGTGTTTCGCGAATATTTAGAACTGCTATTTAACAAAGGTTATTCGGTGAAATATTTTCCTGAAGGTGGCCGCAGCAGAACGGGGCGTTTATTACCCCCTAAAACTGGCATGTTAGCGATGACATTACAGGCGTTAATCAAAGGCATTAACCGCCCCGTCAGTATCGTACCGGTTTATATTGGTTACGAACATGTGATGGAAGTGTCCAGTTACCTTAAAGAACTGAACGGCACAGGTAAGAAAAAAGAATCTTTTTTACAAATATTTTCAGCCATTAAAAAACTCAAAAATTACGGTTACGGTTTTCTGAATTTTGGCGAGCCAATCAATCTGACTAATTACCTTGACCAGCAAGTGCCTAATTGGCGAGATGAGCAAGAAAATAATGTCGATAAGAAGCCTAAATGGTTGACACCAGTTGTCAACGAACTTGCTACAGATGTGATGGGCAGAATAAACCAAACGGCTGCAGTTAGCGGTATGTCAATTTGCGCAATCTGTTTGTTGTCGGCGAAAAAGCACGCTATGGCTCAGTCTGAATTAGAACAAGCCATTGATCATTTTTTAGAACTGTTGACTGATGCACCCTATAGCGATCTTGCCACTCTACCAAAGATATCCGGCAAAAAGTTGTTAGAAAACACTCTGAAACTGAATAAATTTAACGTATCTGAAGATAGTTTTGGCAAAATAATATCACTAAAAAGCCAAAATGCTGTCGCTCTAACCTATTACCGTAACAATATCCTGCACTTATTCGCGCTACCAGGCCTGATTGCCGCCATGGTGTTTGCCAACAAAAGTTTATCGAAGCAACAAATATTACTATTGGTAGCGAAGCTTTACCCCTTACTCAAGCGCGAATTATTTATATATATGAGCATAGAACAAGCGGCATCTTATACTGAATCACTGCTAACCAAAATGTTAGGAATGGGTTTGCTCGAGATTCATGAAACTGAAATTCAAACACCAGCTGCAGATAGTGAAGAGTTCTATTCAGCATGGTTGCTTAACCGTAGCATTCAAGAAACCTTACATCGCTATGCGGTAGTGTTAACGTTATTGTCGCAGCAAGAAAAAGTAAGCCGCTCTGTACTCGAAAAGAAAAGCGCTCAATTTGCCGAGAGATTAGCCGCACTGCATGGTATCAACTCGCCAGAATTTTTTGATAAAAAAGTACTGGCTACATTTATTCAAGCACTAAAAGAAAATGCGTTGATTGAAGCAGATGATGATGGCCAGTTACGACATTCAGCCCACAGCGAAGCTTTAAAAGTCGATGTGATTAACCTTATTGCACCTGAGATAGCGCAACGTTTGCAACAGATATAAATCTTCGTGTTATAAAATGTTAGACATACATGAAGATCAGTTAGTTAACACGGTAATATTGACTAAGCAATCGACATTTCTCAAAATACCTTCAAATCGGTGTCAAACCGAATGCATCTCTTAGCCAGCTCCCCGCCTTACCCAATCGTTCGCTGGACGACCAAATTAGATCTACACCCACCTCCCATTCAGTATGAGGATATGACGTTAACTGCAATTCGCATAACTGATCTTGCAACTGCAAGTCCAAAACCAATTGTTTCGGCACAGTAGTCCATCCCATGCCTGCACACAGAGTGTTCATCAATGTCAGATAACTGGCCATTCGCCATTGGTTGGTGGCGCTTAGGTATTCACTAGTAGGCAATTTATCTAGTAAGGGCAAATAAACTAGCTGTCTATGTTGATTTAACTGTTCGAAGTTAACTTGAGGCAAATTGGCTAAAGGATGGTCTCGGTGTACTACATTTGCGAAAGCTATATTACCAAGTCTTTTAAAATGGATATTTTTGGGATAGTGAGCACCTGCACACATTATTCCTAATGAGGCCTCGCCTTGTTCGATCAACTGCTGAATATACTGAGAAGACGGGTGCAGTATATTTAAATCCACAGGTGGAAAATAATCTGCGAAGCCGGCAAGGTTATGGTTCAATATTTGAAAAGGAATAGTTTCATCTATGGCTATAGTAACTTGGCTTTCCAGTTCTGCAGCCAAACTGTTGGCACGATTCTCCATCGACGAACACTGGTGTAATATGGCTTCTGCATCCCTAAGTAAAGACTGCCCATGCCCGGTTAAAATGGGATAGCGCCCGCTACGATCAAACAAGCTTACCCCAAAATCAATCTCCAAATTTGCCACAGCTATACTCAGTGCAGATTGAGACTTACCCAACTTACGGGCCGCAGCTGAAAATGACTTCTCACTCGCCACCGCGCAAAAAGCGGTTAATTGTTCTAGGGATAAACGCATGAATAGCTAAGTTCTATTAAAAATTTTAATAGTTCCCATTTTGCACACTAAAGCCAGCAGAGTAAATTAGTCTTATTACTTTGCTTGTTGAGTGAAAAGTTATGCCTCCTATTGATACACCTTCAGAGACAAAAAGCAGCGGCATTCACCCTGTAGATCAACGTTTACCACTTGCACCTACTGTGTTGCTTGGTTTACAACATGTACTCGTGATGTACTCGGCCTGTATAATAGTGCCATTAATCTTAGGCGCGGCTCTGCAACTGCCTAAAGAAACCTTGTCTTTAATCATCAATGCCGATTTATTTGCAGCGGGATTAGCTACCTTAGTACAGTGTTTTGGCAACCGTTATTTTGGCATTAAGCTACCCATTATGATGGGCGTAACCTTCACCTCAATCGCCCCTATGATTGCCATTGGTGTTAACCCGGAACTAGGCTTACCGGGGATTTACGGGGCGATTATTGTTTCAGGCATATTCGGCATACTCTTTGCGCCAATAATGGGCCGTTTAATGCGGTTTTTCCCACCTGTGGTAACAGGTTCGGTATTGCTGGTTATTGGCATTAGTTTAATGAAAGTGGGCATTGAATGGTCTGCAGGTGTTAGCCCTACTCTTGCCGATGGTTCAACTAACCCTGATTTTGGTAAACCTATTTATTTACTGGTTAGCTTACTCCAACTTAGCATAATCCTACTTATCAACCGTTTTGCTAAAGGCTTTTTGAGTAATGTATCAGTGCTGATAGCCATGCTCGCTGGGTTTATGGCTGCTTGGTTACTGGGGGATATTTCACTTAAAGGCTTAAATGACGAACCTTGGGTTGCCCTCATCAAACCCTTAAGTTTAGGAATGCCCACCTTCGATTTTTTAGCCATTTGCTCCATGTCCCTAGTGATGTTGGTAACTATGGTTGAATCCACAGGGATGTTTTTAGCTTTAGGTAAATTAGTAGATAAAGAAGTAGACCAAAAACAACTAGTAAGAGGCTTACGCTCCGACGGACTAGGGACCTTATTAGGCGGTTTATTTAACGCTTTTCCTTACACATCTTTTTCACAGAACATAGGTTTAGTCACCATAAGTGGAGTCAAAAGCCGCTACGTAGCTGCCGCCGGAGCCTTTATTTTAATTGCCTTAGGTTGCCTTCCCAAAATAGCTTTTATTGTTGCCTCGATACCTCAATACGCTTTAGGCGCTGCAGCCATGGTGATGTTTGGTACCGTGGCTTTAATGGGTGTGCGCATTTTGAGTCTGGTAGACTTTACTGACTCACGCTCAAATTTGTTGGTCGTCTCTGCCAGCCTTGGTATTGGCTTGATCCCTATGGTGGCCCCCGCCTATTTTCAATATTTACCTCAATGGAGCCACATCTTTACCGACAGTGGCATCATCTTAAGCGTATGTACCGCTATTCTGCTTAATGCCATTTTTAGCCCCTCCCCTGAACAAACGAACAAAGGTTAATCCACCATGACAACAACACTTTACCAAGCAGACTACCTAGCCACCATGGACAGTAACAACACCATAATCAAACAAGGTGCGGTACTGGTAGAGCAAAGTAAAATCAAACAACTAGGTAAAGCGAGTGAGCTACTCTCCCAACATCCCAATGTCACCGTTAAGACCTATACTAATCGCATATTAATGCCGGGGTTAATCAATACACATTGCCACTCGGGCATGTTGCGTGGCACGGCCGAAGACTTGCCCGTATGGGATTGGTTGCAACAATATATTGATCCCATGCATAGGGTGTTAACCCCCAAAGATGCCAGTTTATCGTCATGGTTATGTTATGCCGAAGCTCTGCTGTCAGGCACCACTTGTATAGTGGATATGTGGCGTTATATGGAAGGCAGTGCCGAGGCGGCCAAACAGCTTGGTATCAGAGCATGCTTAGTACCCTATGTAGCCGAACATCCCGAGCATGACTACTTTGAAACCTTAGACAGTAACGAAGCTTTGATCAATCAATGGCATCAAGAAGCGGATGGGCGGATACAAGTATGGGTGGGCCTTGAGCATTTGTTTTATGCCGTACCACCAGCATTGAAACGTATAGCTGACCTATGCCAAGACTACCAAGTTGGCTTTCACACCCATAGCAACGAAAGTCAATTTGATGTAGAACAAACCCTTGAACGCTACAAAATCAGACCTATTCAAGCCCTCGAAAAATTTGGCTTACTCAAAGCCCCTAAAACACTCTTAGCTCATTGTGTTTGGGCCGATGACAATGAAATAGCTCTTATGGCACAGGGCAATATTGGCGTTGCCCATAACCCTATCAGTAATATGAAACTTGCCTCGGGTGCTGCACCTGTGGTTGCCATGTTGAAGGCAGGGGTAAACTTGGGGCTAGGGACAGACGGCGAAAAAGAAAACAACAACCTAGACATGTTTGAAGAAATGAAAGTATCGTCATTACTCGCCAAATTTTCTAGTTTAGATGCTGCCGCCCTTGATGCTTGGGATATATGCCGTATGGCGACAATTGGTGGTGCAAAGGCGCTAGGGCTAGACCATGTAACAGGCTCACTTGAAGTGGGGAAATCCGCAGACATGATTGCCGTCAGGTGTGACACCCCTCGCATGACTCCACTTATCGATTCAGGCCCATTGATGAATATTCATTACAACTTGGTACATGCGGTACAGGGACAAGATGTAGATATGACTATGGTCGCAGGAAAAGTATTGGTAGATAACGGCCGATTACTAGAACATGATATACAGCACCTTATCGAACAGGTTAATCAAGCCGCACCAGCCTTATTTGCCCGTCGCCAAGCTTGGTTAGACAGCACTGGTGGTGGTAAAAACGCACTCTATCAACCATAACAAAACAACAAAAATAGTAGGAAACAAAATGGGGATGAACAAAGCGTTATTAACTATAGTGGCTTTTATGACCTATATGGTAATGTCTGGCCTTTTAACGCAAATAGGCGTATTAATTTCTCCTCTAGCTGGTTACCTTGAAGTCAGCATTACCCATGCAGCCTCAATGTTTTCATTGCTAACAGGCGGTACCTTTGCCGGGACCTTTATAGCCATGTTGGTGTATGGACGTTTTCCTATAAAGCGGATTTTTCAGGTAAATTATCTCGCTTTTATTGGATTACTCATATTAATGGTGACAATAAATAGTCGCTTACAATGGGTGGTGTCATTTTACTTATTTACACTAGGCATATGTTGCGGTGTAGGCTTAGCCGGCGGTGCGGTATTAATTGCTAATTTATACAACGAACAAAAAAGAGCTTCTGCATTCTTAGCTACAGATTGCTCCTTCAGTTTAGCGGGTTTTGTGTTTCCATCTTTAGCGGTTGTGCTGCTGTCAGCAAACCAACTGTGGACAGTGAGCTACGCAGCAGTTGGGGTACTGGCAATACTCATATTATTAGCTTGCTTCACCTTAAAATTTCCAGATCAAAGCACAGCCGACAAACAAGAATCTCAGTCAAACGGATCGCCACCTAAAGCCAACATATGGATCCCAAGAGTCTTTATTGTTGCCTTGGCCTTATGTTGCTACTTAACCACACAAACCACATTTTTAATCTGGGCACCAAGTTATTTGCAGCAAGCACTCGGCCTAGATGCCAACCAGGCCGCTGGCGCCGTTGGTAACTACTGGGGTCCATCTATATTTGGCTTGCTGATTGTTACCCTATTGGTCATAAAAGTGCCAACTCGACCTTTATTGCTTACTGTAATAGCCGTCGCAATTATATTAGCTAGCTTGTTGTATGCCACTGAAGATCCAGATTGGTTTTTAACTATTACCTTAGGCTTAGGGTTTATGACCTCCTGTATCTTTAAACTAGGTATATCCGTAGGCTCTCAGCAAATAAAAAACGCCCCACCCATATTAGTCACTTTTTTACTGTGTTCAGCTACTGTGGGTAGCACAGTGGCACCAGCACTCTCAGCCTTAGTGGTAGCAAACTTTGGTGTGAGTAGTGCCATGTTGATGACAGTGATTGGGTTTGTACTAGTGGCAATCTTAATATCCACATGTTTACTGCTAGAACAAAAAGCCCGTTCAACTATAGAAGTACAGAGACAAGCTTTATGAAAAACAAAGTCATTTTTGATACTGATCCGGGTATCGACGACGCCATGGCCATACTATTTGCCCACGCCAGTGGTAAAATAGACCTATTAGGGATCACCACAGTGTTTGGCAACGCCAGCATTGAAAACGCCACCCGAAAAGCCCTGTATCTAAAACAGCGCTTTGCAATTGCCACAACGGTTTGTGTAGGAGCTGACACCCCATTAGTGGTTCCTGCTGGTGAACCAACCACTTTTGTACATGGCCAGAACGGTCTAGGGGATATCGACTTACCCGATACACTACCTTTAAAAGCCGACCCCCGCTCAGCCTGCGATTTTATAATCGAAACGGTGCGTAACAACCCAAACGAAGTCACACTTTTGGCAGTAGGGCGCTTAGCTAATCTAGCCTTAGCCATACAAAAAGCGCCCGACATAGCAGACTTAGTGAAAGCAGTAGTCGTGATGGGTGGCGCCTTTGGACATAACGGTCACACAGGTAATGTTAGCCCCTATGCAGAAGCCAATATCATTGGCGACCCTCATGCAGCAGATTTAGTTTTCACACAAAATTGGCCAGTCACAGTAGTGGGTTTAGATGTGACGCAACAAAGTATTATGTCGAATGCCTATGTGCAAATATTAAAAGACAAGTCAGAGATTTACGGAGATTTCATTTATCAAATCAGTCGTTTTTATAGTGATTTTCATCAACAAAGTCTCGGCTTGGATGGGTTTTATGTGCATGATTCTTCGGCAGTGGCTTACGTATTAGCTCCCGAATTATTCAAAGTTCAGCAAGGTCCGATACGGGTGGTATGTGAAGGGCCAGCAATGGGCATGACTTTATGCAAAACATTAGAAAAAGCTTTTCCGGTAGACGGTTGGCAAGATAACCCCAGACAACAAGTATGTACCGATATTGATAGCCAAGGACTGCTAGACCTTTATTTTAAATAAAGGTCTCAGTGAAGTCAGTTAGACAACAAATTAAACTCAGACTAGTTCAGCAATGCTCTCAGATAAAAGTGTATATTCACTGCCATTTTTGTCTTCTTCAGCACACACACTCAATAAGTCTTCTATAAAGTAATTCAGTGCTCGAAGCTCAATTTTCTGAATTTGTGTCTGCTGTTTTTTGTTCAACATGTGATACATAGTTGCCGCACCAAAATCGCCAAAAATGATGTTGGCGTTTTGATCAAACAAGGTGTTGTGGGCATACAAGTCGCCATGGCATACCTGATTATCATGTAGGTGGGCAAACAATGACTGCATTTGTTTCACTATCTTAATTATTTGCTCAATGGACAGTGTAAAACCCACCTCAAACGTATCACGGGTACACGTATCAAAATCCGGTGGCAAACCAAGATTATGATAGTGTTCAGGGATCAGTTGCATCACTAAAGCTAAACAGCCAGGTTCATTTACCTGAGCTAAAGATTTAACTAGATTTGCATGGCCTCCGATCTTCAAGCACGCTTGCAATTCATCTTCTGGATATCCATCGCTGGTTAATTCCCCTTTAAACACTTTAATCGCAATTTCATCTGGAAAATCATTCGTTGGTGTATTCCATACGGCTTTCGAAATAACGCCAGACGCACCTTGCCCCAATACGTTTTGCAAGGTAAAGCTTGAATAAGGCAATACAGGTACTGATTGAAATTCAATTTCGTTACAAGTAAAGGGGTTTCCTGAAAATGCCAACCAAGCGAGCTTGGGTAAAGCCAACAATTGATCGGGACACTCGGTTAATTGATTCGCCGAAATACGCACTAATTCAAGGTTAGTCAATTGCGCTAGGTCTTGTGGTAGATGCGAAATTTGGTTACCTGCCAACAGTAATTTTTGCAATCTTGGACGTTCACCTAAAATATCTGGCAACATTGTTAACTGGTTGTCAGTTAATATTAACCAGCGCAATTTTTTAGGTAATGACTCGGGTGGAACATATTTGATTTTATTGGCTTTAAAACCCACCATTTCTAGACTTTCACACTGACCAAGACCCTCAGGTAAAGTTTCAAAATCATTATTTGATGCAAAAATTATCTTAAGCTTTCTAAGCAGCTTTATCTCATCGGGTAATGTTTTTAGTTGATTATTGGATAAATCAAGAATTTCCAAGGAATCAGCTAAAAATAATATTTCAGTTGGAAATACGGTGAGGTTTTCTGATAACGTTAATCGAGAAATACCAGCCAATTGGCCAGACTTTAGCTGTGCAAGTGTATGCAATATGAAGAGTCCACGATGAGTTTAAAACAAACAGGGTAAGCCTACTTAAAAATCGCCTATTACTCAAAGACACCGTTTAGGTCAGACAAGAAAAACTTGTATGCAGGGTTGTCTGTTTGTTCTTGGTATAAATATCCTAATTTAGCTAAGTGTTTATCAAACTCGCCACGATCAGTATCTATTATATCAAAGCCAGCCAATACTAAACCTTCAGCCGCGCCATGATTACGATAATGGAACAATGTAATGTTCCAACTTTCTCCCAAGGTATCCAAAAATTTCATTAACGCGCCGGGATGCTCTGGAAATTCAAAGGAAAATAACTTTTCGTTGAGCAAACTAGGGGGTCTGCCACCCACCATATAACGCACATGCAACTTGGCCATTTCGTTTTCGGATAAATCAAAACTACTATAGCCATTGCTACCCAGTGAATCCGTCAATTTTGCCAACTCTTGACGACCTTCTCGTAACTTGAGCCCAACAAAAATATGGGCTTCACGGTCTGTGGAATAACGGTAATTAAATTCAGTAATAGCGCGTCCACCCAAAAGGGCACAAAACGCTCTAAATGCGCCTTTATGCTCAGGAATTTTAACGGCTATAACGGCTTCTTTTTGTTCACCTAATTCACAACGTTCAGAAACATATCGCAATGTATGAAAGTTGATATTAGCACCGCATAGAATGCCACCGAACTTTTTGCCTTGCATCGGATTAGTTCTGAGATACTTGCGAATACCCGCGATAGACAAGGCACCTGCCGGTTCGGCAATCACGCGAGTATCATCAAATATGTCCTTTATCGCCGCACAGATTTCATCTGTATTGACCGTCATCACTTCATCTACATATTTTTGGCATAAGCGAAAAGGTTCCTCACCAATAATTTTTACCGCGACACCGTCAGCGAAAATGCCCACATGCTCAAGGGGCACAGGTTTCCCTGCCTGCATAGCGGCTTGTAAACACGCTGACTCATCAGACTCCACAGCGATAATCTTCAACTCAGGCTTAAGCTGTTTGAGAAATACCGAAATGCCAGCTATCAAACCTCCGCCGCCAACGGCGATAAATAATGTATCTAAATCCGGATTTTGTTCAAGTAATTCACGGGCTATAGTGCCTTGGCCAACGATAACGTCTTCATCATCAAAAGGCGCCACCATAGTGTAACCATAGTTTTTAGACAGGCGTAATGCTTCTTCCTTTGCCTGTTCAAAGTTGGTGCCATGCAGAACCACATCCACGAAATCCCCACCAAAATTACGCACCGCTTCGACCTTAATATCTGGTGCTGTAGCGGGCATAACAATAGTCGCCTTGACCCCTTTCTTTTTTGCCGAATAAGCCACGCCTTGAGCGTGATTACCTGCAGAGGAAGCCACTAAACCTTTTGCCAATTGCTCATCAGAAAGTTGGCATATTTTGTTATAGGCCCCTCGTAATTTAAAGGACTTAACGGGCTGTTGATCTTCTCGCTTTAACCAAATTTCGTTATCTAAAGAAGCTGAAAGCTTATCTAGTTTCTGTAAATCAGAATTCACCGCCACGTCATAAACGGGCGATATCAGTATTTTTTTTAGATAATCATTTGCTGAACGAGTCATTTAATCTTCCAATTTTGATGCATCACGCACCGCACTTTTATCAGCACAGGTAATTAACAGGGCATAAGCTTTGTGGGCAAGGGCAAGTGAAACTATACGCACACGCAATTCTCGTTTTCATGGTTTATCATTCGCATGGTAACTCTCATTGCTTGTTTATCATTATTCTATACTGAAATAGCATGAAGCTGACATTTTGTTCAAGCATTGCTATATGCCTTTTTAGAGAGTGATATACTTAATAAAGATTAACATTGTAGTTCTTTAATAAGCGAACTTGCACTTTAGGCAGAATATGGAAACTTGGTTACATTGGGTAGATTTAGCGGGGGTGGCTGTATTTGCTATCGCTGGTACATTGATGGCTTATAAAAAGCACATGGATGGTTTTGGTGTGGTTGTACTCGCTTCAGTGACAGGCATTGGTGGTGGCACACTGCGGGATATGATTTTAGACTTACCTGTGTTTTGGGTACAAGACCCAAGTTTTTTCTATGTGATTATCCTCGCAGCCTTTTCCACCATCATATGGTTACGTAGCAAGGACACGTTCCCACTGCGTTATCTGTTTTTTGCCGATGCTATTGGTTTAGCGTTTTTTAATGTGATGGGCTTACAAAAAGCAATGACTTATGGCGCATCTCCTCTTATAGCCATTGCATTGGGCACTATGACAGGTGTATTTGGGGGATTAATCCGCGACGTGATTTGCCGAGAAATTCCCATGGTTTTAAAAAGTGAACTATATGCTACCGCTTGTATTTTAGGTGGCGCGAGTTACATTTTAGGTTTTCAATTAGGTTTGAGTACCGTCAGTTGCATGATAATAGGCTTCTGTATCACCTTGGCCTGTCGTCTATGCGCGATGAAGTGGCACTGGCATCTTCCTGTTTTTAATCCTCACGATCCAGTGAAGGATGAATAACTCGCGATTTTTATGATGATTAGCTAGCCTTAAGACTCACCCTATTAGCAAATGGAGTTGCTTGATGTCATTAGCCGTTGTTTATTCAAGAGCCAGCGTAGGCATTGACGCCCCTCTTATTACTGTTGAAGTGCACTTATCCAACGGTCTACCCTGTTTTAACTTAGTGGGATTACCAGAAGCATCAGTGAGAGAGGCAAAAGACAGGGTGCGCAGTGCATTAATTAATTCTGGCTTTGAATTTCCAGCAAAGCGAATCACAGTTAATTTAGCGCCTGCAGACTTACCCAAAGAAGGTGGGCGTTTTGATCTAGCCATTGCCATCGGCATTATCGCAGCAAGTAACCAACTAACCGCTAAGCAACTAGAGAATATTGAACTAGTGGGGGAATTGGCTTTATCTGGGGAGATACGCTCAGTAACGGGTGCGTTACCTTTTACCTATGCTTGTAAACAAGCCAAACGAGTAGCAATTTTACCCATCGAAAATGCGCCCGAAGCATCGTTGATTAAAGACGCCAACATTATACCGGCCAATCAACTACTAGATGTGTTTCACCATATTGTAGGGCAACGCACACTTGATTTACACCAAGTACAGTCCACGGCCGAACAAGTGACCTATGAAAATGATTTACAAGATGTTGTCGGTCAGGCGTCTGGAAAACGTGCACTAGAGATAGCCGCGGCAGGAGGTCACAACCTACTATTTACCGGACCTCCCGGCACAGGTAAAACCATGTTAGCAAGCCGACTCATCACTATTCTCCCACCCATGACAGATGCAGAAGCCTTAGCATCAGCGGCGATTCATTCGATTGTGGGTAAACCCGTTGATCCTGCTACTTGGAAACAACGGGCGTTTCGCCACCCTCACCACACCAGTTCTGCGGTAGCTTTAGTAGGTGGAGGCAGTATACCCAGGCCTGGTGAAATTTCTTTGGCACACAATGGCGTGCTTTTTCTAGACGAATTACCGGAGTTTGACCGCAAGGTATTGGACGTATTGCGAGAACCTTTAGAATCAGGAACAGTGAGTATTTCCAGAGCCGCACGGCAGGCTCAATTTCCCGCTAGATTTCAATTAGTAGCGGCTATGAACCCCAGCCCCACCGGCAGCCTAAACGATGGACGTAGCAGCTGCGAACAAATATTGCGTTACCTTAATCGAATTTCAGGCCCATTTTTAGACCGTATTGATTTACAAGTCGATGTACCCAAACTACCCAACAATGACTTTTCTGAGCAGGTGAAAAATCGTGGAGAAAGCAGCCAAGTGGTTCGTACAAGAGTCATTCAAGCCTACCAATTACAGCTAAATCGCTGCGGTAAAACCAATGCCCAACTCGGCAGTAAAGAGGTTGAGTCGCAATGCGCCTTAATCAAAAGAGATCAATTATTCTTGCAACAAGCAGTGGAAAAGCTAGGGTTGTCACTGCGAACTTATCATAGAGTCTTAAAGGTATCGCGCACTATAGCCGACTTGGATCAGGAAGCGACTATAAGCCGTAAACACTTAGCAGAGGCACTTAACTATCGGGCGTTTGATCGGATGTTGGCGCAGTTATCGAATGTTTAATGTCTTTATAAGAAAAAATCATGTGCTTTGCTTACTGTTATCCCACACAGTGTCCGTAATACGTTTTTAACTTTCGCTCCAGCGAGCCAGTGACTCTTCTTAATAGCAAAAATAAGACGCGAGCATTCAGTCCAGGGATTGAGCAAGATAAAAAGCATCGGCAATGCCGACTAATATTTCCGTTTTAAGGTTTAAACTGACTACGACCCCATTGCTTTCATCACTTTATTAAACAATTCGAACCGTCTCAGCAGTTAACAATTAAACAATGCTTGGATCGCCGGTTCATCCGCCCTTTTTCGTAAACAACATAAACCCAGTTGATAGGGCTCAATATCATCTAAGCTAATACGATTCACCTTTTGACCTATGGTGGAGTGATCAAGCACCACCTCGGGCACTATGCCCAAACCG
Organism: uncultured Paraglaciecola sp.; assembly: GCF_943787955.1. Lineage (NCBI taxonomy): Bacteria > Pseudomonadati > Pseudomonadota > Gammaproteobacteria > Alteromonadales > Alteromonadaceae > Paraglaciecola > uncultured Paraglaciecola sp. The sequence goes on from NZ_CALSOK010000006.1 coordinate 152,455, forward strand.
CACCCCAACGCCACCATGCTCACTATCGCCTCGTTTCCAGCCACTGTTGCATAGATACGCGGTCTCATGCCTTGTTCAGCAAACCAATGGTGCACAATGCGCTTAGAAGGACCCGACTCGGGTAAAATAAAAGAGTGTCGCCGCCAGTCAACTTGCTCCAAGCGATTTAACATAGTGTCTTTAGGAGCAATGAGCAGTAAAGGTATTTTACCTAGTGATAAGAATGCGAGTTCGGCAGGAAAGTCGGGCGTATGAATAGCAATAGCAGCATCGACCTCTTGTTGCATGACTTTACTGACCGACAAAGCGGGATCGCCAGTACTCAATTTGATTTCCACTTGGGGATATTTGTGCCTAAAATTATCTAATAGTCTAGGCAAATGACTTTGACTGGCCGTGACTGAACAAAATAAACTGAGTTCACCTTGCAACTGCTGATGCTCTTGTTGCAGCTCCCACTTTACTTTTTTCCATTCAGTCAAAATTTGCTGCGAAAACCCCAAAAGTTTCGAGCCCGCAGCAGTCAGTTTGACCTTACGATTATCCCGAACAAACAAAGTGCTACCGCATTCCTCTTCAAGCCTTTGAATACAACGGCTTAAAGTGGAAGGACTCACAAACATCGACTCTGCAGTTTTAGCAAAATGTAAACTGCTGGCTAAATGTTGAAACAATTCTAAGCTTCGAATATCCATAAAATGCCCTAACCTCAACCATATTGCGTATTTTACAATACTATATTGCAAATATATCATTTTAAACAACATGGGTTTACCCCTATTATCCATTTACAGCAAGTTCAGCGATAACTTGCATTCAATAAAAATAGGGTCTTAAACATGGCAAATTATTTCAATACATTATCTTTACGTCAGCAACTGGACCAAATTGGTCGTTGTCGTTTTATGCAACGTGCAGAGTTTTCTACTGGTTGTGATTTTCTTAAAGGCAAAAAAATTGTCATCGTCGGCTGTGGTGCACAAGGTTTAAACCAAGGTTTGAACATGCGTGACTCAGGCTTGAACATATCCTATGCGTTGCGCCAAGCTGCTATTGACGAAAAGCGTGATTCTTTTCAACGTGCAGATGGTAACGGTTTTACTGTGGGAACTTACCAAGAACTTATCCCCACTGCAGATTTGGTTTATAACCTAACGCCCGACAAGCAACATTCAAGTGTAGTAGAGGCGGTTATGCCTCTTATGCAACAAGGCGCTACCCTTGGCTATTCACACGGCTTCAACATTGTTGAAGAAGGTCAGCAAATTCGTTCTGATATTACGGTTGTCATGTGTGCACCTAAATGTCCAGGTACGGAAGTACGTGAAGAATACAAACGTGGATTTGGTGTGCCCACTCTTATCGCAGTGCATCCTGAAAACGACCCACAAGGTAAAGGCTGGGATATCGCTAAAGCATTAGCGTCGGCTACAGGCGGCGACCGCGCCGGTGTACTCGAGTCTTCTTTTGTTGCTGAAGTAAAGTCTGACCTAATGGGTGAACAGACCATTTTATGTGGCATGCAACAAGTAGCGGCAGTATTAGGCTACGAAAAAATGATTGCCGATGGCATCGATGCAGGCTATGCAGGTAAATTAATCCAAGACGGTTTAGAAACGATCACCGAAGCATTAAAAATTGGTGGCGTCACCAATATGATGGACAGGCTGTCTAACCCAGCAAAAGTGAAGGCCTTTGAATTATCTGAGCAATTAACTGAATTATTGAGGCCTCTTTTTGGCAAGCATCAAGACGATATCATCAGTGGTGAATTTTCTCGCACTATGATGGAAGACTGGGCAAATGGCGATGCTAACTTGTTTAAATGGCGCGAAGAGACTGGCGAAAGTGGTTTTGAAAATGCACCAGTATTTGAAGGTGTGATTGACGAGCAGGAATATTTTGACCACGGTGTGTTTTTAGTGGCGATGATAAAATCAGGCGTTGAATTAGCCTTTGATGTGATGGTTGAAGCAGGTATTTTACCCGAATCAGCCTACTACGAGTCTTTGCATGAAACGCCGCTTATTTCGAACACTATAGCTCGAAAGCGTTTGTATGAGATGAACGTTGTTATTTCTGATACCGCTGAATACGGTAACTACTTATTTGCTAACGCGGCGATCCCTTTATTGGCAGAGAAACTGATGCCTAGCATTGGCACTGACCTTATCGGTAAAGCGTATACAACCACCTCTAACAGTGTTGATAACAAGAAACTGGTAGATATCAATAAAACCATAAGAGAACATGGGGTTGAAACCATAGGAGCTAAGCTACGGGGTTACATGACAGATATGAAAGCCATAGTCGAAACCGCTTAGATTATTTTTAAAGACAAATTTTTGAAACAATTTCTGTCGTAAGGTGCTTGATAAAAGCCCCCTTGCCCAGCCAATTTGGCTGGGCTTTTTTGTATTTAATCTAAGGTTTTTTTAAGTGTATGTGATGGAAGTCAAATCATTAGCATCTATTCACTGGACATCAAAGGCGGGAAAAAGGCATTGGTTATGACAGAATTAAAACGGCTTCAGAACATCAAAACAAGTCGATATTTCGGAAAATCACCAGCCAAATATACGCTTAGTAAAATAATTGGGGAGCCGCAGGATGTAAAACCATATATAGACACTAAGAATTGGTTCAACATACACACAGCGCCGAAAGTTGAAAAGGGAAAGGTTGAATAAGAATCAAACTATAGACTCAACTTAAAGATAACCACATTTCACTGAATAAAAGATAAAAAACTTCTGGATATAAAAGCAGATAAGCAAGACTAAGGCTTATCTGCTTTCCAATATAATACAAACGACACACAACCAAAACCTAAAAAACCGACTGCTACTGGCGTAATGGAAGAGTTGATAAAACTGCCTACAAATACAGCAGTAAGTACAGAAGTTATACTGCTTATAGAGCCAATAATAGCGGCACCTAAACCTGCCATCGCACCCAAAGGTTGCATAGCCATAGCGTTAATGTTGCCAAACAAAATGCCAATGCAAAAAAATGCACAAAACAGCAAAGAAACAAATTGCCACATAGGTGGAACCCCACCAGAAACCAAGCATGAAGCCGTTAACACTGCAGAGAATAGTAACCACCCAAACATCGCCCACGTACATAACTTTCGCATACCCAAACGCATCACTAACGTGCCATTAATAAAAGACGCCAGCCCTATGGAAAATGCCAACATAGCAAAATACATAGGAAACAACTCACCCGTGTCATAAATATGTTGAAACAGGGTTTGAGAAGAGCTGATATAGGCTAAAAATGCACCAAATATTGTGCCAGACGATAGTGTATAGAACATGACTAACTTATGTGTCAGGATAAACTTACTTGAAATCCATAATTGCGACCAACTGAAAGGCAAACGCTTTTCCCTAGGCAAGGTTTCTGGCTGGCGAATAAAAAACCATAAACCAATCAATGATCCATAAATCAAAAATGATGAAAAAATATGCTGCCATGAAAACCAAAACAAGATGGTTTGCCCAAAAATAGGTGCCAGCATAGGCACCAAGATAAACACCATCATAATAAAAGACATGACTCTGGCCATGGCTTCACCTTCATATTTATCTCGAATCACCGCTAAAGTGGCAATCCTTGGCCCTGAGACACCAAAGGCTTGAATAATACGGCCAACTAACATTACCTCTAACGACTCTGCATACATACACACTAATGACCCAACAGCAAAAACAATCAGACCAGAAATAATGGCATAACGTCTGCCCTTACTATCAGACAAAGGCCCGTAATAAAGCTGTCCACAAGCCATACCGATAAAGAATAGCGACACAATTAAATGGGTTTGCCTAGCTTCAGTAATATTTAAGTCAGCACCAATTTGAGACAGTGCAGGCAACACAGCATCTATACTCAAAGCGACCAAAGACGTCATCAATGCCATTAGCGTCACAAACTCAACTAAGCCAATATCGACCTTTGTTATGCTACTTGTGTTGCTAGAAAGTGAATTGTGATTGGATGACATGCTAAGACCAGTGAATTTTAAGGCTGGGGAGTCTAGCACCACCGATAGATAACGCTTAGAATTTTTAGCTTATTCTTTAAGTTGCTACTTATAAAAACAACTACTCTTCTAAGTATGTTTTTAAGAACGTTTCCATTGCTTTAAAAGCAGCATGCCTATTTCTTTGAATAGATAGATAAATAATGATCACCGTTTTCAAATTCAACATATTCAACGGGCTTATCTAAGCCTTGTAATCCGTCGACCATCATCCGGCTTTGCTCCACGTCTTCCACTCGGTCATCTGCACCGTGCAAAAACAACATGGGGATCTTAACGTTCTCTGCTTAAAGGTTAAGACTATTTGGGGGGAATATCTACACTGCGAGAACTGAGTTCCAGACCATCGTTTTGCACTATATACAAGGCGCCATACTCAGACTCTTCAATAGTGATATTCGCTACACCCATTAAACCCAGCAACTCAGGCGTAGTATTGCTGTGCCCGACGACTAAAACATGAACCTGAGTTTTCAGTTTAATGGCAAATTTTACTAAACTATGGGGATCGTAAAACTGTATATCTACACTTTTTAGCGCGGCAACAGGAGCGGCTGTCTCACGAGTCCGATTGTAGTCAGTCGAATAAACGTGATTGAGGTGTTTATCAGAAAAAAATGTAGCCAATGCTTCAGCTCTAGATTTGCCTTTTACAGTCAGGCTTGGATTATCACCCAACTGTTTTTCAAAATGACGCACAAAATACCATGTGTGTTGTTCAGCAAAGCCAAAAGTAGATAACGCTAAAAGACACATCCCTAATAAATATTTGGTCATGACCAAAACCCTACTCTGTCACCTTTGACAAATCTTTCAAACGGCCATTGCGCAAACTATATATCCAGCTGTGAACTTGCAATGACTGCCCACGCTTTAGCGCCTCTTTTACAATGCTGCTACGTTTAACATTATCAGCCTGTTCTGATACATTAAGCTCACAAAGCCGAGCGGACCTATCATGTTCGTTGAGGCCCGAAAGTTCGGCTCTGTGTTTGTGAGCAATATCTTTAATATGCCCTAGCCAATTATCGATTAGACCAAGCTGTTTATCTTGCAAGGCAGCCTCTATTCCACCACAACCATAATGCCCACATATAATCACATGTTTTACTTTGAGCACATCAACCGCATATTGCAGTACAGACAAGCAGTTAAAATCAGTATGTACAACCAAATTAGCCACATTGCGATGTACAAAAATATCACCGGGGATTAAACCCACAATTTGATTCGCCGGTACACGACTATCAGAACACCCTATCCAAAGATATTCGGGTTTCTGCCGCTCAGATAGTTTATTAAAAAAATCAGGGTCAGCGTTTTTTTGATCTTCAGACCACTGCCTATTGTTTTCAAGAAGTTGTGTAATATTGCTCATAAACCGTCCCATTTTTTTTGTTGCGCATTATAAAGAAACTAACTCCCACCACAAGTCCAACCTGTATCTTCTAGGACTCTAATATACGTATAGAGATGGCAGCGGCAGAGGTTCTATTATCCACGCCTAACTTCTTGTATATTTGTTCTAGATGTTTATTTACTGTGCGAGGACTCATAGATAAAATTTGTGAAGTTTCCCAATTAGTCTTTCCATATGATACCCAATATAACACTTCAGATTCGCGCTTGGTGATAGGTAAGTTTTGTTGTAAATCAAAGGGTGCTTTTTCGATTTTCGCCTCAACCACTTTAAGCATATGTTTATCATCTTGCCGGCGTTCATACATGATCTCAAAAGAAGTCACAAAACAATTCACTTTTAAGTTTTGTTGGCCGCCGCTTAGTAACCAATCTTTTAGTAATTCAGCCAACGTTGCCCATGGACTCGTATCATCGCCGGCAAAATCATCAATGAGTTGGTGCGCTTTGGGTGTCGCCCAAGATAATCGCCCATGATCGCTGACGCAGAATACATTGCTGCCTAGGTGATCCAGAGCATCTTGTGCGCTGAGCGCCAGCTTTGCCGTTTGTATATGGGTTTTAATCCGTGCAATAACTTCATCAGGTGATATCGGTTTAGTCACATAATCAATTCCACCAGCTTCGAAACCTTTCACTACATCTTCTACATCAGTCAATCCTGTCATAAATATGATAGGGGTGTTGGGGCGCTGTATTTTTAATCTACGGCAAGTCTCAAAACCATCCATCTCAGGCATAACCGCATCCATCAACACTATGTCAGGTTCAATTTTTTCGGCAATAGAAAGAGCCTGTGCGCCATTAAGAGCCACAAGTGCAGTATACCCTTGACTATTTAATGCCACATTTAACATGCCCAAAGATTCCGGCGAATCGTCTACTACCAGCACCACATTATCCATTTTATTATTCATCACTCAATTCTTCTAGATAGACGATAATTTTAGGAAAATTACACAGGGCAACGTATTCATTAATTTGCGAGGTCACTTCCACAGGAAATTGATATTGCGTATGTAATTCGGCAAATTTATTTTTAAAACCAGATAGATAACCTATCTCTGCAAGTGAAATAAGTATTTTATACTGATGATTAGTAACAACATCTTTAGAGTTAATAGTTCGTGCAGCCTGAACACTTTCCATACCTTCAGTCGGTGCATATTGCCATTGTATGTTTAACAGCTCTCCAATTTTTCCTAATAAAGCAGTCAAGTCAACAGGTTTAGCCATATATCCATTGTGAAAACTTTCACCTGCTTGATGGCTCTCTACATCACGAGCGTTAGCTGAGACCATCAATACGGGCATTGCATAACCTCGATCGCGGACTTCTTTAACCATTTGCCAACCATCCATATTTGGCATCCTTACATCCATAAGAATCAGTGAGACTTGAGCCTCTGTTAGCAACTCCAAACCTTTTGATGCATGCTCTGCTAACAACACCTCAAATCCTAGAGGTCTAAGTAAGTCAGCTAACAAATTACGTTGGTGAAGTTCATCGTCAACAACCAACACGGTTTTCGATTCTTCTTTATAACCAATGGCCCTAGCTTGTGTGTATTCTGGTGCATTTTCATTTTTATTTAACTCCACCAGCATTAACCTAAAATTAAAGGTAGAGCCTTGCCCGAGCATACTTTTAACGGTGATTTCTCCACCCATTAATTCAGTTAACGAGCGCGAGATAGTCAATCCTAACCCAGCGCCGCCAATGGCCTGAGTATGGGCATTTCTGACTTGTTCAAAAGGTTTAAATATGGACTCGCGATTGTGCTCAGAAATGCCAATACCCGTATCTATCACACTAAAGTTAGCGACCTGATTTCGATAACTGATTTTTAATGTCACTGAGCCTCGTTCTGTGTATTTGATGGCATTAGAAATCAAGTTAATTAATATCTGCCTAAAACGTTGTTTATCTGTTGCCACATAATCAGGAAGGTTCGGACATGGCTGATAAATAAACTCGATATTTTTTTGTGCTGCCTTCATTTGAAACATGTCAATCAACTGCTGCAAAATTGCTTTTAAATTAACCTCATCTCGCTGCAAGGTCAGCCTGCCAGCTTCGATTTTTGAGATTTCCAAAAGACCTTCTATCAGATCCGCAAGATGTTCACCATTACGTTTTACAATACCCAAGGTTTCACGATGCGCCCGAGGAAAGGACTCATCTTGACTGAGTAACTGAGCATAACCCAACATCACATTCAGTGGGGTTCTCAACTCATGACTCAACCCAGCTAAATAACGACTTTTAGCTTCATTTGCAGTTTCTGCTTTGACTTTTGCATCTTGTAAAGCCATGGACGTTTTTTCATGGGCACTACTTTCTTTGACCAAAGCGTTAGCTAATGAACGCAGCTCTTTAAGAGCTGAACGATTGCCAATACGCGCTAAAATAAACAACCAACTAACCACACCAATGATGATCAACAATAAGAAAAAGCTCTTAACCAAAGTGATGGCAAATACTTGTTTGACGGCAGCATCATCAACCGGTACTTGCAGATAAATTAAAAATAAAATGCCCGCTCCTAAAACACTTAAACTCAGCGTCAAACCTATAAACTGGGCCATAGGTGTGGTCATGACTCTGAGCAAATCTGTGGTCAAAAAACGTTGAAAGAAATGCTGCGATTGATTAGACAAGGTACCTTGTGGCCGGCATTGGTCACCACAGCGCACATCGAGGGTGCAACATAAAGAGCATATTGGCTTTTGATAAGCTGGGCAGTACGACATATCTTCATGCTCAAAGGTGTTCTCACATATATGGCACTGAGTACTTTTAGAGATTGGGGCCTGTTGATTTTGAACTAAATAATAGCGGCCTTTAGTTAAGTAGCCAATCAAGGGCACAGTGATAAACGGCAATCCACAAGCAATAAACGACCCTAACGCTTTAGCAATTTCACCATACCAACCAAAATGGGCCGTAAATCCAAAAAAAGTGGCTATCAACATAGAACCGACACCAACGGGGTTGATGTCGTATAAACATGAACGTTTAAATTCAATGTGTGGTGGACTCAAGCCCAGAGGCTTGTTAATTAACAAATCGGCTGTGACTGAGCTTAACCACGCCAATACAATAACCGAATACACAGACAACATACTCTCAATTGTCTGGTAAATGCCTAACTCCATTAGTAACAAAGCAATAGCCACATTAAATACCATCCACACCACACGACCGGGATGATTGCGAGTAACACGAGAGAAAAAATTAGACCAAGCTAACGAGCCAGCGTAAGCGTTGGCCACATTAATTTTTAGTTGCGATATCACCACAAAACTACAGGCCACAATTACCGCTAAGGTCGGATTGTCGAATACTAAGCTAAAGGCGAGGTTATACATGTGTGCGGGATCATCTGCTAAGTCCAGCGACACGCCTTGCGTTAAAGCGAAATAAGCTAAAAACGAGCCTAAAAATAGTTTTAAGGCACCAAATATAATCCAACCTGGACCGGCCAGAACAAGCGATGTCCACCATCGCCATTGACCCTGTTTGGGCTTTTCTGGCAGAAAACGTAAAAAGTCTACCTGCTCACCGATTTGTGCCACTAACGACAGCACTACAGCCGAAGCCCCACCAAATAATAGAAGACTAAATCCTTGCCCTTGTTCCCCTGCTGCACCAGTGAATCCTAACCACTGCTGTAAATTACTATCTGGGTGGGTAAAAACAAAATATAGGGGAACAAGCTGTAACACAATCCAAAAAGGCTGCGTCCACACCTGAAAACGGCTGATATAAGCTATTCCATGGCTGACCAATGGCAAAACAACCAGCGCACTCACCACATAGGCTATGGATAAAGGCATACCAAACACAATCTGCAGAGCCATAGACATAATGGCTGCTTCAAGTGCGAAAAATATAAAGGTAAAGGAGGCGTAGATAAGTGAAGCGATCGTGGAGCCAATATAGCCAAAGCCCGCTCCACGGCTTAATAAATCAATATCAACGCCATATTTTGCAGCGTAATAGCTGATGGGCAATCCAGTAAGAAACACGACAAAAATAACCGATAAAATCGCCCAGGCTGAATTCGCAAAACCAAAATTTAGAGTAATAGCGCCACCAATCGCCTCTAAAACCAGAAAGGACACTATACCTAAAGCAGTGTTAGCAATGCGGCCATAAGACCAAATACGTGCCCTTTTGGCAGTAAAACGTAGGGCAAAGTCCTCCATCATCTCGTTTGCAACGAGTTTATTGTAAGTTCTTCTTGTGGCCAGAATTTTTTTATTGGATTGCATGTACGACAGTTATTGATCTCAAACATTACTCAAATAAGCAAAGCTTATCTGCAGCAACAGGTTACGTTAGTTTACACAACTTCAAAGCCGAGGAATATGCGTAGATCGACGTAGACGAATGCGCACTTCTGCCCATATTCGTTATTGACTAAAGCATAGATACTCTACCCCGCTACAAAAAAGCCTAGCGGTTGTAGAGTTATCACTCAAAAAAGATAACCCAAACTCAATTTTAAACTTTAGAACACTTGGAATATACATATGAACGTACTAACTAAATTTACGCCTGTAGCAGCCGCGCTGCTACTTTCATTGGGAACAATGACTGGCGCACAAGCAGAAATAACATCAGACAATCTAAGTGTTAGTGGTTTTATTGATATGTCTTACTTATCTATCGACGTAGATGGCGCCGGTTCGACTCATGACTCTGGCATTGATCAGGTTGAATTAAATTTTGGTTATGATTTTGGTAACAAATTAACCGCAACCGTTGATGTTGAATATCAAAACGCTGCTGAAGGTGTTGATGTTGAGCAAGCTTTTATTTCTTATGCCATATCCGACAACTTAAGCATCAAAGCAGGTCGCTTTTTAAGTTACTCAGGCTGGGAAACAGAAGAGCCTACGGGATTATTTCAGTACTCAGGCACAGGTTATGCCCAGTATTTCTACGGCTACTATCAACAAGGTGTGTCTGCATTATATAGCGGTGACAAATTTGCAGTCGCAGTTTCTGTAGTTAATGATTTAGCTGGCCCCCAATCAACAGATACAGAGCACCCTGGCATTGAAACTATGGTTGCCTTTATGCCTACTGAAAACTTTACTGTTAAAGGTTTTTACTCAGTAGATGGCGATACTAAGATGATTAACACTTGGGCTGCTTACTCAGCTGATGCTTTAACGTTAGCGGCTGAATATAACTCATCTGAAGACACAGCTTTTGCAGGAAGCGAAGCTGATGGTTTTCTATTGATGGCTAATTACGCATTCGAGTCGTTTGGTATGACCGTGCGTTACCACGATTATGAAGTTGAAGATGCGGTTGGTGCTTCCTTTGAAGATGCAAGTGGTATCACCTTTTCACCAAGCTTCTCTGTAAACGACAACTTATTGATGGTGTTTGAATATCGTATGGATGAAATCAACGATGTGGATGTTAACTACTTAGCAGTTGAAGCCCTAATCACATTCTAATGAGAACTATCAAACATACGCTCAAAATTGAAACAAAAAACAAGTAGGAATTTAGAAATGAAATTTAAAAAACTTATTATTGCTAGCTCAATCATTGCTAGCAGCCTAGTCACTCAGGTGTCTATCGCAGCTGACACCATCAAAGTCGGTGTTTTGCATTCTTTGTCAGGCACCATGGCCATCAGTGAAACAACACTCAAAGACACCGTTCTGATGATGATTGAAAAACAAAATGAGAAAGGCGGGATTTTAGGCAAAAAACTGGAAGCCGTTGTGGTTGATCCGGCATCAAACTGGCCTCTTTTTGCAGAGAAAACCCGTGAATTGTTAGCAAAAGATAAAGTAGACGTGATTTTTGGTTGCTGGACCTCAGTATCACGTAAGTCTGCGTTACCTGTTCTTGAAGAACTGAATGGATTGCTTTTTTACCCAGTACAATACGAAGGCGAAGAGTCGTCTAAAAACGTATTTTACACAGGGGCAGCGCCAAACCAACAAGCCATACCCGCTGTAGACTATTTGATGAATGATATAGGTGCGACTCGTTGGGTATTGGCTGGAACAGATTATGTTTACCCGCGCACCACAAATAAAATTCTTGAGGCTTATTTATTAGCAAAAGGTGTAAAGGCTGAAGACATCATGATCAACTACACACCTTTCGGACATTCTGATTGGCAGGGCATAGTGTCAGATATCAAGAAGTTTGGTTCACAAGGCAAGAAAACTGCTGTGGTATCAACCATCAACGGTGATGCCAATATTCCTTTCTATAAAGAATTGGGCAACCAAGGAATTTCTGCTGAAGATATTCCAGTGGTGGCTTTCTCTGTAGGTGAAGAAGAATTGTCTGGTTTTGATACTAAACCTTTGGTGGGTCACTTAGCGGCCTGGAATTATTTCCAAAGTGTTGACTCCGAAGCCAACGATGCCTTTATCGCCGAATGGAAAGAGTACATAGGTGACGAAAAACGTGTCACTAATGACCCAATGGAAGCGACTTATATTGGTTTCGAAATGTGGGTTAAAGCAGTTGAAAAAGCAGGTACAACTGAGGTAGACGCCGTTGAGCAAGCTATGATTGGTGTAGCTGTACCAAACTTAACGGGTGGTACTGCAGTGATGAATGCCAACCATCACTTATCTAAGCCTGTGCTTATTGGTGAAATCCAAGAAGACGGTCAATTCGAAGTAGTGTGGGAAACCCCAGACACTGTGATTGGTGATGCATGGTCAGACTTTTTACCTAGCTCTAAAAACCTCATATCTGATTGGACAGCCCCAGTTAACTGCGGAAACTTTGATGTCAAAACAGCCAAGTGCTCAGGTCAAAATTTCTAAGTTTTATGTGTGTATGGTGACTGATAATTTTTTAAATTAAAACAGTCCCTGTTTGTCCGGCTTCTCGTGTTTTTCAGGGGAAGTCGGACTTTTTTAATTCTCAGGGCAAGGAATAGGCAATGCACCGAATATTTTTATTATTGCTGATGTTAGTCATATCTGGGCACAGCCATGCCATAGAAACTGACGGTATTGGGGATAACCATTCGACACTGACGTCATTAGTCAATCAGTTACCCAAAACCAAATTGCGTAAAATGGCGCCGCTTATAAAGCAAATATCCAAAACCAAAGAGCCGCTAACACGAGACGTATTACAATTTATGCTCGACGGCGAGCTGTATTTTTTAAAAGCCAATAAACACGTCGTGCGTGCTCAGGCTACTGAAAATAGACTTTATCAGTTAACAGATGTATTAAGCCAAGAGACACTCAATACAGTCAAAAAATCCCAACTGTCCAAAATCAAAACTAATAATAGCTTGCGCAGTACCTTGCGTAATATTATCGCCAAAATCGACTTAACTGACGACAATAAAAAAATACGCTTACAAGCAGTGCAGCAATTACTTAGCTCTCCAAGCAAAGAGTCCACGGCTATCATCACCGAGTTAATTGATGACGAAAAGGACCAGGATGTGCAAATATTAATGGCCACTACCTTGTCGTTACAACAATTAAAAGCTGGTAACTTTAAAGAAAAAATCGAGGCCTTAAAACAACTTGGTAATACATTAGAACCGACGGTTAAAAATGAAATAGTAGGCTTACTATCAAACCTGCCTGAAAAGGAATTAACGACAGATCAGCAAACCCTCAAAGACGCCTTAAATAGCACTTTAGGTGAAATAGAAAAACGGGCCAGTTTCTATAGCGCAATAGAAACCGTATTTTTTGGCTTAAGCCTAGGCTCAGTATTACTGTTAGCAGCGATAGGACTCACTATTACCTTTGGAGTGATGGGAGTGATCAATATGGCACACGGCGAAATGATCATGCTAGGGGCTTATACGACTTACGTTATTCAATTAGCCTTTCCCTCAATAATTGAATATTCATTACTCATTGCCGTACCCGCGGCATTTCTGGTGTCGGGCAGTGTGGGGATCCTTATTGAACGCGGTGTAATTCGTTTTTTAAAAGGTCGACCATTGGAAACCCTGTTAGCCACTTTTGGCATTAGTTTGATTTTACAACAACTGGTCAGAACTATATTCTCACCCCTCAATCGCCAAGTCATTAGTCCAGAGTGGATGAGTGGTTCTTGGCAAATCAATCCAATTTTTTCGCTCACTTATAATCGTTTGTACATCATTCTATTTTCTATCTTTGTGTTTGTGTCTTTGTTGATGATCCTTAAAAAAACCTCTCTAGGTTTACATGTGCGCGCAGTCTCGCAAAACCGCGATATGGCAAGGGCGTTAAGTGTCAAAAGTGATTGGGTAGATGCGATTACTTTTGGACTTGGCTCTGGCATTGCCGGAGTAGCAGGCGTGGTATTAAGTCAATTAACCAATGTAGGGCCAAACTTAGGTCAGGCCTATATCATAGATTCTTTCTTAGTGGTGGTGTTTGGCGGTGTGGGCAATTTATGGGGCACTTTAGTAGCAGCCATGTCACTCGGTCTGACTAACAAGTTTCTTGAGCCGTTAACAGGCTCAGTATTAGCCAATATTATCGTATTAGTTGGTTTGGTGTTGTTTATTCAAAAACGGCCCAAAGGACTATTTCCACAAAAAGGGCGGTCTGCAGACTAATGAATAACTCTATCACTGAAGACAATAAACCAAGATCACTGTTTCGTAGTAAAGGTCCTCTACATCTTACTGTTGGCCTATTATTTATCACCACTTTATTGGTGACTTTAGGTAATTTAATTTTTCCTGAGTCTTCGGCATTGCATGTGAGTGACTATACCGTCAGCTTATTAGGCAAATACCTGTGTTATGCGTTACTTGCCTTAGCAGTAGATTTGGTTTGGGGATATTGCGGTATTTTAAGCTTAGGTCATGGCGCATTTTTTACCTTAGGTGGCTATGCCATGGGCATGTATCTGATGCGTCAAATTGGTGATCGCGGCGTATATGGTAACCCTGAATTACCCGACTTTATGGTATTCCTAAATTTGACTGAATTGCCTTGGTTTTGGGCCGGCTCTGACAGCATAGTCTGGATGGTATGCATGGTGTTTTTAGGGCCTGGATTGTTGGCCTTTATTTTTGGTAGTTTAGCATTTCGCTCGCGGGTGAGCGGGGTGTATTTATCGATTATGACCCAAGCGATGACCTACGCCTTAATGTTAGCCTTTTTCCGCAATGAAATGGGCTTTGGTGGTAACAATGGGCTAACCGACTTTAAAGAGATTTTTGGCTTCTCTTTACAATCTCCGAATACCAAATTAGGCCTATTTGTCGCCACGGCTGTTATTTTAGCATTGGCTTATTGCTTATGTCACTTTATCGTGAAATCAAAAATGGGTCGAGTGGTGACAGCCATTCGTGACTCTGAAAGCCGAGTAAGATTTGTGGGTTACAAACCGGAACACTACAAAGTGTGGATATTTGTAGTTTCAGCAATGCTGGCGGGTCTTGCAGGCGCGTTATATGTACCACAAGTGGGCATAATTAACCCTGGTGAGTTTTCACCACTAAACTCAATCGAAATGGTGATTTGGGTCGCTGTTGGTGGCAGAAATTCTTTATACGGAGCAATCATTGGAGCGATTATCGTCAGTTACGCTAAAACTCGCTTTACCGCCATCATGCCCGAAGCTTGGCTATTTGCCCTCGGCGGACTATTTGTATTAGTCACGTTATTGCTACCTAAAGGCATTGCAGGGCTAATACCCAGCATCAAACAAAAATTTGCCAAACCGACCAGTGCTTCGCAGGCGAACTCATGAGCATTGATAAGGCGGGTTCTCCGTTAACAGCCAGCGAAAACATTGTGCCTGATACCCGTCATGGGGTGATTTTATATGTAGAAGACGTCAACCTAAGCTTTGATGGTTTTAAGGCTTTGAATAACTTAAACCTGTACATAAATGATGGCGAATTACGTTGCCTAATTGGTGCAAATGGCGCCGGGAAAACGACCTTGATGGATGTTATCACGGGTAAAATTCGCCCTGATAGTGGCAAAGTTAACTTTGGACAAAAAGTTGATTTATTGCAACTAGATGAGTCGGAAATTGCCAGAGCCGGTATTGGCCGAAAGTTTCAAAAACCCACTGTTTTTGAGGAGTTGTCGGTGTTTGAAAATATTGAGCTTAGTCTTAAAGGCGACAAAGGAATTTGGACGGCGTTATTTCACAAGTTAAGTGGTGAACAAAAAGATCGCATCGGCAACATTCTGCATACCATTGGTTTAGTTACCGAGTGCCACTATCAGGCAGGTAGATTGTCTCACGGGCAAAAACAGTGGTTAGAAATTGGCATGTTATTAGCCGCCGAGCCAAGAGTGTTATTAGTCGATGAGCCAGTAGCAGGTATGACAGGCCAAGAAACCGAACGCACCGCAGAATTACTGACTTCCTTGGCAGGCGAGCATTCGGTCGTGGTAGTTGAGCACGATATGGCCTTTGTGCGTTCAATCGCCAGAAAAGTATCAGTATTACACCAAGGTGCAGTACTAGCGGAAGGCTCTATGGCTGAAATTCAGGCCAATCCCGATGTGATTCGCGTGTATTTAGGTGAGGAGCAAGGCTAATATGATTACATTAAGCACAGTCAATCAGAAATACGGTGGCACTCAAATTTTATGGGATTTGGACCTATCCATCAAACCTGGCTCTCGCACATGCATTATGGGCCGAAACGGGGTGGGTAAAACCACTTTACTAAAAACCATCATGGGGTTGTTGCCTATTAGTTCCGGCAAACTCACTTATGGTGACAGAGATATTAGTAATAGTTCAGTTGAATTACGTCCAGATATTGGTATAGGCTATGTGCCACAGGGGCGGCATATTTTTCCGCAATTAACGGTGGAAGAGAATCTGACGGTGAGTCTGAACTGTAAGCGTCAAACCAGTAAAACTATACCCGAACATGTATTTGAATTGTTTCCAGTATTAAAGGAAATGTTACATAGACGTGGCGGTGATTTATCTGGTGGTCAGCAGCAGCAACTCGCTATTGGTCGAGCTTTAGTGCTCAATCCAGAGGTGCTTATTTTGGATGAACCAAATGAAGGCATTCAACCCAATATCGTGCAGTTAATCCGTGATGTATTACTAAAGCTGAATAAAGAACAAGGCATGACCATTATTTTAGTAGAACAAAAATTGCCTTTTGCCCGGGCCGTAGGCGAAGATTTTGTATTGATGGAAAAAGGCCAAGTAATCTCCTCTGGCCCTATGACAGAGCTAACGGATGAGTTGGTAGGTAAATATTTAGCAGTTTAAGCAGTGCTTAATTTTGATTAAGGCGCTCTATCTTAGGTAACCGATGACCGAAGCAGCAATAGATATAATAAAAAGTCAGTGGTTAGCCAGCTTAGAATTGCAGCTGGGCTATTCACCTTACGGTACCCAACTGACAAAAACCAAACGTTGTGGACCGCTGACCATTCAAAAAGCCTTTTATCCAGAAGGCAGAGATTGCGCACACTTATATTTGTTGCATCCACCAGCAGGCATCGTCTCTGGCGATGAGTTGCAGGTGAAGATTGATGTACAGCAAAGCGCGCACACACTAGTCACAACACCCGGAGCAAACCGTTTTTATCGGGCGCGTACGGATTTATCTATTGGCGACCCTAAACAAACTCAAGTGACTCGAATTAACTTAGATGTTCATGCGAAGTGTGAACATTTCCCCCTTGAAACCTTGGTGTATAACCAAGCCAATGGAGTGAATAATGTTGAAGTGAGATTACACAATTCCAGCGTTTATTGCGGCTGGGACATGACTTGCTTAGGCCTACCTAGCTCCAATGAAAATTTTACCGCAGGCCGATTTACGCAGCTTAACACCCTGTACTGTGATGACATTTTGATTTACCACGATAAAGTATTAATTGAACCGGAAAGTAATATTCAACATCACGCAGCGGGGTTAGCTAGCAATACTGTGTTTGGCACCTTTTTAGCTTATGCCTCTACTAAGCAGGTTAGCAAAGAACAAAGAACACAACTAATTGAGCAACTTAGAGCGATAGTTGATGAACACTCTGCCAGTTCATTAATCAGTATTACGGATATTAGACAACTGTTAGTAATCCGTTATTTAGGGCAACAAGCACATCAGTGTAAAGATTTATTCATAGAACTTTGGAAACTAATACGCCCTTTGTATATCGAAAAACAGGGCGTACAACCCAGAATTTGGTTTACCTAAATACTTAGGTCTGCAGAGCCTAAGTCACAAATGTAGAGATTAAGATGGATTTATTACCAAGAGAAAAAGATAAGTTACTATTATTTACTGCTGCATTACTAGCTGAACGCCGCCTTAAACGAGGGGTAAAACTCAATTACCCTGAAGCCATGGCGTATATTTCTATGGAAATTATGGAAGGTGCAAGAGACGGCAGAACCGTAGCAGAAATGATGGACTATGGGCGTACTTTGCTAACTCGTGATCAGGTCATGGAGGGAATTGCAGAACTGATCACCGATGTGCAGGTTGAGGCCACTTTCCCCGATGGCACTAAATTAGTCACAGTCCATAATCCGATTATTTAAAGAATGGTTCAGAAACAAAAAAGTAGAGGGCGCATAAGATGATCCTAGGCGAAATCAAAACTGACACCGGCGAGCATTTACTCAATGTGGGCCGCGAAAAACGTAACATAACCGTTGCCAACTCAGGCGATAGGCCGATTCAGGTAGGCTCGCATTATCATTTTTATGAAACCAACGCTGCATTGACCTTTGATCGTGAAAAGTGCAAAGGTTATCGCCTCGACATTACCTCGGGTACAGCAGTTCGTTTTGAGCCTGGACAAGAACGTGTAGTCACGCTAGTACCTTTTGCTGGAAAGCGCAGGGTGTATGGTTTTAGAGCCCTAGTGCAAGGAGAGTTATAGTCATGGCCAGTATAGATAAACACGCTTACGCGCATATGTTTGGTCCCACAGTGGGAGACCGCGTGCGCTTAGCCGATACCGATTTATGGCTCGAAGTCGAGCAAGATGCCACCACCTATGGTGAAGAAGTCAAATTTGGTGGCGGTAAAGTGATCCGTGACGGTATGGGTCAAAGTCAAGCTTCATGCAAAGACACACCAGATTTGGTGATCACCAACGCCTTAATTGTCGATCATTGGGGCATAGTTAAAGCCGACGTGGGCATTAAAGATGGCCGTATTGCTATAATAGGCAAAGCTGGTAACCCTGATATTCAAGACAACATTGATATTGAAATAGGCCCCGGCACAGAAGTCATTGCGGGTGAAGGTCAAATCCTTACAGCTGGTGGCATTGATGCACATATTCATTTTATTTGCCCACAACAAATTGACGAAGCCTTAATGTCGGGCGTGACCACTATGATAGGTGGCGGAACTGGCCCAGCCACAGGCACCAATGCCACTACTTGCACTCCGGGGGCCTTGGAACATTCATAAAATGTTGCAAGCTACCAACGATTTTCCTATGAATTTTGGCTTTTTAGGCAAGGGCAACGCTAGTTTACCGATAGCCTTAGAAGAGCAAATCGAAGCCGGTGTGTGTGGTTTAAAACTCCACGAGGATTGGGGCACCACACCTGCCGCCATAGACAACTGCTTATCCGTTGCTGAAAAATACGACGTGCAAATCGCGATCCATACCGACACTTTGAATGAATCGGGTTTTGTTGAAGATACGATAGGTGCATTTAAAGGTCGCACCATTCACACGTATCACACAGAAGGCGCGGGCGGCGGACACTCGCCCGATATTATACGTGCTTGCGGCGAGCCAAATGTATTACCTTCGTCTACTAACCCAACTCGTCCTTACACCATCAATACCATTGATGAACATTTGGATATGCTGATGGTGTGCCACCATTTGGACCCTTCAATTCCTGAAGATATTGCCTTTGCAGATTCCCGCATTCGAAAAGAAAGCATCGCCGCAGAAGACATCATGCATGACTTAGGCGCCATCAGTATGATTGCCTCTGACTCACAAGCTATGGGCCGTGTCGGTGAAATGATCACTCGCACTTGGCAAACCGCTCACAAGATGAAGCAACAAAGAGGGCCATTAGCCCCAGATACTGAGCGTAATGACAATTTTAGGATCAAGCGTTATATTGCTAAATACACTATCAACCCTGCCATCAGCCATGGTATTAGCCATGAAGTGGGCTCGATTGAAGTCGGTAAACTGGCTGATTTAGTATTGTGGAAACCCGCATTTTTTGGCATTAAACCTGCGATGATCATCAAATCTGGTTTTATTGCCGCCGCACCAATGGGTGATGCCAATGCGTCTATCCCTACACCTCAGCCAGTTTATTATCGCCCCATGTTTGGATCCTATGGTTTAGCTTCGGCTAAAATATCCATGACCTTTATGTCTAAGGCGTCTATCGAATTAGGTGTACCAGAAAAAGTAGGCATGACACGGATGGTTGGTGTGTGCAAAAACACCCGAAACATCGGCAAAGACGACATGATCCACAATAGCTGGCAACCACACATCGAAGTGGATGCACAAACTTATGAAGTACGCGCCAATGGTGAACTACTCACCTGTGAACCCGCCACTGTATTGCCATTAGCACAGCGTTATTGCTTATTTTAGTTGTGCTGCATAGAGCGCTCTTATGCTGCATTGTTTTCGTCTTTTTGGAGAGTCACATATTACTTATATGCTTCCCTCCAAAAAAACTCGACAGTTTTACCTAACAACGTTCTATTTTGCACAATGAACTGTTGCGAAATGTATTAAAGATTAGAAAAATTTTGGATATTAATAAGTATGTTACAAGCATTTGAACGCCTATCTCATAGTCATGATCCCATTGATGATTATGTGACGTTGGATCAAGACACCCGTAAAAAAGCACGGATTAAAATCAGCACCGACCAAGGCCAAGCCTTGGGTATTTTTATGCAGCGGGGTCACCCTCTGCTGGTGGGTGAGGTTTTAAAAACCGAGTGTGGTTTACTGATTAAAGTAAAAGGCCAAGCGGAAGAGGTTTCTACCGCTATCGCTACTGACTGGATGAGCTTTAGCCGTATTTGTTACCACTTAGGCAATCGTCATACCTCTTTGCAAATTGGTGAGCTGTGGGTGCGCTTTAAACCCGACCACGTGTTAGAAGAACTAGCTGAAAACTACGGTTTATCTATTAATCGAACACCGGCGGTATTTGAGCCAGAAAACGGCGCTTATGGTAGCCAAAATCATGGCCACGGTCATTCCCATTCTCATGAATGAAGCCACGACTAATCAAAGCCCGTTAAGGCTCAATCGGTTGCTGCAATTATGCAGTGCCAATTTGCCTGTCGGCGGGTTTTCGTTTTCTCAAGGTTTGGAATATGCCGTTGAAATGGGCTGGATACATAACCCAGACTCGACTAAAGAGTGGATTAGTTTTAACTTACATCAGTCCATTGCACCCTCAGATTTAGCTTTGTTAAGCCGCTTACAAGACGCTTTAGTAGAAGATGATTTCGCCCGTTTTCATAAGTGGAACCAACACGCCTTAGCGTGCCGTGAAAGTAATGAGTTATATTTAGCCGATGTGGCTATGGGTAAAGCGTTAATGCGTCTGCTAAAGGATATAAAAGGCATTGATAGTCAGCACTATATGGAATTAATCAGAGAAAAACACATCAGCTTTGTGAGTGCATTTGCTTTAAGTGCCTATCTGTTTGGACTTGAATTAAGTGAGATGCAAGGTGGTTTTTGTTGGGCCTATATCGATAACCAAGTCGCTGCGGCCACAAAGTTAGTACCACTGGGCCAAACGCAGGGACAAAACTTGTTATTTGAGTTAACCAGACAAGTTGAAGAAGCCATCGAGCAGGCCAATAAAATTGATGATGAAAATATTGGTGCCAGTTTACCGCGCTTAGCTATGGCCAGCGCTTGGCACGAAACTCAATACACACGTTTGTTTCGGTCTTAAATAAAAGACATAACAAAAGGTGTGAAAAATAAATTTAATTTAAAAGAAGTGAGTTATGACACAAAACAAACAAATTTTACGTATCGGTGTAGGTGGTCCAGTAGGCTCGGGTAAAACGGCATTATTACGCATGATATGCCTTGCACTGAGAGACAAATACGACATGGCCGTTGTCACCAACGATATCTATACTCGTGAAGACGCGGAGTTTTTAACTCGCCATGGCGCACTTTCAGCAGACCGTATCTTAGGCGTAGAAACAGGGGGTTGCCCACACACCGCCATTCGTGAAGATGCCTCGATGAACTTAGCTGCAATTGATGACTTACAAGAACGTCATCCCAATTTAGACTTCGTACTGATAGAAAGCGGCGGCGACAACCTAAGCGCGACCTTCAGCCCAGAGTTATCAGACTTAACCTTGTATGTGATTGATGTATCAGCAGGTGATAAAATTCCCCGCAAGGGAGGCCCAGGTATTACCAAATCAGATTTACTGATCATCAACAAAATTGACGTGGCAGAGTTAGTTGGGGCCTCGTTAGAGGTCATGGCTCGAGACGCAACCAAAATGCGAGGCGACAAACCCTTTGTTTTCAGTAATATGAAAACCAAACAAGGCTTAGACGACATTATCGAGTTTATTGAAAAAGAAGGCATGTTGCAGATATAACAGCAGCGCTTCATTCACCCTATTGAAATTTTAGTTAAGGAACCACTATGAAATACTTATTCACATTAATATGTCTTATCGTCACTAGCCGCGCTATGGCTCACGAAGATCACGCTCTTGGCGAAAGTGTGCATTTTGCCTACCACATCGCTTTTTGGAGCTTATGTGCGTTGGTCGCCTATAAAGGGTTTGTTTGGTTTAAAACAAAGGTTCAAGCTAAAAGGGCTAGCTAATATCTACCACGAGAGAGGCGTGGTGTGACCATTAACCCAACAAGTTGCCGAACAATTAATGGAAAAAGACACCATAGGTAGCCATACGAGAGACGAACTAGGAATTAGTGACTTATCCCAAGGTAATCCTCTTCAGGCCGCCGTATATTCTGCGCTGTCTTTCTCAGCAGGTTCCTCCTTGCCAGTATTGATGATATTACTGTTGAGTCAGTCATCTTTGATACCTGCAGTTATCTTTAACTATTATCCTTTGTTGAATTAGGCTGCATTTCAGCCCACGCTGGTGGTGCCTTTAAAACCAAAGGCGCTATACGCGTCCTGTTATGGGGAAGTTTAGCCATGGCGGTATCAATGGGAGTGGGAAGTCTGTTTGACGTGAGTATTTTGGGTCTTTGCTGCCACCTCAGTGCTTTAATCTTATAACGTTACTTAATCGTAAGAGTAACGGGCTCGTGAAATGATATTTAGTTATGCAATGATCCATCAACTATTTGGAAAAATAATAGATAATTAGTCTGAAGCATCCTATACCCTCGATATTCGGTCAACACACACTAATGAAAATACTCTGAACCTTAAGTGTGATAAATAAGTTGTTGTAAATTGAACACTACTCCGCATAAATAATTGCTACAAAACATAGCTTACAAAGTTATGTACATTCGCAATATCCGTCAGTAAATGCATTGATTAACCGCAGATATTATTTACTGTTAGCTACAATATATGGAACGCTACTAAGGTTACCTTTAAAATAAATGTATAATGAAAACAAATGAATGTGATGTAACAAAGCTTGCATTTATAATTCTCATCCATACTATTACCTCACATATGCTCATCCCTAAAGGGACAATTTCGCTATGACAGGATCCAAAAAAACACGCACCAGACTTTCCCCAGAAGTTAGGAAAAACTTAATTCTTGATCATGCTGCGGAACTGGTTGCAGTAGAAGGTGTATCAGCATTGAGCATGGAAAGGCTGGGACAAGAGGCTGGGATCAGTAAGTCACTGGTATATGCTTATTATCCTAGTATGAAGGAATTGCTGCAAACCTTACTCAAACGCGAGTATAAAAGCTTAAGAGTACTCCAATCTAAGGCCGCTGAGGGTGCTGAGACCTTTGAGCAATTAGTCAGACAAACCACTAAAGCTTATTTGAGTTACATAGATGAACGAGGGCTAATTTTGGATAGATTGGCTGCAGAGCCTAGTTTGTCTGATCACGGAGATCCGACCGAATATAGCAGAGGAACAGCGGTGCAATATGTGGCTGAAATTGTACATGACCATTTTGGTATAGACATGAACATAGCATTAACCGCAATAGATATCTCTTTTGGTATGCCTGCAGCGGCAGGGCATTATCTAACTAGACATAAAGTGAGCCGACAAACGGTAGAGGACATAACTGTTGCTATGATGATTGGCAGTATTGAAGGACTAAATCGTAACTACGAAACCGCACTAAAACCTCTGGTAAAAAAAACAGGTAAAGAATTGGGTTAATCTATATGGTAAATACCGCCATTCCCCCCCGTTTTAGTTGACTTATCAAACCGTTTGAAAACTAGAGAATACCGCTGGTCCTAGAAAACACCTTCAAAAAACAACTTGGTTTTGTATAAAATATTAATAAAGAAAATCTGCAATCTGCTGCGCTTATTTTCAACATATTCTTCATAGTTTTGAATGTAATCAGGATTTCCAGGTACAACCACGTGTTTTCTTACAAAGCTCCGCGCCATGTTGTGGGCATCGCCCATCAAAACCTGGTCTCCTAGAACATTATCAATCGCGATGAGCCTAAATCTTGGCAAGGTCTCTGGTCTCGTCAATGCGTCATCGTAGGCGCTTTGTAGTGCCGCTTTGACTTCGTCATTGCCGTTACGATACAAATTAGATATTGCCCAAGCAAAATGCCAAACAGCATGATTGCTATCGATCATGGCAATCGATTTTGCTTGATAAAGACGGGCAATGTTATGCAAATATAAACTGGATATCTTTTTGGCAGTTGCTGGGGAGATAATCTGATCGCGGATGGCCCAAATAGTCAATTCAGCGGTTGCCAGATCGCTGCTGAGTTCTTCCTCAGCTATTCTCATGGTAGTAGCCCAGTCAATGCCATTAATGAGCACTGCTTGTTGGTCGTTTACATAGATGTATGGCAATACCTTATGTGAACACTTTGGATTTTCACGACCAGGAGACGCAACTTTATCGTCTCCATAATAATTGTCCTCAGATAAAACGGGTAAATTTGTGTAACACCAATTATTTAGGTCATCATTTTTGACACTATTAAGTGCGCTTGGTGAAAGCTGCCATCCACGAGATTTACTAGCTGGTCCGGGAGAATACTGATGATAAGTGACTCGATCGATTAACTTGCCATTACACCTAAGTTCAACCTGATCCGGTCCAGTGGTCAATTGAAAATTTTTCGCTGAGTATTGCCAAGCGGGTTGGCTTAAAGAGGCAGGCGCATCGGTTTCACGTCCACTGGCAATGACCAAATAACTTTTGGCCTCAATGGGTAATGGTTGTGTGACTATTAGTTTATCGTCATTGGAGTCGGATAGAATACACCCTTTGAGATCAACTTTTGTTTCAGTGGGGTTATAAAATTCTATCCAATCAATCTCATTATCGTCAATGTTTGGCATCAGTTCTGAAATAACAACGCTACCTACAGACAAGCCTTGATTATCAGCAAATACTGGGTCACTTTTCACGCTTGTAACAACAATAGTGCAGCACATAATAAATTGAATGGCAGTGAATTTGCGGTTTTGTGTTGGCATTAAAAGACTTCCTATTTAGAATACAATATTACTTTGCAAAAAATTTTTGCATCGCTTCTATGACTTCTTTGGGTTTATCAAAAAATGGACTGTGCCCTGAGCCCGGGATCACAGTGACGCTTAAGTCATCAACATACTTGGGGATTACGTCCAGCATAGCCGGCACAAAAGTACGTTCATTTTCTGTCCAAATCAATAAACTGGGCACTGTCACTCGGGCATTTTTTGAAGGCCAGTAAGATGAATCCTTGATATCGGCCACCGCAGGTATGTTGGCACGATACCAGTTCACCGCACCTGTATGTGCACCCGGTTGCTCCCAAGCCTCAAAAAATGCCTGCTTAAATTTGTCGTCTAGGTGCCCATTAGCATAACCTCGGTCAAAGCCATAACGCCATAACATCTCTGGCCCACGCTCATCAAATATTTTTTCAATGCTCGGGCTCTTTAATCTTTCCATATACACTGAGGATTTTTTTTGGTCTTCATTGTTGACAATCATGTGCAGTAAAACATTGTAAGGTGGGGCATTAATAACCACTAACTTGTCGATTAATTCAGGGTACTTTTGCGCCGTTGTCCATGCCAGTGCACCGCCCCAGTCATGGCCCACTAGTGTGACTTTTTTATCTGCTGGAAAATGCTTAATCAGGGCTTTTACATCTTCTACTAATAGTTCAATTTTGTAGTTTTGCGCCCCTTTTGGTTTGGCCGATAGGTTGTAACCACGATTATCTGGCGCAACAACAAGGTAATCCTTAGCAAAATAGGATAATAGTTTATCCCAAGACGCACCAAAAAATGGGTATCCGTGCAAGAAGACAATTAAATCACCTTCGCCTTTTTGCACATAGTGAAATTTCAAACCATTAAGCGTGACAAATTTGGAGTCATAGCCCAATGTGGTTGTTTGCCCTGAAGATACGTCAGCAAAAGTAACATTACTTGCTAGTATAAACGGTGCAATTAACAGGCACGCGAAAATTCTAGCTAATCTAAAAAATTGATTTTTTAACACCTTATTTCCCCTAAACTATTGTTTCTATACCGGATTTTCGACTCAAGTATTAGCTCCTTAATAACATGCTTATTTAACGCCAGCTTCGGTTCGTACAATCCGCTAGGCAACATTTTCTCTTATACTCATATAAAACCAATCATCAGAAGAAGGTGAACTTTCACACACACTTTAATGGATCCATATAGGTTACTTTTCTACAGTGACTTCACAAAATCGGTAAAAGGCCCTTAGCCAGGTAGCTCAAAGCTAACAATGGAATAGTTCGAATTGGACTCGATCACTTGACGAAGTGAAAATATATTACCGTCTACGTCTCTGGCATACATCTGCCAAAATCCACCCACCTGTTGCGGGGCACTGATCAAGTCAACCCCAAGCGACATTAGGCGTTGGTACTCTTTTTGAATATCGGTGACTTCCAAAGAGTAGCTATAGCCCAAATCACTTGCTTTGCGCTTGCCTGTGAATACCGCAGTTTTAGGCGTTTTGAATTGCCAAAACTCCATCATTTTTGACTGCTCATTCATTTTGAACCAACCGGCGAGCACATCTGAGTCGGTGAGTCCGGTGATACGATCTATCTTAGGGTTTTTGACGATTTCGGCTTTTCGATAGGGCTTAATGCCCAATACGACTTGATAAAAACTCATTAGCTTTTCGATATCAGGCGTGGCAAAAGCAACTTGTGTCATCCACATGGGCTGATCCCACTCTTGCCAGGCATTGTCATAACCGGCGCGGGCCAGAATTTCGCCGTCCAGCTGCTCCATTTCAAACATATTGCCCTCTGGATCATATCCATAAGCATAGGTTACACCATATCCACCTAAGTCAACGGGAGTATTCCCCGGCGTGACTAAACGTGCGCCTGCGGCGACAAATTTGTCATAGCCAGATTCAGATACTGGTGATTGAAAGCAGGTATGGGTCATACCCGGGCCTTGGGCAGGCATATCACTTAATCTTACGTTTTTGTTAATGGCAAATTCGGTCAGTTCAAACAGCATATTAGGCGCTTTAAGGGTCGCCACTTCATATTCCAGGCTATCCCCCCCATACAATGCATCCGAGTGACTATTGGCATATACTTTTTCCCTTTTTACAAGTTCGAAACCCGTGGCCTGTTGGTAAAAAGCCAACGCTTGATCGAGGTTTTTCACGGACAAGCCAATATGGTTGATCCCCATAATGGTTGTTTTGGTATCTTTAATTGTGGCTGTTTCGTCTATTTCTATCGCCCCGACTGACGATATGCTCATAGATAAAGAAATCGCCGCTAGGCTTTTAAAAAAATGCATAATTATCTCCAAATGAAAATTTCAAGCAAGCCGCACAGTGCCGCTTGCATACTTATTCTCGCCACAGTTCTACGATCTATACCCAAAATCATTGGAACTGCATGGCGGCGGCAAACGAATGAGACCCCATGAGCTTAGTCCACTAAGTGCAACGTCGGTTACCGATTGGGGCGAATGAGTGCAGCCAACAAACAGGCAGTTTCAAGGATGACGGGTATAACTCACTTACCACCCGCTGAGAACACCATCAGTATATTGCCCGGTGCTTCCCCCCACTTATCATAGCCAGAGGTTAGGTAAATTTTACCATTTGCAATCACGGGTCCATCTGACTCAATAGAACCACCAAAGCCTTTTACGCCATTGATAGTGTTTACCGCTTGTTTAGTGTCATATTCCCAAAGAATTTCGCCTTTCGACGCGGAAAAAATCCTAAACATGCCATCTAGACCGCCTGCATAGACTAAATTTGTAGAGCTTGACACTGCGGCGGATATACCAGGGAAGCACATAAATTTCCCCCCCTTGGCACAGACATTTGGCAAATCATTACGCCATACAAACTCCCCAGTCTTCAGATCTAAGGCGTGTAGACCAGGATGAGCAGCACCAACGTTGTAAGGATTATTAGTAGGTAAGTCCGATACACCCACATACACCTTTTGATTGTCAGTGCTCATTCCCCAGTGCACGCCGCCCATAGTTCCACCGCTTCCAACTCTCTGTTTCCATACGATTTTTCCTTTCGCATCAGGATTCAAGGCATATACCATGCCGGATTTTTGGCCGATAATAAGCAACTGTTTACCGTTTTCTGCTGTGCTTAACATCGCTGAAGCGCCAATATCATAGTCAGGGCCGTCTTCTTTTGGGCAATTAGGGGTATTGCGGGAGCAAGCTCCATTCCAGGCATCGTCTTTTGTAACCTGAGTCACCCATTTTATCTCACCCGAATTTAAGTCCATAGCCAGTACAGCATCACTTGTACCGGTAGCGGGACTCGAATAGTTTTGCCCTGTTGTGGCATAAAGTAGATTGCGTTTTAAATCTAGAGTAGGGCCAGACCATACAGGTGCGCCTGAAGGTCCATGTTGTTGCGTACCAGCCGAGGTTTTATAAGTGGGTTTAGGCTCATCTATAGTATAGGTGGTCCATACTTTTTCACCTGATTGTAGGTCAATCGCCACCACTGCCCCTCTGAAAGAGCAGCATTCATATTCCACTCTGGCAGCGGGGATAATTTCAAGAGAAGAAACAGGCACATATACCTTTTTCTCATCGGCGATCACGGAACCGGTAACCACCGCCAATGGATTGGGATGCACTTTTGTACGCCATTTTAACTCGCCTGATTGCGCGTCTATGGCATATGCGTTGCCGTCCAAATCGCCAAATAGCAAGGAGTCCAGCTGTAGAAAAAGCGAACCTCTTACCTCATCCTTAGCCTGATACTCCCATTGTACGCAGCCTGTTTCAACATCAAGCGCATAAATAATCCCTGCCTGACTACCGATGTAAACCATGTTCTTGCTTACAATAGGCTGCGACCTAACCCTTGTTGCCTCAGGAAAGGCAAATGCCCATTTCAATTTTAGCTCGTCCACGTTATCTGGCGATATGCCAGACTCATTTTCTTGATGTCGTCTGTTTCCCGACTTACCTCCCCAACCATTCCAATCGACTTTAGATAATGACTTGGGCAAGTCAACACCGATACTTTTGCAAGTATAAATTGTTTCACTAATTTTGGAGTCTGCGACTTTTTTACCCGTTATAAACTCAGCCACTGCGTGCTTATCAGCTAGAGATAAACCAATGCCAGCGGTACTCATTAATCCAGATTCTAAGGATTTAATGATCCTTTCGGGCGGATATAGCTTGAGTGCTTCAACCTTGGGCGCTTCTAGCATAGCTCCTAGGTGGCATGCTGAACAGTTAGTTTGAAAGATTTTAGCACCATCACTTAATTCATCAGCCTGAACACCCATCAAACTCATAAATGATAGGCCTACAATGGCTACAGAACGAAGTAAAAATAGCACAGCAATTCGACGATTATTTGTCATTTTTATTCCCACAGGTAACAACTCAAAAAAAGGGCTGCATTTTAAAGACATAAAGATTAATTTAAACCTTATTGACGACTAGTTCAATACAATGTAGGGTTTATTTAATAATTTTATTACATGGTTATGAGGCTTGGTATGGATTTAGGATTTGCTAATAAGCGAGCAATAGTCACAGGTGGCAGTCGCGGTATTGGTCACGCTACGGCGCAAACACTTATTAATGAAGGGGCAGCAATTGCCACTTGTGCCCGGGGAGCCGATGCTTTAAATGCCGCACTCGCCAATTGGCGCGGACAAGGTGCAACGGCCTACGGTGCCAGTGTAGACGTGAGTGACCCCCAGGCATTTGGCCAGTGGTTTGAATCTGCTGTAGAGCAGCTCGGTGGTCTAGACGTGTTTGTATCTAATGTCACCAGTATGAACGAATATAGTGGTGAAGCGCGCTGGAAACAGGCCTTTGAGGCCGATTTAATGCAACATATTAGGGCCACCGAATTGGCGCTGCCACACTTGCGTAAAGGCAAGGATGCATCCATTGTGTATATCGCATCCATTGCCTCAATTATGAGTGCAAACATGCCAACTGAGACTGAATATGGGGCAATGAAGGCGGCGCTTATTTCTTACGCATCGCAACTAGCGCATAAGTTAGGCAAAGAAAATATTCGTGTCAACTTGCTTTCTCCGGGACCGATCTATCATGAAAATGGCTTTTGGCAAGGGGTAGAGAAACATAAACCCGACTTGTATAAGCGGGCTCAAGCCCTGTCGGTATTCAATCGTTTAGGCACGGCACAAGAAGTGGCAAACGCCACAGCCTTCTTGGCCAGTCCAGTTGCATCCAACATAACCGGGATAAATCTGCGTGTTGATGGCGGTACAATAAAGACTGTAAACTTTTAATTAACAAATAGTCACTAACAAAAGCCTTCAAGATATTTTATTAACACGTTGTTTATATTGATATTTTGAAGATTTTATTTTCATATTTAAACCACGCCTTTCGAATTAATTAACATTTCTGTAACTAAATAGATTGACTATTATACACTTTGTCAATAAATTAACCTTATTGACTCATTGTTTAGTAGTGGCCGAGATGGCTGCTGTCTGAATCTAATATCACCACACAAACACAATAACTGGGAGCCTATCATGCCAGCGAAAAACACTATAAAACCCATGCTGAGTATCATTGCCTTATTACCCTTTGCGTTTTCTGCACTTGCACAAGAAGTTGCGCAGGCAGTCAATAACACCGAAGAAGAAAATAATGGACTTGAAGTCATTGAAGTCACCGCGCAAAAACGTGTGACTTCATTACAAGATACGCCAATCGCCATTAGTGCTTTTAGTCGCACTATGTTAGACGATCAGAATATTGAAGATGCCTTGGATATTCAATTTGGCGTGCCCAATTTCACTGTCCCGGGCAACGGTGGTTATAGTGTGCGTGGTGTTGGTAACACTGCAATTTCCGCCACTGCCGATCCTGGTTTGGGGGTGCACGTTAACGGTGTATATGTCAGGTCAGGTGCTATCCAAAACGAATATTACGATTTGGAATCTATTGAAGTCTTACGGGGGCCGCAAGGAACCTTATTTGGCCGCAATACTACGTCTGGCGTGCTCAACTCAATTACCAGAAGACCCGACGATATTTTTGAAGCCCAGTTAACCACCGAAATTGCTACTTTTAATAGTTTAAGAACAAAAGGTTTCGTTAACATTCCCCTTAGTGACTCTGTTCTACAGCGCTTTGCTTTTAATACAGTAAAACGTGATGGTTACACCGAAAACCTCGCAGAAAATGTTGGATTCGACGAGCTTGATGGGCGAGACCAATGGTCTTTGCGCAGCTCAACCACTTTTGAATTTAGTGAAAAAGCGACTGGGTTTTTATTTGCCGAATATTTTCAAGAGAACAGTGACCGTAGTGTAGTGACAGGTGTTTTGTGTAAGTCAGACCCTGTTTTGGGCTGTGATAATAGTGAAACTCTGGCGAGTGAATTCCCTAATACTAGTCATACCGACGGTGCATTGGCCAATGGTGGTTTGTCTGGCCTGCTGGGCGCACTCGGTTACGGCTTACGTGACAACTTTTATAATACCAACCTAGATGGCTCTGTGCGCAGCAACCCAAGTGATCCGAGACAAGTGCGCATGGACACCCAACCCGAATATTACCGGGATGACCTCTTAGTATCATTTGAGTTCAATTACGAATTTGGTGATTATGTGTTTACCTCGGTCTCCGCTTATCATGATAGAGAAGGTGACGCCGAGCGAGATTTTGATAGCGCCGATGGTGCAAACGGCATGTTGACGGCACAAGCATTATTGTTACCTGGTGGTCGCACTGAACCCACTACACGACATAGCACGGTTCGCACAGATTATGCCGCAAGTACCCAAAAGAGTCAGGAGTTTAGAGTTGCTTCCTATCTAGATGGCCCCTTTAACTTTACCGCGGGTGCCTATTACTTTGACTATGAGGGTGAATCGTTGGTCAATTTCTATTTGCCCGAGTTAACTGGTCTGGCTGGCTATCTGGGTTTACCTGATGAACTAGCCTTCTTTAGCTTTCAATCACCATCAGTCACCACCACTTCCTGGGCGGTATTTAGTGAAGCGTATTATGACTTTAGCGAAGACCTGAAGTTAACCTTCGGTCTGCGATACACAGATGAAGAAAAAGGCGTGGTAACCCGTCAAGTTTCACCTCTTTCCTACTTAAATCCGGCCTTTGATCTTGAAGGTGCTATAGTAGAAGGTGAAAACGACTGGCAAGAAGTCACAGGTAAAATTGGCCTAAGCTATAACGCAGACTTTGACATGACCGAGGAAACCTTGTTTTTCGGCACCTTGTCTCGGGGTTACAAAGGCGGTGGCATAAACCCGGGTGGCAGTGGTGATTTCCCAACCTTTGATCCTGAATACATCAATTCACTTGAAGTGGGCACTAAAAACACTTTTTCCGGACGTACTTTCCAGGCCAATGTTACTGCTTTTATCTACCAATATGATGGCTTACAAGTAGGCGGGATACTAGGTGATGGCACCACCTTCAATACCAATGTTGATGCAGATGTAAAAGGTGCAGAGTTTGAATTTGTGGCTGCGCCAGTAGACGGTTTGCGGATAAATTTAAACCTTTCTTTACTCGACTCTGAAATCAACGAAGATTTCCTCACCTCCCCTGATATATCCTCACCCTCAGGCTCGGGTCCAGTGAATCTAAAAGGGAAAACATTGCAGTTCTCACCAGAAAGCTCAATTCAGTTTGGTATTCAATATACTCACGCATTGGATGAAAACTGGGAAATAGCCTACCGCGCGCAAACCTACTGGCAGGACCAGTATTACTCGCGCTTGTATAACATCGCCACGGATTTACAAGATAGCTGGCAGCAAACCGACTTAAGTGTCACGGTCCGAGACTTAGATGATGTCTGGGAGTTTGAAGCCTTTGTTAAGAATGCAGGTGATGAAGCGTCTATCACGAGCTTAGGTGTCGACAACTCAATTGTTGGACGTTACCGCACCCCGGTTTACCTTGACCCACGGACTTATGGTGTCCGTGTTACTTATCGCTTTGAATAACCTTTTAAATTAGTGTAGGAAATCCTGAACCGTGTTCTCAGGTACTTTTACCCCACCATTTGGTGGGGTTTTTTCAATGAGGAAAGCGTATGTTAGTTAAATTGTCTTTTTTAGCCCCACTATTAATGGCTATTTTAGTCACTACCAGTTGCAGCACGAAACTGACTAAGAATAAAGTTCTGATGAACCAAGAACAAGCGAATGATGCCCGCCAGCTAATTAGAGAAGCGGTCGACAGTAAAATTGTACCCGGCTTTGTAGCTCAGATTTATCAAGATAACCAATTAGTGTTTTCTGACACTTATGGATTTAGCAGTCTCGATCGCAACATTGCATTGCACCATAACGATTTATTTCGCATCTATTCCATGACCAAGCCGGTAACTGTTGTTGCAGCTCTAATTTTGCTTGAACAGGGCAAACTCAAATTAGATGATGAGGTTAGTCGTTATATACCAGAATTTAGCAACATACGTGTATTTAGCTCAGGCAAAGACAGACTATCAATGCGAACAGTTCCCCTTGAAAGTCCGATCACGATTAGACATCTGATGACGCATACTGCCGGATTTACTTATGGCTTGTACCCTGGTAATGCGGTTATGGAAGAGTATCTTTATAAAGGCATACCAACGGGCAGTGGTTCAGACAAAGCGCCGTTAAATGGTGAAAACCCAGTAGCTAGTTTGAAAGAATTTTCTCAACGTATTGCTGAGGCGCCAATCATGCATCAGCCAGGTAGCGATTGGACTTATGGTAACTCTATAGATGTACTGGGAAGGGTGGTAGAAGTAGCCTCTGGTAAGCGCTTAGCCACTTATATGCAAGAAGAAATTTTTTATCCTTTGGACATGACAGATACCAGTTTTATTGTTTCGGTAAATCAATCAAACAGATTTACTGATGCATTTGTATCCAAAGGAGGCAAACCGGCTCCCCAAGGCACCATTATAACACGTCAACAATATTGGCCTGAAAATGTAAGTTTGGTGACAGTAGATAGCGGACAAAAAAGCATTTATTCCAAGCAACGGGATATGGACTTTGGTGGTGCTGGCCTAGTGTCAACTATTGACGACTACGCAAAATTTAGTTTGATGTTGTTAAATAACGGCAGCTACAAGGGTCAAACTGTGATCTCACTTGAATCTGTTGCTGCGATCAGAGCCAATCATCTAACACCGGAAGCAATTAAAAACTCAGCATATGGAGAAAACGGCATATTGTTTGGACTCGGTGTGGGTATTATTGAAGACAATAGCCAGTTATCAGTTTGTATGCCCAAAGGAGGTTATTTTTGGGGGGGAGCAGCTTCAA
Source organism: uncultured Paraglaciecola sp. (assembly GCF_943787955.1). Classification (NCBI taxonomy): domain Bacteria; kingdom Pseudomonadati; phylum Pseudomonadota; class Gammaproteobacteria; order Alteromonadales; family Alteromonadaceae; genus Paraglaciecola; species uncultured Paraglaciecola sp. The sequence continues at coordinate 186,837 of NZ_CALSOK010000006.1, forward strand.
CTTACTTCTTTGTAGATCCACTCAACCATTCGACCATAATGTTGTTTACTCAGGTTTTCGGGGATCAGGTGCGTCCCGTTTGGGGGGAGTTGCTAAAACTAGTTTATGGCGAACCTGAACACACAGAAACAGGCATGAGTTGCAGCTAACAGCTTAGATTTATTTTGAATAAAGCCCCGTATAATGTTTGGGGCTCTTAAAGTAACAATCTGATCACATATTTAAGAACGCACTTCGCCATCGCCCATCACAATAAACTTTTCTGTTGTGAGAGATTCAGCGCCCATTGGCCCATAAGCATGTAATTTGCTGGTGGATATACCAATTTCTGCTCCTAACCCTAACTGACCGCCATCAGAGAAACGTGATGACGCATTGGCCATTACCACAGCTGAATTAACTCGGCGAATAAAGGCTTGGGTTTTTGAATAATCTTGGCTCACAATCACTTCTGTGTGGCCTGAACCATATTCTTCTATATGTTCAATGGCTTGGTCAAAATCAGCAACCACTTTCACCGCAATTTCCATCGCTAAGTATTCTGCATGCCAATCATCTTCGGTCGCTTTTTGTGCACCGCTGAAATATTCGATGCTGTTTTCACACCCATGAATAACAGTATTGTACTCAGCTAATAACAAAGCAGCTTTAGGTAAAAATGTCGCAGCAACATCTTGGTGTACCAGTAAGGTTTCTAGTGAATTGCACACCCCAGTTCGCTGGGTCTTGCCATTTTTAAGTATATTCAACGCCTTAATTTCATCAGCTGCACTGTCTACATATAAATGACACACCCCTTTGTAATGTTGGATGACGGGGATACGGCTATTTTCACAGACAAAACGAATTAGCCCTTCACCGCCTCTGGGTATAATTAAATCAATGGATTCATCTAGCGTCATCAACTCATTCATCACACCGCGGTCTGTATCGGGCACAACCACCACAGCGGCAGGGTCGAGTTGCTGTTTGGCCAAGGCCATTTCAATGCATTTGGCTAAAGCTAGATTTGAATGTATGGCTTCTTTACCGCCCCGTAAAATTACAGCATTACCCGCCTTTATACATAACGCAGCAGCATCGATAGTCACATTAGGTCGTGATTCGTAAATCATCGCAATGACGCCTAACGGAATACGCATTTTCCCAACCTGAATACCACTTGGCATACGTTGGATATTAGCAATATTGCCTACCGGATCAGCTTGACCTGCAATCTCAATCACGGCATCAGCAATGCTTTGAATTCTTTCAGGATCAAGCGCTAATCGGTCTAGCATGGCAGCGTCTAAGTTGTTTTCTTTAGCTGCGTTTAAGTCTTTAACATTAGCGACTAAAATGCTGTCAGTATTAGCTATGAGTGCTTGGGCGATATCAGTTAATAGCTGATTTTTTTGCTGCGCGGTTAAGTTAGCGACTTGACGAGCTGCCTTTTTGGCTTTTTGTGCTGCGTCGGCAATTGAAAAACTCATGTTGTTGATCCCTATATAAAAATTTTAATTCAAAGATTAGATATTTAAAGCAGCACTAAATCATCACGGTGGATAACGGTTTCACCCAAAGAGTAGCCCAACGTCGCTTCTATTTTTTGGCTGTTTAAACCCTTTATTGATATTAGATCAGTTGCGCTATACAAAACGATACCTTTAGCTATAGCGTTATCCTTATAGGTTATATTAACAGCTTCACCAGACAAAAACCGGCCACTAAGGTGGATAATGCCAGAAGGTAAAAGTGATGCACCGCTTTCTAACAACGCTTGTTTAGCACCTTGATCAATCTCGATAGACCCTTTCACTTTTAAGGTATGCCTTAACCAGTTGTCGCGAGCATTATCTAAACTCTTATTGGGTGTGAATAATGTCCCGGGCGAATGTCCTTTTGCCAACTCGTCAAATACCGATGGATCACGGCCATTGACTATCAATGTCTGAATTCCCGAGTCTACACATTTTTGCGCAGCCTGAAGTTTAGTGTGCATACCACCCGTACCCACATCGCTTCCCGCACCACCCGCTAATTGATAAATACTGTCATTAATAATGTTCACTTCAGGTATCAGCTTAGCAGTTGAGTGGCGTCTAGGATCAGCGTCATATAAACCATTGATGTCAGAACAAATAATTAATGTATCGGCTTCTACAACCAACGCGGTGTATGCGGCCAAGTTGTCATTGTCACCTACTTTTAGCTCGTCGATTGCTACCGTGTCATTTTCGTTGACTATAGGTAACGCATGGTTTTTTAGTAGTTCTCGTAAAGTATTTTTAATGTTTACGTAACGGGTACGGTTATGTAAATCGTCTGAGGTCAGCAATATTTGAGCGCAATCACAGTCAAACAATCTCGCCCAGTTAGCCATCATCTGGGTTTGCCCAATAGCCGCCATAGCTTGCTTTTCTGCGATAGAAGGGCGATGTTTATAGGCGATTTTACCCTTTCCAGCGGCAACACTGCCTGAAGAGACCAAAATCACTTCTTTTCCCTGTTTGCGGCTGTTGTTAATAAATCTTGCAATCGGAGCCAGAAATTCAGTGCTACACTGATTATTGGCAGGCGCAACCAAACTGCTCCCCACTTTAATCACTGCTCTTTTCCAACTAATAGTCGTCATTGTTCGCCCCATCATTCAATCTAATTAGATTACGATAAAACAGATGATTAACAAGCCATTGTAGTTATAAGCTATGGTCTAAAATTCAATTATTTATAAAATCATTCATACAAAAACAACGGTTATGAACGAAAATGCAAACAAAACGTTCTTAATACAGGTTAGTTCTGCAAAGAACTGTTTAGAAAATTAGAATAAAATAAAGATCAGTGAATAGATAAAAATAATAAAAGCGCCGTACTCACTTCATCTGACAACCAGGGAATACCATGTTTAAACAATTCATTACGATTGCCATGCTGTCGTTTGCGACTATTAGTTCAGCAAACGCCGCGATTAGCCAAACAAAAGGTGATTTTGAAGATAAGTTTCGTCAATTAGATGAATCTTTACCTACCCCTAATGTCTACCGCAACGCTGCAGGTGAGCCCGGCCATGAATACTGGCAACAGCAGGTAGATTATAAAATCAAAGCGAGGCTGGACGAAGAAAATCGTCGAATAGAAGCGAGCCAAGACATCACGTACCACAATAATTCGCCAGATACGCTCAAGTACCTTTGGGTGCAGTTAGATCAAAACAAATTTCGTAATGACTCAATGTCTGCCATGACGACTACTTTTGGTGGCATTGGCAATCGTGGGCCGGCAACGTCAACAGCCTCGAGTACTAAACCGGCGCAGCTTAGCTTGGGCGCATTACGTCGCCAACAGTTTACTGACGACAACGTGTTGGGCTACAACATTGCAGCAGTCAAAGATAAAAAGAACAAAAATCTTAAGCACACTATCGTGGGTACCAACATGCGTATCGACTTGCCTGTGCATCTAAAACCGGGTGAAAAAGTTACATTTTCTATCGACTTTGATTTTAGTATAGTTGAAGAAGATGCGGTATCGGCCCGTTCGGGTTACGAACATTTTCCTGATGACAAACGTGAGGGTGGTAACGATATATTTTTGTTAGCCCAATGGTTCCCTCGATTGCACGCCTATACAGATTATGAAGCTTGGACCAACAAAGAATTTATTGGACGTGGTGAGTTTACTTTGGAATTTGGTAACTACGACGTCGAATTAACAGTACCCGCCGACCATATAGTTAGCTCTACTGGTGCATTGCAAAACCCAAAAAACGTTTTGACATCGACACAACGCAAGCGCTTAAAAGAAGCTGAAAAAGCGGATCGGATCGTATTTGTCGTAACCGAAGAAGAAGCCCTAGAAAATGAAAAAGCAGGTACCGACAAATCTAAGACTTGGAAATTCAGTGCTAAAAATGTCAGGGACTTTGCATGGGCCTCATCACGTAAATTTATGTGGGATGCTCGCGGCCATCAACAAGGTGGTAACGATCAACCTCTGGTTATGGCCATGTCTTTTTATCCAAAAGAAGGTGGCGATTTATGGAAGAAATATTCTACTGAAGCGGTAATCCAAACCTTAGAAGTGTATAGCCGTTTTTCCTTTGATTATCCTTATCCAGTGGCGCAATCAGTCAACGGTCCTGTAGGTGGAATGGAGTATCCGATGATCACCTTCAATGGACCTCGAACTGAGTTGCAAGACGATGGTAGCCGTACCTATTCACAAGCAGAAAAACGTTTCTTAATTGGGGTGGTTATCCACGAAGTGGGGCATATTTATTTTCCTATGATCGTCAACTCAGATGAACGCCAATGGACTTGGATGGATGAAGGCCTCAACAGCTTTTTAGATGGTGTGGCGGGTCGTGAATGGGACCCGACTATTCCTTGGGGAGTAGAGCCTCGCGATATCGTCAGCTATATGAAATCTTCTAATCAAGTACCTATTATGACGCAGTCAGACAGCGTATTACGCTTAGGCCCGAATGCTTACACCAAACCTGCTGCCGCATTAAATATTTTGCGCGAAACTATTTTAGGACGCGAGTTATTCGATTTTGCCTTTAAAGAATACGCACAGCGCTGGAAATACAAACGCCCTACACCTTCAGACTTTTTCCGCACTATGGAAGAAGCCTCAGGGGTAGACTTAGATTGGTTCTGGCGCGGCTGGTTTTACAGCACTGATCATGTAGATATTTCCATAGATAAAATCTCAAAATTACGTTTGGATACTAAAGATCCTGATATTGACTTCAATCGTTTGCGCCAGGAAGAACTAGACAAACCTATGTCTTTTACAGATGAGCGTAACAAATCCGAAGGTAAAGAGCTTTGGGTAGAACGTTTTTCTGATATCACTGATTTTTATGACAACAATGATCGCTTTACGGTTACTAACAAAGAACGTAACAAATATAATAAATTCTTGAAAGACTTAAAACCTTGGGAAAAAGTGGCTTTTGAACGCGCGGTAAAAGAAGACAAAAACTATTATGTTTTGGAGTTTTCTAACAAAGGTGGTCTGGTTATGCCGATTATCTTAGAACTCACCTTTGCTGATGGCAGCACAGAAAATCAATATATCCCTGCTGAAATTTGGCGCCGAACGCCTAAAGCAGTTAATAAGATGATTATTACTGAAAAAGATAAAGAATTGGTAAGTGTCACTGTTGATCCGCGCTGGGAAACAGCCGACGTAGAGGTTAATAATAATCATTACCCACGGCAGATTATCCCGTCTCGTATCGAAGCGTATAAGTCTAAAAAACGTAAGGCCAAAGTTTATCGAGATATCATGCAAGATATCAAAACTGAGCTAAAAACAGACAGTGGCGGTGATAATGACGACAACCAGGACAATGATGAATAACATATCGAAATGGTTAGTAGGAACGCTGCTATTTGCAGCGTTCTTTGTTTCGGCTCATCAGCAAAAAACCGCTTTTAGCACTGTTTTGTTTAACCCTCGCTCTGAAAATATCGAAATCATGCACCGCTTTAGGGTGCACGACGCAGAACATGCAGTAAAGCAAATATTGGGTAAAGACGCGGATATCATTGACTCAAAAAAGACTCAAAACCAGTTTGGTAACTATGTTCATCAGCGCTTTAATTTGTTTGATAGTGCTCAGCAACACCTGCCACTAAAAATGGTGGGGGTCGAACTAGATGGTAAGTTTTTCTGGGTATATCAAGAAACCACACAACCGACCAAACTAGACAATATGACAATCCGTCATGACGCCTTACGTGATCTTTGGCCAGAGCAAGTCAATACCATTAATGTTGAAGGTAAAGGCAAACTACAAACATTGAGTTTTACCGATTCAGTCGAACTGCTAACACTCACATTTGAATACTGAATCATTACCTTGCAACAAAGCTGATCTAGATCAATATGGGCTAATGTTCATCACCTAAAATCACCTCAGTTATAATGTTATCTAACAGAAGTGAATCATTATGTGGGATTTAATACTGCACGACCCCGTGGCTTGGGGCTCTATTCTTGGTATAGGTATAATGGTAGTTATGGGGGGGTATTATGCGTATTTGTTTATCCATAATGCTAAAGATGATCTTTAAATTTTAACGTTTTATCTAACACAACCACCTAGTAAGGCTGCCCCATAGAAAAAGGCAGTGTACAAGCACGTTGCACAGACTCAGGATTACCTATCATCTCGTCGTAAGGCGATTCGTGTAACATTTGTGCGGCTAACACATTACAACCCTCAAACGCATCGCGGATAAATTGCGAGCTATGAAAACGTTTAGGGCTTTCACCTTCATAGACCAAACCTGTGTTACCACCTACTGTAAGCTTGACTAAGTATACGTTCATCTCGTATGAACACACGGTTAGCATCTCCACAGAGATAGATTGTGATTTAATATCCTTAATCCAAAATTTAGTTTGTTGCATAAACTTTGCTCTAAGCAAATTAATTATTATAATTCATATACGCCATAGGTAGTGAATCGGTTCAACTATAAACATCAGTATGTAGCTCTCAATAGAGATTTTACTAAGAGATAAGATACAGTTAATTAAATCAAGAGTGGCGATTATAACTACGGGGATATATTCCTAACGTTCTATTTTGTTGTTTTTTTACCGCCTCTATTCGAGACATATCGAATACCCTGTCACCTCACAAATAATGAAAACCCAACAATTTCTTTAGAACACCTAAGCAGCACCTACCCCAGATTTGAAACGTTATAAAAATTTAGCTAGGCACTTAAAACCGACTGACTAATCCTCATAACCCCAAGGCGCTGGGGGGGGTAATATAGGCTTGGTTAGATCAAAATCTACTCTAAACTCTCTTCCTTCTCGCACTAGACGATATGAAAACATTTCTGGGTAAATATAGATTTGCCAAGTATTAGTAATAGATTGCGGTAGTCCTTGGTGAGTAAATAATTCTTTTGAGTATTGGTCAACAGGAAAGGATTGGATTTGGTTGTAACCTGCGCCCTGTGTATGCCCACCATACATCGTCACAGGGTCATCGGTACCATCTTTAAGTCGGTGATCATGCTTTAGACTTAGACCACTACCCGTTTTTTTAATTATCCAAGTACGCGACGCATTGTCTCCCACATAGAATGGTATCTGTAATTCAGCTTGGTCGCACTTGCGTACAAACATGACTAATTTTTCTTCGAATGCAGAGCTTGGCTGGTTATCAACCACAACTTTTCCTTCAAAGGCTTTGTCGCAGTAATGTGCGATGCTAGAGAAAAAAGTATCATGCGTTGGTATAGATACTAAAGGAGCTTGCTTGGCAAAGGCCGCACTGCTGGAAAAAGTCAAAAAAACTAAGACCCATTGTTGTGTATTCATTTTTTTATTCTTCTCATTAGTATCTTGACTATTAACAGTGTGCTTGTTGTATGACACAGGCTCTCAAACTCAACACGACATAATAATGGTTTCAATTATTAGCTTCTGTCATTGGCACTGTTATAGTAAAAATGTCTGATCTTTTAAATAACAACAATGTGCAGTTAAACATTATACTTAGCCCTAATGCCCATTCAATCCATACCGGTAAGGTATACATCATTAGCGTTACCATAATTAGAGAGTATTTCACCCATTCTAAATATAAAGCTAGGGGGTTATTTTCCAAAACCAATCCAGCAGAAATACTGCCATAAAGAACAAACAATACCATCAGCACTTGCTCTGTTAGAGTAAAGGCAGAAACGTTCATCATCAGTGACAAGCCAACAAATACCACCAATAAATACTGTATTAAACTATAAAATTTATTGATTAGTGTCAGCGGAATATCAAATTTCCTAAATTGCGTCAGGTCAACCTTACTTAGAGGATAATTTTGTTCGACATCAGCAGGTCGCCAACCTGTGCGTTTGAACCAAATAAGTAGCTTATCTTGCCAATGCTTTGCATGCCAACAGTCTTTAATTAACTGCGAATAAACATGAATATTGGCCCACAAGGGATTCCAGCTTTTTAATGCTTTTCGAATACCATATATAGGTTTTTCTGCATCTAATTCTTCTTGGAAAGAACCAAACAGCCGATCCCAAAGAATAAACACGCCACCATAATTGCGATCTATATAAATTTGGTTTTGCGCATGATGTACACGGTGATTCGAAGGGGTCACAAACACCCATTCGTACCATCCCAATTTGGGAATATGCCGAGTATGCACCCAAAATTGATAGATGAGATTTAAAGAGCCGACTGTAATTAATACAAGGGGTTCAAAACCCAATATCGCCATGGGTAAGTAAAAAATCCAACTCAAAAAGCTACTGCCACTTTGTCGTAATGCTGTTGTCATATTATATTCTTCACTTGAATGGTGTACGACATGAGCAGCCCAAAAAATATTCATTTCGTGGCCAAAGCGGTGCTTCCAATAGTAGCAAAAATCATAAAGTACAAACGCAATCACCCATATCCACCAGCTCGATTCCATTTGAAACATAGCCAGATGATCATAAGCCACGACATAAATAGTTAGCGGGAATAACTGCTTAACAATACCCGTCATCCTACTCAACACACCCACAGTTAAGCTATTAACACTGTCGTTAACACGATAATAATCGGTGCCTTTATTTTTTTCTAACAACAGCTCGATAAAAATTAATAGGAAAAAGAACGGCACTGCATATAAAATAATATTCATACTGGTCCAACACGTCTTAAAGTAGGTAAAGCACATCTACAGTCTAATAGCCTCTTAAAGAACAGTCTAGATAAGAATACAGTTACAGTATTTTACAATCTACGCATATCATTTAGATGGAATTTTAAGTAGGCTAAATTCTAAGTATTAACACAGATATTTGCTTAACGGGGAAACAATGAGTGAAGAATCGAAAAAATCCTTAGCACCGCATTTTATTATAGGTGTAATTATATTGGCAATTGCTTTGGCAGTGTTACTTTGGCCCAGCGAACCTGAACGAATTATAGTAACGCCAGTTCCGGTTGTTATGGAGCCGACAGTCGAACCTGTGATTGACGCGCAGCCTACTACTCTGATCCCTGAAACATTAGTAGAACAACCTGAGCCCGACATTATTGCCGAACCGCAGCCATTAGATATAAGTGACGGCACAGTAAAGACTAAATTATTAGCTCTATCTGACTACAATGAGTTTGCACGTTTACTGATTAATGAAGCGCTACTAGAGCGCTTTGTGATAATGACCATCGCCTTAGCTGAGGAAAATATAGCGGATAACAATAGAGTATTAATCCAGCCCGAACAGTCATTTCGCACTTACAAGCAAGCCAATAAAGAGTGGATAGACCCTGCAAGTTATAAACGTTATGCGCCTTACGTTGATGTATTAGAGTCCCTTGAAACAGCATCATTATTGCAGCTTTATCAAGAATACAAACCGGCCATTGAAAACATATTTTCTGAAATAGGTAACCCATTTGACAGCTTTGACCAGAAACTTGAAGAGGCAATTGATGTCCTGCTAGATACCCCTGAAGTCCCTTCTCCAGTCGAAGTATTTACCGATAGCGTCATGTACAAGTTTGCAGATAGACGACTGGAGTCTTTAAGCGCTCCACAAAAACAATTATTACGCACAGGACCTGAAAATATGCGCCGTATCAAAGCAAAATTACGTGAGATAAAAGAAACACTGTAATGACAACCTTCGACTTAGGTGGTTTTCAAAAACAAATAAGCACACAAAATGTGGCTTTACCTCCAGTTGATAAATGGGATCCTGATTTTTGCGGTGACATAGATATACAAATAAAACATGACGGAAGCTGGTTTTATATGGGAACGCCTATTGGTCGTAAATCCTTGGTCAAACTTTTTGCCAGTGTTTTAAAACGTGAAGACGATCATTACTTTTTAGTCACACCTGTAGAAAAGGTAGGCATTCAAGTAGAGGATGTACCTTTTATCATTACGCAATGGAAGAAAGAGAACAGTAAGTTAGTACTTACAACCAATACAGGGCAAATTATAGTCGTTAGCTCAGAGAATCCCATACAAATATTTGCAGACAAAAAAACAGGTACATATCTGCCTTACGCTTTAGTTCACAGAAACTTATGGGCGCGTTTACATCAAAATGTATTTTACCAACTAGCAGAATTAGGAGAAGAGCGAGTCTTAGATGGTAAGCGCCATCTCATGCTTGAAAGTAGTGACTATCACTTTAGCCTTGGCGAGTTATAACAGGACACTTAATATGAAAAACAGTATCTTAAAATCAACCTTGTTTTTGGCAACATTAGCCCAACCTTTTCTTGCTAGCGCCGTCATGGCGGCCACAATTATCCACGCAGGCACTCTAATCGATAGCACCTCAGATAAAATGATACAAAAAGCGACTGTGGTTATCACTGATAATAAAATAACAGCTATTCACAAAGGATTTACTGAGGGCAGTAGCGAAGATACCGTCATTGATTTATCAGACTATACCCTGATGCCAGGATTTATGGATATGCATACCCATATATCCAGCCAACATAACGGCCCCGCAAGCTACATAGAAGGCTTTACTCTGAATGAAGCAGACTATGCCATTAAAGGCGTGAGGTTCGCTGAAAAAACCTTGATGGCAGGTTTTACAACTGTGCGTAATCTGGGTGACGGCTACAACGTAACCGTGGCACTTCGTAATGCCATAAACAAAGGAATGGTTAAAGGACCACGCATATATACTGCTGCTAAGGCGATTGCGACAACGGGTGGGCACGCGGATCCAACAAATGGCCGTAGTAATTCAATTATGGGCGATCCAGGACCTATCGACGGCGTAATAAACGGCACGGCCGAAGCGCGTAAAGCTGTTCGCCAACGTTACAAAGATGGCGCAGACTTGATTAAAATCACAGCTACGGGGGGTGTATTAAGTGTGGCTAAAAGTGGTCAAAACCCACAGTTTATGGATGATGAATTAAGTGCCATTGTTGAAACAGCAAAAGATTATGGCATGACAGTCGCAGTGCATGCTCATGGCAAAGAAGGCATGTTGCGCGCCATTAAAGCAGGTGTGACATCTATTGAACACGGCACCTATATGGATGAAGAGGTGTTTAAGCAAATGAAAATGTATGGCACTTATTATGTGCCAACTATTATGGCTGGTAACTGGGTGGCTGAGAAAGCCAAGATTGATGGCTTCTTTCCCGAACTCGTTAGGCCTAAAGCCGCCGCTATTGGGCCACTTATTCAACAGACTTTTGCCAATGCCTATAAAGCAGGGATCAAAATTGCCTTTGGTACCGACTCTGGTGTTTCAGCTCACGGTGACAACGCCTTAGAATTTGCATTAATGGTTGAAGCCGGCATGAAGCCCATTGAAGCAATACGCAGTGCCACCCAAAGTGCAGCTGACTTGCTCCAAATCAGTGACACAGTGGGTACCATAGAAGTAGGCAAAATGGCAGATTTAGTTGCGGTGAAAGGTGATCCTCTAAAACAAATTACACTGTTACAAAATGTTAACTTTGTGATGAAAAACGGCGTGGTTTACAAACATCAGTAGGCTGAAACTAAAACCTTATTACAGCAGTCTTTTACTGAGTTGAAACAAGAGACTCTCACAATTCTAAAACTATAAATGGAGATATATACCTGTGAAAAAAATTCTACCCCTTTTGTTACTAGCTGCGAGTGTCAACTCAATAGCGGCAGATAGCTTTGATGCTACAGCAGAAAAAATTAAATCGGCGTTAAAAGCTGAAATCAGAACTGAAGCTGAAACCGACCGAGACAGAAACCGAAAAGCCCTACAAACATTGGAGTTTTTCGATTTACGCGACAATATGAAAATTGTTGAGCTTATTCCTGGTGGCGGCTGGTATACCAAAATTTTAGCTCCAGTAGTCAGTGATAAAGGTGAATATTATGCTGCTATTGGTACAGGGCGTATTAAAAGCTTAATTGAAGAGTCTGGTTTAGAAAAAATTAAAATTGTTGCACAAGACGCTAAACTTTATCGTAAAGAGGGTGAGCGCTTTTATTCTTTAGAAGCAAATTCTCTTGGGATAAAGGATCTTGATATGGTGTTGACGTTTCGTAACTACCACAACTTTGGTGAAGAAGGCCGCCGGAATATGAATAAGTTAGCTTTTGACGCACTGAAGCCCGGTGGTGTTTATGCTGTAGTGGATCACACCGCCCGCCATATGGAACAGCAAACCCCAGCTAACCGTCGCCGTATTGATCCTGTCCTTGCTATCAAAGAGATCCAAGAAGCAGGCTTTGAATTTGTTGATTATACCGACCTACACTACCGCGCTGATGACGAATTACGTTATGAAGTAGGGGTTAAATCTGTCTCAGGTAATACAGATCGCTGGACCATGAAGTTCCGTAAACCAAAGTAATCCTAGCGACTTTAAAAATGTAAGGCTGATCATGTATCAGCCTTTTTGCTTTTTGACTTACATCAATAGCAGTTTTTAATTCAAGTGGAAAAATATGCCCATCCTGCTATACCTAGTTAACGTACTGATAGGATGCAGTGTCACTTACAACAAGAGGTACTTTTGTTTGATTGGAAATCCTTTAGGAAAAATCTGGATAGATCAGTGCTGCGTTAATGTCTTGCCGTATTTTTAACATTTACGCTCTTCCTCTTTAGCAAAAGCAAAGAGGGTGTTTAGTAATGCATTAACCTGAATCTGCAGTCTCAGGTATAACCAAGGAGATTGTTATGGCTATAGGAGAAGAACTTTCCAGCATTGATTTTCAATCAATGATTGGCGGTCCTCTAGATGCAGTGGTGCGGGCACAAGCTCAGTCTGCACAAACCTCGGTTGATTTTATAAAAGCAGTTGGCTTTGATGAAGACAGTAACGAACCCACTATGGTGACGTTCAGCTATATGAAAGCTATAGAAACTAAGGATGCCGACGGTAATGTCACTGGAGTTGAACCGAAAAAATTTGATCTCACAGTACCTATATTAACCATGTTACCCATTCCGTTTATACGGGTGGAAGAAACCACAATAAGTTTCAACGCAAAAATTAACTCTGTACAAGAGTCTACGACATCATCCTCAAGAAGCTTGAATGCCACCTTATCGGCAAAAGGTGGCTGGGGGCCTGTTTCGGTGAAATTGAGTGCGAGTTATTCAAGCAAAAGCGCTAAATCGAGTTCGTCTAAGATTGAACGCACTTACAGCTTGTCAGTCAATGTCAGGGCCGTGCAAGACGAATTGCCAGCCGGTACTGAAAAACTGCTAGGCATTCTGGAAAACTCAATATCAGAGGTAGAATCAGCCGCTTAATTTATCGGGGCGTATACGCCCCTTTTTTAATAAAAGTCGGGAGGAAATAATGTCTGAATTAAGTGAAGTCCTGGGTGCTTTGATGATCAGTTTGGTACACGCTAGGCGACTCGCTGATGAAGAAACCGCAGCGGTTGCAGAATATTACAAAGACAATCCCTTATTAGAAGGAATGAGTCTACCCAGAGTAAGAGTGCCAGAGTTAACAATTGATATGCCTGTTACCTTTGAACAACATGTGCCAGCCAAAGATGCCGAACTTGATACCACAGCCAACATTCACAAAGCGTTAATGGAACAATTCAAACAAAGCTTAGATGATGAAGATATATTAAGTAAAAGCAAAAATTTTCAATCTGCGTTTGATAAAGAATCAAGGTTAGCTTTGGAAAAATTATCTGAAATTCAACGCACTGGCACATCTAGGGTAACCAGAGAAGCACTGTTAAGGGGAATTGACGATGCCTTTATGAAAGCATTGAAAAAAAGCCCTTCGAATAAAGAGCTGCCATTTGAAAAAACCCAAGTGGTAAGTAAAGCTATTCGGCATCGAATCTCTCAAATTGCCCTCAAATCAAATTCCAATCCTAGTGCCTTAATTACTAACGCAACAACGAGTGCAGTAAAAGAAACGACTAACGCAGCGAACAGTGTTCGCCTGCAAATCACTCTGCGAGAAGAAGGACTCGAATGGGCAACCAGTAGTCAAAATGGAAAACTTAAAAACCGCCTACAACCAGAGTAACTCATGCGCGCGATTGCCAAAGAAAAGATCATTCAACAACTGATGCAGTTGGCCAATTTAACTGATAAATACATGCAGTTAGACCCAAGCTATCCGCAAAAATGTCTGACTTGGTTGGTAAACACAGAAAAACAACTTGAGCCTTTGCGCTTACCCTTAGTCTCTCGGCTGAGCGCTTTGAGAGGTTTATTGATTGCTAGCGAAGATGGTTATCAAAGTCCAGACGTTGCTGGTTCCTCACGCAGTAAACGTAAAGCAAAAAGAGCCCTGTCGGCACATATTATCAATCAGGCAGAACAAGCCCTTAGAGAAGAAGTTGAACAAATCGACCAACAGTTTTCTGAGCTAATTGATAAATTGTCGCAGTTATTAGCCATTCGTTTTGCTCAACAAGAATTGCCAAACACACCACAGATAACGATCGGTTATGTAGACAATATTTGGCAGATGTTAGGAGACAACACAGAAACCAAGAGCATGTACCGCTATATTCAAGCAAAAATCGGCGAGACAGATAGACGCTATTTATTGCAGGCTTTGTTAGATAACATGCTGTCTCATAACACCTCAATAGACGAGTGAGTCATTTACCTTTTTTGATCACGAATCGATATGGCGACGTTTCTATATCAGTATCCACCAGCTCATGCTCCATAAATCGGCAAAAGCTAGGGATATCGCGTGTGGTCGAATGATCGTCGGCGGTCACCGTCACCGTTTCGCCGATTTGCATCTCACGAATCTTTAAACGCACCATCATCACAGGCTCTGGGCAACGTAGGCTCAAAGCATTTAATTGATAGTCCGCAGTTTCGAATCGACTTATATCTTTCACGTTCTAATTAGATCCCGTAGTCCAAACGATATTGCTTGATATTAGCTAAGTGCTCAGCCATATCAGCTTTGTCACTCAGATAATCAACCAAATCAGCCAAACTAATAATAGAAACTACTTTAGTATCAAAATCACGTTCAACTTCTTGAATGGCCGACAGTTCACCTTGACCTTTTTCTTGTCTATCTAGAGCAATCAACACACCTGCGAGCAGGGCATTATTCGCTTCAATCAACTGCATAGACTCACGAATAGCGGTACCTGCGGTGATCACATCATCCACAAGCATAATTTTACCCGCAAGAGGGCTACCGACTAAATTGCCACCTTCGCCATGGGTTTTCGCTTCTTTACGGTTAAAACAATATGGCTTATCTACGTTATGTTTATCTGCTAACGCCACGGCAGTAGTGGTGGCAATAGGAATACCTTTGTATGCAGGACCAAATAACACATCGTAATCAATACCTGATGTTTGCAACGTTTGCGCATAAAACTGTCCAAGTTTGGCTAAGTCGCCACCAGTATTAAATAAACCAGCATTAAAGAAATAAGGGCTAATTCGCCCAGATTTGAGGGTAAACTGACCAAATTTCAATACTTTGCGAGCTAAGGAAAACTCTATAAAATCACGTTGGTAATCTTGCATGTTAACGTCCTAGTTCAAAGCCGATTTTTGCTCGTCGAATAATTCACGAATACCATTTTTTGCCAATTCCAACATCTCATTTAGCTCGTTAAAATCAAAAGGTTCGCCCTCAGCAGTCCCTTGCACCTCGATAAATTTGCCGGTGTCTGTCATCACTACGTTCATGTCAGTTTCAGCATCTGAATCTTCAAGATATTCTAAATCCGCAATAGCTGTACCTTTATAAACACCTACTGATATTGCCGCAATCATATGTTTGATTGGATTCGTTTTAAGAATGCCTTTGGCACGCATCCAACTCAGTGCATCAGCCAAAGCCACACAAGCACCGGTAATCGAAGCTGTACGTGTACCGCCATCAGCTTGGATAACATCACAATCCACTATAATAGTGTTTTCACCCAATAATTTTAAATCTACCGCTGCGCGCAAGGAACGTGCGATTAAACGTTGAATTTCAAGAGTACGTCCACCTTGTTTACCACGAGCAGCTTCGCGGTCGGAACGAGTATGAGTAGCCCTGGGCAACATACTGTATTCTGCCGTCACCCAGCCTTTACCCTTACCTTTCATAAAACGAGGTACCCCTTCGGTTACTGAGGCATTACACAACACTTTAGTGTTACCAAACTCAATCAATACTGAGCCTTCTGCATGGCAGGTAAAATTGCGGGTAATAGTAACGGGGCGAATTTGACTGGCGGTTCTTCCACTTGGACGCATAATGCTCTCCTCAATAATAGTGAGCGGAATTATAGAGGCTTCCGTGTAAATTATCTTAAGTTTTAAGCAATTAATTGCCCTAGCCCCTCGCCCCAAGTCACAACAGGGGTATAATACAGAAAACTAAGACACAGGAAGATTTCAATGATTTACAGTATGACTGCTTTTGCCCGCCGTGAAATTAAAGCCGATTGGGGCTCAGCCGTATGGGAAGTACGTTCCGTTAACCAACGGTTTCTTGAAACCTACTTCCGTCTTCCTGAACAATTTAAAAGCATGGAGCCGGTATTGCGCGAACGTTTTCGCAAACAACTACAACGAGGCAAAGTCGAGTGTTCATTGCGTTTTGTGGCGAACGATGCGGCAGTAGGTAAGCTCAACCTAAACGAAGTTTTAGCCAAACAAGTCATGAAAGCCGCGGATTGGGTGCAATCCCACGGCCAATCTGCCGGTGTTAACCCCTTAGACGTATTACGCTGGCCTGGTGTTATTTCAGCCGAAGAAACGGACATGGATGTTATTCAAGCCGAAGCGCTGGCTGAATTTGACCTCACACTAAAAGGTTTTATCGCCGCACGCGCCACCGAAGGCAGCAACCTAAAAGGTATGATCGAACAACGTTTAGACGGTATTAACGCAGAAGTCGAAAAAGTCACTTCCCACATGCCAGACGTGATCAAATGGCAACGTGAAAAAATCCAAGCCCGCTTCGAAGATGCCAAAATTGACCTAGACCCGGCTCGTGTAGAACAAGAAATGGTGATGTTGGCACAAAAAGTAGATGTAGCAGAAGAGCTAGACCGCTTAATATCACACATAAGCGAAACCCAAAAAATTCTTAAAAAAGGCGGTGCAGTTGGTCGTAGACTGGATTTTATGATGCAAGAGTTTAACCGCGAGTCGAATACCCTAGGATCTAAGTCTATTAATAGCGATATCACTCAGTCAGCAGTTGAATTAAAAGTGCTGATTGAGCAAATGCGTGAGCAGATCGCGAATATAGAGTAGTAAAAAATGGACACAGGGTGACCATTTTGTTTAGAAAAACCCTGACACTCCATAGGATAACACTGGTTAACTGTCGGTTTTTTTACAAGCATAGGTTCTTTAAAAATGTAAAAAATTATCCTATTAAATTATATATTTAAAAATTTATTAGCTTAGTTATTGAACATATTCTAGGGTAACGATATAAAAATGCGTTATGCATATTAATTATATTAGTAGGCTCGCCACAACCTGTGTCAGGGTTTTTTAAAATATTACTGATTAATATTTACAGATGTCTTGTTTAGCTCTAAAGTTGCATCAAAGACTAAACCGTTATACCTAATAAACATATCTCTTTTTTCGGCTATTGATCACCAATGTATTCGTAGAAAATAGTTAAAATTTTTTTGATTCAGATGACGATTGCTTCATTAAAGTATTTATTGAAATCGAGCTTAAAGTCCCTTGCGATAACAGCTTCAACAATTTTACGTCATGACTAACCGCAGCTAAGTCCAATTCCTTGGGCTTCAAATAATGGTTGCAGCGAACTGAATAAAACACTTTCACAACGGGTTTAGCGGTATGTGCAGGGTTTTGCCTGAGCACCATAGCAACCTTTTTATTGCTTAGTTTGACTAAAGTGCCCACGGGGTAAATTCCGATACATTGCACAAATTGTGCAACTAACACCTCATCGTATTTCTTAGGTGCATCTTGTAATAAAATTTGCAGTGCTTTTCTAGAAGACTTAGCAGCCTTGTAACATCTGTCCGCAGTTATCGCATCATAAGTATCAACGATTGCAATCATACATCCATATTGAGTAATTTCATTACCTCGAAGACCTTTTGGGTAACCGTAACCATCAAGCCATTCGTGGTGTTGACCTATTTTTTTAACAATTGAATCGGAAACTTGCATGTCAGTGAGTTTTTTGGTGACGTTATACAGATAATCTTTCATAATCATCATTTATTGTTCGTCAACCGCCCAGCTTTATGCAATATTTCGTCAGGAATTTTAACTCTGCCTAAGTCATAAAGAAAACCTGCCAGCGCCAATTATTGTCATTGTTCTTTTTCCAGATCAATATAAGACCAAATTTAGATAACAAAATAGCCACATTTAATGAATAAGATAAAAGATAGGTATCTTTTTCTTGTATCTTTGTCATGCACATCAAAGCATTAGGATTACGAATGATCGACGAGACAGGATCTTGAGTGAAGACTTCTGTGATGGCAATATCAATGGGTAAATTTTTACCTTTAAGGTGAAGTTTGTTTATCACTCTAAGTTCTGTTTCAAACGGCACGAGTTCAGGTAATTCAAGTACTTCAGGTACTTCAGGTATGGGAACAGTTTCTTCAATTTCAAAAACGTCTGGCTTGATTTGTTTGCTATAGAGTCAACGAACATTCCTGCTTCAAGATCGTCTATACCAAAGGTTTTTAACATTGCTAATATCCCTTGCAAATAAATTTAAAAATATCTCACTTCTATTTTAAGAGCAACATTTACTATTTATAAACAAAGTCTAAAACTCTAATTTCCATAGTATTTCTGGCAAATCAGGTTGCCATTTGAAAAGGCTCATCTTGACTCTGTTGTTAAAAATAGCGATGGCTTCTTGTTGCAATAAGCCTGTTTGTTTTTGTGATTGCTCAGAACCTACGGGAAATGCAATTTGTCCATTAGAACGCAACACTCTGTACCAAGGTACGTCCATATTTTTTGGCACAAAACCAAGTGACTTACCTACTAGCCGTTCCCGTCCAGGTAATCCTGCCAGATCGGCAATTTGGCCGTAACTAGCTACTTTGCCCAAGGGGATGAGTTGCACAGTGCGCCAAATCCTGGCGTATTGAGGTGGCACTGGGATAACTACAATTTAGCTTGCCACAACAAAAGGATATTCTGTTTGGACTTGCTCTAAATCAAGCAGTTTTCCTTGTTGGTTAACATTTCGGTAAAGTGCTAAGTCACTTGGCGAAGTATATCCGGCGACTTGTTCAATATCGTTGAGTCTAGCTCCTTGACTGGCTAAATACGTTAAGTAAGTATGCCGTAAAACATTGAGCGAAAGCTGGTCAGGAAAGGTTATCTGAGCATCATGACCTATATTCACCAACAATTGCACAAAGTCTTCTTGGCTTTTGATATTCGACCACACTGTTTGTTCATTAGTTAAGTTATTACATAGTGCTTGCAGTACTTCAGCTAGGTTTTTTTGAATACTGATAATCCGAGAAAACTGGTTGTTTATTTGTAACATCAAATAGTCTTGGCTGCAGTCTCCTTTTTTTATTAAAGATAATTCATCAACACTTACACCACTTAAAATCAAACCAATTAGCGCTTTACCTTGGTCATTGGCAACAGAAAAGAGCTTCTGAGATTCATCAATATTTAATAAACGCAAAGACTGAGATGCAGATGTAACTAGTGCAGATGATAGGCGAGGATCGGGTGCTGCAAGTTGGCCATTTTGAGCAGAGCCCATGATTGAATAGTCATTTGCTCTGGCTTGCCCAGGCATCAAAACAAAGTGGTTAGATGAAGCTGCCCCATTCTGTTTGAAGATAAAACTAAACAACAACAAAGCTAATACGGCCACAATGACGGCTGCTATTAAACTGATAAGGCTATTAAGTGAGTAGTTTGGCCCAATTGCAAAATCAGGAATAAAGGCAGGCTCAAGCAAAGAAATTTTAGCATCGAAAGGTTTTGATACTTCTTGCGCTATTTGTTGATTTTTTAGCGTTTGGGCTTGATTTTGCAGGGCCTTTAATGCGTCGTCTAGCCTTTTATATTGTTCAAGGTTTTGGCTAAACACTTGTGTTAGTTTGTTTTGCTCAACTAGCTGGGTATTCATTTTTTCTACTTTACCTCTAGCAGCACTGAGCTTGCGCTTTACATCTAGTAAATAGTCCACTTGGCTCATTTTTATTTGTTCTTCAAGTAAAGCCTGAAGTTGCAGAGATTTTTGCTGTTGCGCCAAAATGGCTTGGTCACGCTCCAAATAGGCTTGCGTATATTTTTCAGATAAAGCAGACAGGTTGGCATTAACCTCTTGTAGACTTAGCTTTATCGCATCAATTTGAGCATTATCCATTGGTCTAACAATCGATTCTCCGTTATTAATGGACTCAACCAAACTATCAAGCAACGCTTGTGTTTGTGCTTGTTCAGCCAACGCTTGGTCAAGGTTAGCACCCAAGTTTTTGGCCTGACTTAGGACTCGATTTTCATCTCTTTCTAATGACGTGATATTGTTATGACTGGCAAAGGATTGTAACAGTTGTGCTTGTTCCGTTATTTTTAATTCCAGAAACTCCAATTGCTGATCTACATCTAATAGGTCATCAGTGTTGTTTATTTGCGTTTCAGAAGCAACTAACTGTAGATACACTTTTATCCAAGCATCTATTATTGGTTTAAGTATTTGTGGGTCGCTACCGTTGGCTTTTAGGGTAATAATACGCCCAGTTAAACTTGCTTCTACTACCAATGCATCAAAAAGTGTTTGTACTTTAATGATTAACATTTGACTTTGTTCAAGCTCTTTTGCAACAAAGCTCAGCACATTATTGCTTTTCATCCTTTGCTGATGCAGAGTAATTTGCCTTTGTGCTAATTCAGCAAACTCTTGTTTAGTTTGAGATGTATACGAAAAATGTAAAGTAGCTTGGCTTTGATATATAGGTGATTGAATCCAAATCACCGCATTGGCAGTAATCAGGATCAATAAAAATGTAGTGATCAAAACCTGCCACTTGCGCTTTTGAAAGGTTTTATGCTGGAATTCTGACGGATCTATAGCAGCATTGGTAAAGGGGTGACTTGGTATGTAATCAACTTTGCTATCAAATGACATAAAAAATAACCAAGTCCATTAAACAGCTAGCGAATCCATTCAAACAATTTTTGGTGAGCATATACATCCATTTTGCTTTAAATTTTTTAGTTAGAGACTGTCGATTTGCCAGCATAGGTAAAATTTAACAATCCTCACCAAAAACAACAAGCATAAGTTATAGTGAGGCTAAAAACTTAAAAAAAATGACAACGTTAGAAATTAACAAAAGACTAATATGTTTTAAGTGTGGTTACCCGCAAAGTACATGTTTATGTGTTTGGGTAAATCCCATCACAACACCTCTCAACATCATTATATTACAACATCCTAAAGAGGCAAAACACGCAAAGAACACGGTTAAGTTATTAACGTTGGGATTAAAAGCAATAACAATATTGCAGGGTGAAAAACCAGAGGACTGGGCAGAATTGGCCCAAAAGGTTGCAAACCAACCGCAAAGTTATTGTTTGTTTTACCCTAACGAACAAAGCATTTCACTTGAGTCCATTTCCTCGCCAGTACATAATAAAAAGTATTTTCCAGTCAATCACAACTTAATATTCATTGATGCATCATGGCGCAAAGCACTGAAAATATGGCATCTCAACCCTTGGTTACAACAATGCAATAGTTGGCACTTTTCCAATCCCCCTGACAATCAATACCACATCAGACATACAACTCAGGAAAGTAGTCTATCAACGCTTGAGTCAGTAGTTTATGTACTAGAGCATACTCACAACATTGATTGCACACCACTACATTCGCTGTTCTTAAGTATGCAAAAAATATGCTTTCTTCAAAACCACAACCGATAGAGTGAGCGACTAAAAGCCCTCGGATGTATATAAATCACTGATTAGTTCAAAGAACAGTAAATTATTTAATTACGCTTAATTATTTAGATAGAACATATTTATATCAACCTCATCAACTCACCCACTAAATTTAGGCTTACCAGGAAAAATGATTACTACGCTTTATGCATAATGACCAAGGGGTTATGCACTCTCAAAGGACTATCAAAAAGAATAAAAAGTATAGATTTATAGACATGCATATGATGTCACGCTGCACTAAGAAGGTACGTTTAGTCTAGATAAATCGTTTGGCATTCCCTTCATTAACGTCGCTGATCATCAGACTAATGGCACATAGGCTCATAAAAGAGGTTTCATTTTAGTTCTCTTTGAAAACAATCTTGTGGTTTTATTATTCATGTTTAACACACTCAAACTAGCAAAGTTTAATAAAACATCATACTGTACTTACCACAATATATTTTGTTAGTAAGAGTCCAATTATGTCTTGTTATGTTGTAAATAGAGCTTTGTTATTAGTTATGTTTAGTGGATTAAGCTTAACAATTTTTGCAGAAAATCGAATCGATACTCAGCGGCCCGATGCACCTGATTTAGCTGCATATGGTGAATATGCTATAGGTGTGAAAACCTTTAAAATTGTTAATCCCAAGCAGATTGATATTGTTAAAATTGACCCAGCTAATTCAACAAACCCACCTAAATATGACCGCCCTTTGACGCTTGAAACTTGGTACCCCGCTATAAAGGACAGCCAAGGCAACACCAGCCTCGACGTGTATTTACGTGATGGAAAAACAATAGTCAGCATACAGGGCAAAGCAATACGCGACGCCAAACCATTCATTAGCAGTCAAAAATATCCTTTGGTATTGATTTCCCACGGTTACCCTGGTAATCGTTTTTTAATGTCTCATTTAGCTGAAAACATCGCTTCAAAAGGTTATGTTGTCGTCTCTATAGATCATACCGACTCTACCTATCGAACCCAAGCCGCCTTCGGTTCGACTTTGATCAATCGGCCACTCGATCAACTTTTCACACTTGATCAAATAGAACGTATGTCAAAAGACAGTTCTTCGTTTTTGTTTGACTTAGTCAACACCCAAAATACTGCTTTGATTGGTTACTCTATGGGTGGCTACGGTGCTGTCATTGCAGCGGGTGGGGGTGTTACACAGCAAGCGGTAGATTACCCATGGGGGCTTCCACAGGACGCATTAGCCATACATCAAAACCGTCAATATCTTGACCCAAGACTTAAAACCGTCATCGCCTTTGCACCTTGGGGCATGAATTATGGCATATGGGACTCAACAACACTAAAAGATGTAAAGGTACCCATGTTTTTTATAGCAGGTTCAGTTGATGATGTATCAGGCTACAAAGAAGGAGTACGTGCTATTTGGCAGGGTACAACAATGGTAGACCGAGCATTATTAACCTTTGAGAATGCTAATCATGGTGTTGGAGCGCCCATGCCTGCTCCTAAGGAGTCTTATGTCTATGATGAAACACTTGGTTTCAATATTAGTGAACATTACACAGATGCCGTTTGGGATACTGTTCGCATGAACAACATATCTCAGCACTTTGTAACAGCATGGTTAGAAAAACACTTAAAAGACAATACCAAGATGAACGCTTACCTCAACCTAAAAGCCAATTCAAATGATGGTGTTTGGAGCATGGATGATAACAACCAACCTAAACAAGAACATACGCATTGGGCTGGCTTTAAAAATCGTACCGCTAAAGGCTTAAGATTTGAGACCTTAGTCAAGGGAGATTAATAAGACTCCTTAGATTTTAACTGTCCTAGAATCAAGCTAACATTCTAGGGTTTCAAGAAACTAATTTGACATGCTGGTAGGTTCGAATTACGGACATACTATTGAATCAATCGCAATTTGTAAGAGATCGCTTTTACCACACTTTGGACTGACTATTCATTATCATCTAATTTGGATCTACTACCTTTTATTGAAACCATACAAGGGTCCTATACGGGCCAAAAAAAAACACGCACAATGACACAACAGATCACCCTTCGGAGTGACAACGTATACAAACAGATATAATAAAAAATAATAAGAGGGTACTACCCAAAATGTCACTTTTTCCTACACTAATTAGCGCAGCATTAGTTGCTGCCTCAGTGCTGCTAGCTACAAGCTGTTCTGAGAAAATTTCAGTCACCGAATATCAAAGCCTTGGCGAAAAATACAAGGTCGTCATTGAACGGGATATCCGCGGTGTGCCCCATGTCATTGGAGAGCGCGATGTGGATGCCGCCTTTGGTTTTGCCTATGCTCAGGCCGAGGACAATTGGGAGTTGGTCTACGACACCATAGACTTTTATCGCGGTAGTGCAGCCAAGACACAGGGGCCCGATTCGGCGGTCACCGATTTCTTGGTTAAGTGGCTGGGTATTTGGGACGATATTGATACCCATTACGAGACCGAGTTATCCCCTGAGATCCGCGCTTATATCGAGGCCTATGCCGATGGCTTAAATTACTATGCCGCATTGAATCCAGAGCGGGCAGTTGCCGAGCTGCCGATTACCGGCAAAGATATTATCGCCGGCTATATGTTTCGTCATATACTTTTTTATGGTTTTGATGGCGTCTTAAAAGAAGTTATGAGCAGTGCTCGCCGACAACCCATCAGCACCGACAATGGGGTCACATACGACAATTTACCCATAGGCTCTAATGCCTCGGCCATCTCCCCGGCAAATAGTACTGATGGCGCGACACGTTTAGCCATAAATTCCCATCAGCCAGCAACCGGCCCTGTAGCTTGGTATGAGGCGCATATTCAAAGTGGCGAAGGTTTAAATGCTATGGGCGGTCTATTTCCAGGCAGTGCTACAATAGGGGTTGGTTTTAACGAAAATATTGCCTGGGGCGCGACGGTTAACAAACCAGATCTCGTGGATGTCTATGTGCTGGATATTGATCCTGAAGATCCATTGCGCTATCGGATGGATGGCGAATGGCAAGACCTTGAGGCTACCGTATTGGAGATTGAGGTTAAGTTATTTGGTTTCTTGCCTTGGACGGCCAATGAGTTGGGTCTACGTTCTGCACATGGTCCGGTGCTGCAAACCGATCACGGCACCTACGCCATTCGCTATGCTGGCATGGGTAAGATGCGTCAAGTAGAGCAGTGGCTGGCCATGAACAAGGCGCAAAACCTCGAGCAGTGGCGCGATGCCCTACGTATTCACAGCTTCGCCAGCTTTAACTTTGTCTACGCAGACAGCGATAGCAATATTATGTTTGTGCACAATTCCCTAACGCCAGTGCGGGTTGGTGGTTACGACTGGACACAGTATTTGCCCGGTGACGACAGCAGCCTGATCTGGCAGGACTACATGCCCTTCGACAAACTTCCTCAGGTAATCAACCCCGAGTCAGGTTGGATTCACAGCGCCAATCAGAGTCCATTCTTTATTACCGAACAAGGAAGTAACCCCAAATCATCGGACTATCGCAGGGAAGATGGCTTTCCTACGCGCATGACAAATCGCGCAGTGCGCGGCCTAGAGATGTTTACCGAACTCAGCCCAATCTCTGAGCAAGAGTTCTCGCAGATTAAGCACGACAAAAAGTACAGTCCGAACTCCCGCGCAGTGAAATTTCTTAAGGGGGCAATCGATCTTTCGCTGACTGAGACTGGCAATGAATTCTATCTCGAAGCCCAAACTGTTATTCGTGACTGGGATCTCTCCACTGACGTTGAAAACCGTGGTGCCGCCCTGTCAACCTGTGTGATCGGTGCCGAATGGTTAGCCGAACAAAAGGGCGAGCCGACACCAGATGTTGCCGACGTCTTTTATCTCTGTGCCGACAGAGTGCTCGCAGCCACAGGTCGTATAGATCCACTCTGGGGTGATGTTAACCGCCATGTGCGCGGCGACATCAACCTGCCAGTAGGCGGTGGGCCAGATACCTTGCGGGCTATTTATGCTCTTGGTATGGAGGAAGATGGTTATCAAACCAATATAGCTGGCGACGGTCTCTATTATTTTGTCTCCTGGGACGCTCAAGGGTTGCAAAAAATTCGTGGCGTTCATCAATTTGGCGCGGCAACACTGGATACAGAGTCACCCCATTACGCAGATCAGGCCGAAGACTATGTAGGAGAAATTTTGCATGACCCGTTATTTGATTCTGAATTACGCAAGGATAATATTTCTCGGCGCTATCGACCTGGCGAATAAATAGAGGTATAAATAACAAACTCGTTCGAGTCAGTACTGAGCGGTTAACTTAAACCATAATAAACAGCATTTACAACAGCATTCGCGATAAGAAGAACTCTATGACCAACCTTTTCCAGCCACTCACACTGAGCTCTGGCACAACGCTTAAAAATCGCTTTATTCTGGCGCCCCTCACCAACTCCCAAAGTCATGTGGACGGCACTCTGTCTGAGGATGAATATCACTGGCTAACAAAACGCGCTCAGGGTGGCTTTGCTCTGACCATGACCTGTGCCGCACACGTTCAGGCTGTGGGGCAAGGTTTTCCCGGACAGCTGGGAGTTTTTTCCGACCATCATCTCGAGGGCCTAACCCGCCTTGCAGATGGCATTAAACAGCATGGCAGTGTCTCCATGGTGCAACTTCATCATGCCGGGATGCGTTCGCCCGCCGAATTGATTGGCGAGCCACCGCTGTGCCCATCGGACAACGAAGAGACTGGCGCCCGCGCCATGACCACTGAAGAAGTCGAACAACTAGGAGAAGACTTTGTTTCTGCCGCAGTGCGCGCTGAAAAAGCTGGTTTTGAGGGCGTCGAAATACACGGTGCCCACGGTTATATACTGGCGCAATTTTTAAGCGGGAAGATTAATCAGCGCCAGGATCAGTACGGTGGTAGCTTGGAAAATCGTGGGCGGCTTATTCGCGACATTATCGACGGCGTCCGTGCCCGCTGCAGCAAAGATTTTATTTTAGGGCTGCGCCTATCACCTGAACGTTTTGATGTAGAGCTCGGCGATATGCTTGCCTTTACTCAGACTATTCTCAGTGATGGCAAAATCGACTTTCTTGATTTGTCCCTCTGGGACGTTTTCAAAGAGCCCCAACAAGAAGAGTTTAAGGGACGTACACTGCTGTCTTATTTCACCGACCTTGATCGCGGTAATGTTGCCCTAGGCATAGCGGGAAAATTGCGGACACCAGAAGAAATACGTCAGGCTATGGAAGCCAATATCGATTTTATACTGCTTGGTCGCGCCGCTATTTTGCACCACGACTACCCACTGCAGATGCAAGCTGATCATGATTTTCAGCCAGTGACTAATCCGGTTTCGCCAGAGCATTTACGCAACGAAGGGCTAGGCGAAGTCTTTGTTGATTACATGAGAACCTGGAAGGGTTTTGTCGTCGAGTGACAGAATATACAAATCATTACATGCAAATGAATTTGCTGGATTAAGAATCGCTTGCTTCAATCTCCATGCAGGTATCAATCGGCTTCAAGGGTTGTTTGATTTGGACTGCTACTTTAAGGAATTTACGTTATGAAATATGTTGTTGTTACAGGTGCATCCTCTGGCATTGGCCGAGGGAGTGTTAAAGTGCTTATTCAAAAAGGGTTTCATGTTTTTGGCTCTGTGCGTAAGCAAGCTGATGCTGATAGTTTGATTGAGGAGTTTGCTGATAAGGTGACACCTCTAATTTTTGATGCAACAGATGTTACGGCGGTTAAAGAGGCTGTCGTTAAGGTCAAAAGCATAGTGGGTGACACAACGTTATCGGGTCTAGTTAATAATGCTGGTGTTGCCGTTACTGGGCCACTGATGCATATTCCTATTAATGAATTTCGCTATCAATTGGAAATTAACACTATTGGGCCGATGATTGCGATTCAGGCGTTTTTGCCATTGTTAGGTGCGGTGAACCCACCGGTAGAAAATCCAGGTCGAATTATTAATATTACTTCTATGGCTGGTGTACGAGCGGCCCCTTTTTTCGGTCCCTATTCAGCTTCAAAACATGCATTAGAAGCAATCTCAGGTTCATTAAGACAAGAGTTACTACTATACGGTGTGGATGTTATCATTATCGGACCTGGCGCAGTGGCTACGCCTATATGGAACAAGGCTAAACTAGTAGATAACAGTCAATATGATAATACAGACTATAAACAATCATATAAAAAGATGAATGATTTTATGAGCGCTATGGGTCCAAAAGGCGTGTCTGTTGATAAAGTTGGAGAATTGGTGCATCACACTATTACCACAGCTAAACCTAAGGTGCGTTATGCTATCGCTCCAAATATGTTAACAGATTGGCACATTCCACAAAATTTACCTAAACGCATTTTAGATAACATTATTGCTAACAAGATAGGCCTAAAGAAAATAGAAAAGTAACCTAAGAACAATTTTCATTAAGCAGAGCTCGTTTTTTGTTAACCTCATCCCTTATTCTACCGTCCAATATCCGCGGTAGTGGCATGTGGTTTTACAAACCTGATGTAGCGCGGCTGATGCTTATTTTTCAGCTTTTTTTTATGAAATAAGTCTCTTTCACCGGCACGAAGGTGTAATCCTGCTTGAGGTGCTACTCCATCAGTTCATGTTGCACCCTTAGCCAGTGAAAGTGCAGATACTAAATGACTGAATTTGGTACTTTACAGCTTATCAGATTGACTCTTATTCTAAAGCCCCCTAACGTCAAAATAAAACCACTTAATCAGTATGTTGTTTTATCAGCCCAAATCTCTTTTAGGCGCTGGTCACGGCCACAATTCCACCGGTACAACTTATATCTAACTGCATTATTTTTGTAATAATCTTGGTGATAACTTTCATTCCCTTTTATGGGATAAAAAGTGGTTGTGGGTAGGATAGGGGTCACTACTTTTTGATTAGGAAATTGCGTGATAACGTTTTGTCTTGATAATTCGGCCAGTTTACGTTCTTTTTCATCGGCCACAAAAATAGCGCTCAAATAACTAAACCCTTTATCACAGAATTGTCCTGTGTCATCAAAGGGGTCGATGTTTACCCAAAAATGTTCAAGTAAACCTTGGTACGTCACTTTTTTGGGATCGTAAGTGATTTCAACCGCTTCATAATGACCAGTGTGATTACCACCATAAGTTGGATTTTCTAACGTACCTCCAGTAAAGCCAGAGATAACCTCAGACACCCCTTCAAGTTTTTCAAAGTCTGACTCCATACACCAAAAACATCCTCCAGCAAAAATAGCTTTGTCTGCGGTTGCTGTGGGAGCATATAGGGCAAAAACAGCGATTAACGCTAGTAATATTTGTAGTTTCATGACATTTCCTTAACGACTAGACATGTTTAAATAATATAAAAGTTCATATAAAGACCAATATTTTGCTATAAAATTTCAACTATGTATAAAAACAAAAAACCCAGCGTGATATTTAACCAAGCTGGGATTTTTAAGTATTACAAATCAGATTACTTACGCAGTTTTCGGATCAACCTCAACTGTGCAATAGCCTCGGCTAACTCGACAGCGGCCTCTGCATATTCAAAATCAGCGGTCGGGTTGGCGATATGCTCTTCTGCACGTTTTTGTGCATCAAGTGCCGCTTGTTCGTCTAGGTCCTCTGCACGAATAGCGGTATCAGCCAATACAGTCACTGAGCCCGGCTGTATCTCTAGCACGCCACCGTTGATGTAGATATTTTCTTCGTCACCAAATTGCTTAACCAGACGTACCATTCCAGGTAATAGAGTAGTTAATAAAGGTGCATGACCAGGATGGATACCTAGCTCACCTTCACTACCTGTAATCTGAATAGCTTCGACCAAACCAGAAAAAATACTGGTTTCAGCGCTTACTACGTCTAGATGTACGGTCATTGCCATAAAAATCTCCTAAATAGGATCCTTAAAACATCTCTTTGGGTTCGTTTAACTTGGAGTCTAGGAGGAAGTGCACAATGTATAAGTATACCTGAGCACTTCCGACAACGAATCCGCGCTAAATGAGCCAAAATTACATGTTTTTAGCTTTTTCGCTTGCTTCTTCGATAGAACCAACCATGTAGAAAGCTTGCTCTGGAAGGTGATCAAACTCACCGTTCAAGATGCCACTAAAACCACTGATAGTGTCTTTCAATGAAACATATTTACCAGGTGAACCAGTAAATACTTCGGCTACGAAGAAAGGTTGTGACAAGAAACGCTGAATTTTACGAGCTCGTGATACAGAAAGCTTATCTTCTTCAGAGAGTTCATCCATACCTAAGATAGCGATGATATCTTTCAATTCTTTGTAACGTTGCAATACTGATTGCACACCACGTGCAGTGTCGTAATGTTCTTGACCAATAACCAGAGGGTCAAGTTGACGTGAAGTAGAATCAAGCGGGTCAACCGCTGGGTAAATACCCAAAGACGCGATATCACGTGACAATACAACTGTTGCATCTAAGTGAGCAAAGGTGGTTGCAGGTGAGGGATCGGTCAAATCATCCGCAGGTACGTATACCGCTTGGATTGAGGTAATTGAACCTGTCTTAGTTGATGCGATACGTTCTTGCAGCACACCCATCTCTTCAGCTAGGGTAGGCTGATAACCTACGGCTGATGGCATACGACCTAGTAGAGCAGATACTTCTGTACCAGCTAGAGTATAACGGTAGATGTTATCTACGAAGAACAATACGTCACGACCTTCATCACGGAATTTTTCCGCCATGGTCAAACCTGTCAAGGCAACACGTAAACGGTTTCCAGGAGGCTCATTCATTTGGCCGTATACTAGCGATACTTTGTCTAGTACGTTTGATTCGCTCATTTCGTGATAAAAATCGTTACCTTCACGAGTACGCTCACCTACACCAGCAAATACTGAGTAGCCGCTGTGCTCGATAGCGATGTTACGAATGAGTTCCATCATGTTAACAGTTTTACCAACACCGGCACCACCGAACAATCCAACTTTACCACCTTTAGCGAAAGGACAAACCAAGTCAATAACTTTGATGCCTGTTTCTAGTAGTTCAACTGAACTTGACTGTTCTTCATAAGTAGGCGCTTCGCGGTGAATAGACATACGCTCTTCTTCACCGATAGGACCTGCTTCGTCAATTGGGTTACCCAAAACATCCATGATACGGCCTAATGTAGCTGTACCAACTGGGACCTGAATTGCAGCACCGCTGTTTTCAACAGACAGGCCACGACGTAAACCGTCTGTAGAGCCCATTGCGATGGTACGGACTACGCCACCACCTAATTGCTGTTGTACTTCCAGGGTCAAACCTTGCAAATCACCTTCGGTAACTCGCAATGCGTCATATATTTTTGGAACCGAATCTTGTGGAAATTCAATATCCACTACGGCGCCAATTATTTGGACGACCTTACCATGACTCATGTTAATTCCTCTTAAATTCTAAAACCATTGCCTAGACCGCTGCAGCGCCGCTTACAATCTCACTAATTTCTTGTGTGATTGCTGCTTGACGTGCTTTGTTATATATCAACTGCAAGTCATCTATGATGTCACCCGCGTTATCGGTAGCCGCTTTCATGGCCACCATACGAGCTGCTTGCTCAGACGCGCCGTTTTCGACTACGCCTTGATATACTTGAGACTCAATAAAACGGACCAGTAACATATCTAAGATAGGTTTAGGATCAGGTTCGTATATGTAGTCCCAACGGTGTTGTAATTCTTTTTCGTCAGATTTAGGCAAAGGCAACAATTGATCGATCTGCGGCTCTTGCGCCATGGTATTTACAAACTTATTAAATACCAAATATAAACGGTCTATTTTACCGTCATTAAATGCATCCAACATGATACGGACCAAGCCAATGATTTCATTGACAGTTGGCGCATCACCTAAACCCGATTCAGCAGCTAAAACACTGCCACCAAAACGGTTGAAGAATGCAACAGACTTAGCACCTAGTGCAGCAAAATCGACTTGAACATCTTGCTCTTGCCATTTTTTCGCATCTTTCACGACCATTTTGAATTCGTTGGAGTTTAAGCCCCCACATAATCCACGGTCAGTAGAAATCACGATATAACCAACGCGTTTTATTTCGCGGTCTTCCAAATATGGATGGCGATATTCAAGGTTAGCGTTTGCTAGGTGACCGATTACGCTTCGAATACTCTCAGCATATGGACGGCTTTTGGCCATACGATCTTGCGCCTTTTTCATTTTAGACGCTGCAACCATTTCCATAGCACTGGTGATCTTCTGCGTATTTTTAATACTGCCGATCTTACCTTTTATCTCTTTACCGCTAGCCATAAACTCTATCTCCGATTATTCAACATAATGACCGCTATCTCTCTTTAAAAAAACAGCGGTCTAATTGACTACCACGTTTGTGTCGCTTTAAATTTCTCTAAAGCTTCATTAAGGGTGGCTTCAATTTCTTTGTCGAAATTACCTGTAGTGTTAATAGTGTTCATCAGCTCGCTATATGCACTGTTCATGAAAGAGTGTAAAGACGCTTCAAAATCTAGAATTTTATCTAGCTCAACGCCTTGTAAATGTCCTTTCTCAACAGCAAATAATGAAACACCCATATCTGCAACTGAAAGCGGTGCATATTGGTTTTGCTTCATTAATTCCATTACACGCTCACCATGCTCAAGTTGAGCACGTGTCGCGTCATCAAGGTCAGATGCAAACTGCGAGAACGCCGCTAATTCACGATACTGAGCTAGGGCTAAACGGATACCGCCACCTAACTTCTTGATGATTTTAGTTTGCGCAGCACCACCAACACGAGATACCGAAATACCAGCGTTAACCGCTGGACGGATACCGGCGTTGAACAAATCTGTTTCTAGGAATATTTGACCATCGGTAATCGAAATTACGTTAGTAGGTACGAAAGCTGATACATCACCTGCTTGAGTCTCGATAATAGGTAAGGCAGTCAAAGAACCTGTTTTACCTGTTACTTCACCATTAGTGAAACGCTCAACATATTTATCATTTACACGTGCAGCACGTTCTAGAAGACGTGAGTGAAGATAGAAAACATCTCCAGGATACGCTTCACGACCTGGAGGACGACGTAACAATAGTGAAATTTGACGATAAGCAACGGCTTGTTTAGACAAGTCATCATATACGATCAAAGCATCTTCACCGCGGTCACGGAAATACTCACCCATGGTACAACCAGAGTAAGGTGCCAAGTATTGTAGTGCTGCTGATTCTGATGCAGACGCTGCGACAACAATGGTGTGGCCCATAGCGCCGTGCTCTTCTAATTTGCGTACAACGTTAGCAATAGTTGAGGCCTTTTGGCCAATCGCCACGTATACACATTTAACACCAGAATCTTTTTGATTGATGATGGCATCAATCGCTAAAGCAGTTTTACCGGTTTGACGGTCACCGATAACCAATTCACGTTGACCACGACCTACTGGGATCATGGCATCAACTGATTTATAACCAGTTTGAATAGGTTGGTCGACAGATTGACGTTCAATTACACCCGGTGCTATTTTTTCTATGGGTTCAAAACCGTCAGCATCGATAGCGCCTTTGCCATCGATAGGTGCACCTAGTGTGTTTACAACACGACCTAGTAGGTTACGACCTACTGGTACTTCTAAGATACGACCTGAAGATTTTACTTTTACACCTTCTTGTAAGTCAGCGTAAGGACCCATTACTACCGCACCTACAGAGTCGCGCTCTAGGTTTAATGCGATAGCGTAACGACTACCAGGAAGCTCAATCATTTCGCCTTGCATTACATCTGCAAGGCCATGGATTCGGATAATACCATCGGTTACACCAACAATAGTTCCTTCATTACGAGCTTCACTGACTACTTCGAACTTCTCAATACGTTGTTTGATTAGTTCGGCAATTTCAGTGGAATTCAGTTGCATGCTCTTTTCCCCGTTATGCTTGTAACGCGTCTGAAAGACGGTTTAATTTACTACGAAGTGAACCATCAATTACTGTGTCGCCGGCTTTAATAAGCACACCAGCAACCAGTTCAGGATCCACGCTACAATTCAGCTTAACTTTTCTTGCCAGACGTTTTGCAAGAGACTTACCGATTTCTGTTTGCTGTTTTTTATTAAGTTTGACTGCTGAAGTAATATCAACGTCAATCTCTTTATCAAACTCAGCTTTAAGCAGATTAAACAATACAGAAATATCAGGTAACGCTTGTAGACGTCTATTTTCAGCCAAAACCTTTACTAGGTTTTGACCCTGTTGGTCGAGTTGTTCGCCGCACACGCCATTAAAAATTTCAGCTAGCTTTTCTGCTGCTATCGAACCAGTTAATAAAGACTTAACTGTCTCATTTTTCGAAACTTCGGCAGTAAACACTAGCATTTCTTGCCACTGTGCAACGGTTTTACTCTCGACCGCGTAATCGAACGCAGCTTGGGCGTAAGGGCGAGCGATAGTTGTCCATTCAGACATGGCTCATTCTCCCTTATAGCTCAGCGACAAGTTTTGCAACTATGTCACTTTGTGCCGCAGCATCAATTTCACGTTCAAGGATCTTTTCAGCACCGGCAACAGCTAAAGCAGCTACTTGTTTACGTAACTCTTCTTTTGTGCGGTTTCTTTCTGCTTCGATCTCTGAGAATCCCTGAGCAATGATTTTTTCACGCTCAGAATGACCACGTTGCGTTTCTTCGTCAACAATTACTGACCCACGCTTTTTGGCTTGCTCGATGATATCTGCTGCTTGAGCTTTCGCTTCTTTAAGCTGATCAGTGGCTTTCACTTGTGCTAGCTCGAGGTCTTTTTCACCCCGTTCAGACGCAGCTAAGCCATCAGCAATTTTTTGTTGGCGTTCTTCAATAGCACCGATAATAGGCGGCCATACAAACTTCATGCAAAACCACACAAAGAATATAAATGCTATTAGTTCACCAAGTAGAGTGGCATTGATGTTCAAGACCGCTACTCCTCTTTAATAGTTCGTTAAAAGAAATGGATAACTACTATTGAGCACCAAGTACGAACAACATATAAAGAGCGATCGCAACACCGATCATCGCGATTGCATCAATAAGTCCTGCTACGATGAACATTTTGACTTGAAGAGTGGCTGCAAGCTCAGGTTGGCGCGCTGCCGACTCAAGAAATTTACCACCTAAAAGACCGAAACCAATCGCTGGTCCCAATGCACATAGACCAATCAAAATACCAACTGCGATATATAGATTACCTAAGATTTCCATAGATTTTCACCTTTGTGTTTAAGTTAAAATTAAAAAAAATTGTTAAAAATTATATTTTTAAGGCTTCCTGCCTTCCCTTTACGGGACAGCGTTATGCTGTGTAATTCTTTCCAGAATAATTAGTACTCCGAGCCAGCTGTTCTAAATTTTTCCAGAAAATTTAGTGTTCTTCACTCGCTAAGCTTAAGTATACGATGGTTAACATCATGAAAATGAAAGCTTGTAGTGGAATAATTAATAAATGGAATGCAGCCCAGATAAAGTGTATTGGCAATTGCCATAATCCCATAGTGCCCGCAATCAGAATAAAGATAAGTTCGCCAGCATATAAGTTACCAAATAAACGTAAAGACAATGATAATGGCTTAGCAAATAGCGCAACTACTTCAAGAAGAAAGTTGAACCAATATAACCATGGTGTATTAAACGGATGAGCATATAACTCTTTCAAAAATCCACCTACGCCTTTTATCTTAATTGAATAGAAAATCATTAAGATAAACACGCCGATAGACAAAGCGAAAGTCATATTCACATCAGTCGTAGGTACCACTTTCATATATACGTCATGTGGATCAACACCAAAGCCGTAATAACCAATCTGGCCTGCTAACCAAGGAAGGAAATCCACTGGTATAAGGTCCATTAAGTTCATTAACAATACCCACACAAATATGGTTAAAGCTAATGGTGCAATTAGCTTGCTTTTACCATGATAAGTGCTTTTTACTGTGTCGTCGACAAATCCTACTATCAATTCAACACAAGCTTGCCACTTTCCAGGTACG
This sequence comes from uncultured Paraglaciecola sp., assembly GCF_943787955.1. Taxonomy (NCBI): domain Bacteria; kingdom Pseudomonadati; phylum Pseudomonadota; class Gammaproteobacteria; order Alteromonadales; family Alteromonadaceae; genus Paraglaciecola; species uncultured Paraglaciecola sp. The sequence continues at coordinate 222,713 of NZ_CALSOK010000006.1, forward strand.
CCCGTTGTTGCTTTTTTTGCAGCTGAACGAAAGCTTAAAATAAATACAAAGCCCAACACAATCGACCAAGCTAATGTATCAATATGGAAAGTCCAAAAACCTTCACCTACTGTTGCATTAGTTAAGTGGTGCTGAATGTAACTGCTAATGGTTTGTTCGCCACCAGTATCTGCCATTTTATCATCCACAATTTTAAAGTTAAAAATCTGTATTCAGTCTCGTTTTCGAATTATTAACGATCAACGCGACTAATAAATATAATAATGGGCCATTGCACCATCAACGTTACGACATAGCTGACTATCAGCGGTATGGGTTGTAAATTTGGCCATTTGTAGACCATAACAAACAATACAATCGTAAAAATAAACTTAAGCTTGCTTCCCTTGTTAAAACTCCGTACTACTAGCTTATTTTGACTAGCACCGGCATATCTAAACGCTAAGAAGGCAAATACCACTCCCGGAATCACACAAACCAAACCACCATAAAGTGCTGATATACCAGAATATTTATCTAAATAAAGGAAAAACATACAGGCTAAAGTCATGGCAATTAGGCTTTGATAAAAAAGCACTTTTCTGGCCAACTGTCTGCCTTCTTGGGCCAAGTTAGTTACCAATTGAACCCTCGATGCGTTTAAACCCCAACAAAAAGCGCCAAAAGTATACTTTACTGGTAAAAATTTACAACACTAAAGTCCAGTTTGGTGCACAAAAGCACTAATATGGATATTCCCACAAAGCCTTTGTTATTGAAGGGGTAAAGGTTTTCAGTGTTTTAGATCCTGACCTGTTGCACCTCCTACAACTTACTGAGTAAAAAGCACAAGATAGGAAGATGTTCTGTTAAATATTTTGCTGTCTTGTTAAAGATTAACCTACTTAATATGGTCTAAAATACCGTCTAACTGATCTAGACTGGAAAAATTAATGACTACCTTGCCCTTTCCTTTAGCGTTATGAGCAATACTGACCGGTGCTCCAAGATTTTCGGATAACTCTGTCTGCAAGCGTTGTACGTCTGGATCTTCTTTAACGGCTACTTTATCTATTGCAGGCTCCAACAATCGTCGAACTAAGTTTTCTGTGTCCCGAACCGTTAATCCTTTTCCTGAAACGATTTGTGCAGCTTCGTTTTGGGCATCACCTTGAAGCGCTAATAAGGCTCTTGCATGTCCCATTTCAATATCGCCATATTCTAATAATAATTTCACATCGTCATTCAAACTATTTAAACGTAATAAGTTAGTCACTGTTGTTCTAGGTTTACCTACAGCAGTTGCTACTTCTTGATGGGTAAGCTCAAACTCAACCATTAAGCGCTCAAGAGCTTGTGCTTCTTCCATAGAGTTAAGATCTTCACGTTGAATATTTTCTATCAGAGCTATAGCAACAGCTGATTCGTCCGGTACGTTTTTAATTAAACAGGGAATAACATCTATTTGTGCTATTTGCGCAGCGCGCCAACGTCTTTCTCCAGCAATAATTTCATATTTATCTTTGGAAATATGACGTACCACTATGGGCTGTATTATTCCTTGTGAACGAATAGATGAGGCTAAGTCTTCGAGGGCTTCTGATGACATATCTTTTCGCGGCTGATATTTACCAGGTTGTAAAAATTCTACAGGAATTTTCTGCAATTCAGTTTGTTCGTCAGGTAACTCTGAATCGCTACTTCTGCCTGCTTGACTAGTGGCTAATAATGCATCCAGTCCTCTACCCAAACCTCTTTTTTTCGCCGACATGTTGTCCTCTGTATGTATGTTTCTTTTATCTTATTATTAACATTAACTTTATTGAGCTGTTTTATTTGTTTTTCCGCGTCTTAAAATTTCACCTGCCAAGGCTAAATAGGCTTTTGCACCCGTAGAAGATTTATCATAATACATAGCCGGTGACCCAAAGCTAGGTGCCTCTGCTAATCGCACGTTTCTGGGAATAACAGTTCTATATACTTGTTCGCCAAAATGCCGCTTAAGCTGTTCAGACACATCATTGGCAAGCCTATTTCTTGGATCGTACATAGTACGTAAAACACCTTCAATTTTTAATTGTGGATTAACAACAGATGCTAGCTTTTTAATGGTATCCATCAAAGCTGTGAGGCCCTCAAGGGCATAATATTCGCACTGCATAGGTACTAATACTGAATCTGCCGCTGCCATAGCGTTCACAGTTAGTTGATTTAATGAGGGAGGACAATCAATAAAAATATAGTCGTAGTAATTTTTAACCGATGCTAAAGAATTACGAAGTCGTAATTCACGTGCAAATACTTCCATCAATTTTATTTCTGCAGCTGTAATGTCACTATTACCAGCAATAAGGTGATACTTTCCAGAAGTTTCCTTAATAATAACTTCTTCAATGGGTTTTTCTTCAATCAATAATTCGTAACAGGTATTGTTTACGTTGTATTTATCTACACCACTGCCCATGGTCGCATTACCTTGGGGGTCAAGATCAACCAAGAGTACTTTTCGCTTCGTGGCAGCCATTGATGCAGCTACATTAACTGCTGTTGTGGTTTTACCCACACCACCTTTTTGATTAGCAATTGCAATGATTTTGCCCAAAATAATCGTCCACTTTTATTATTTAGATGGTCAGAATAGAAAGATATTTAATTTGCTAAGAGTTGCAATGATAACTTCTAGCCAACTGATTGCTTTTTAATTTTGACGATATGACGTTCGCCTTCAAGGCCAGGAACGTCTAGTTTAATTGTTTCTTGTAAAATAAATCCTACAGGTAATCCTTTTAACTCATCAGAAGAAAGTTGTCCCTTAAAGGCAATAAAAACACCTTGAGAATCTACCAGATGTTGGCACCAGTGCAACATATCTTTTAATGATGCAAAAGCCCTGCTCAATACTCCATCAGTTTCCACACTAGGTACAAAATCTTCAACCCTTGATTGCACAGGTTTGATATTGTCTATTTTCAATTCATAGGCAACTTGTTTCATAAAACGTACACGCTTCCCCAAGCTATCCAATAATGTAAACTGTTTATCCGGGCACATTATAGCCAAAGGGATCCCTGGTAACCCTGGACCTGTACCCACATCAATATAGTGAATTTTATCTAAAAATGGTGCAACCACTATAGAGTCGACAATATGTTTGATCACCATCTGATGGGGATCTCGCACTGATGTCAAATTATAAGTCTTATTCCATTTATGCATCATCAACACATAACGAATAAGTCGCTGTTGTTGCTCTTCAGTAACAATTAGCTCAAAATTTTTCAAGCTATTTGACAAAACAGTTAATAATTCATTTTCTAAAGTGTGTTGATCATTCATTAGGCTGAAATTTTCTTTTGATCTTTACTGGTACCAACTAGTAGTCCATGTTTTTTCAAATATACCAATAGTAATGAAACTGCCGCAGGTGTAATGCCTGATATTCTGCCTGCTTTACCAATCGTCTCTGGGCGGCTATCAGTTAGTTTTGCGACGACCTCATTACTTAGCCCAGATATTTGACTGAAATCAAATTCCATAGGTATTAAAGTATTTTCATTACGTGAGGTTTTAGCAATTTCGTCTTTTTGACGCTCTATGTATCCAGCATATTTAATTTGGATTTCAACTTGTTCGGCTGCTTGTTTATTTTCAACTTTTGGTCCAAATGCTTCTATTTGCATAAGTTTTTGATAAGTCATTTCTGGACGACGGATTAAATCTTCTAAGGTGTTTTCTTTCGTTACTGGGTTCTTTAACAAAACATTCAAAGCTTCAGTTGATTCATGAGAAGGATAAACCCAGGTTGATTTGAGCCGTTGTCTTTCCAATTCGATGGCTTCTAATTTTTGATTGAATGCTTTCCAACGTTGTTCATCAACCAAACCAATTTCACGACCCTTTGCTGTTAGACGTATATCTGCATTATCTTCACGTAACAACAAACGGTATTCTGCTCGGCTGGTAAACATTCGGTATGGTTCTTTAGTACCCATAGTGGATAAATCGTCGATTAATACGCCCATGTAGGCTTCATCACGACGTAGAGTAAACTCGTCTTTTTGTTGTACTTGTAGGGCTGCATTTGCGCCCGCTATCAAACCTTGTGCACCGGCTTCTTCATAACCCGTTGTACCATTAATCTGACCGGCAAAAAATAATCCGCTAATAAATTTAGTTTCTAACGTTTGTTTAAGATCACGAGGATCGAAGAAATCATATTCGATTGCATATCCGGGACGAATTATATGCGCATTTTCAAAACCAACTATTGAACGTACAAATTCCATTTGTATGTCAAAGGGTAGACTTGTAGATATACCATTTGGGTACATTTCGATGCTGTTTAAACCTTCTGGTTCGACAAATATTTGGTGTGAATTTTTATCAGCGAATCGATGTATTTTGTCTTCAATTGATGGGCAATACCTTGGACCTATTCCCTCTATAACACCTGTGTAAATTGGAGACCTGTCTAGTCCACCACGAATGATTTCGTGAGTTCTTTCATTGGTGTGCGTGACATAACAAGGGATTTGTTTAGGGTGATCACTAGATTGTCCCATATACGAAAATACTGGTAAAGGTGTATCGCCATGTTGTATTTGCATGACATCCAAATTAAGGGTTCGTGCGTCTAGTCGTGCAGGTGTACCTGTTTTTAAGCGATCGACTCTAAAAGGTAATGCACGAAGTCTATCTGCTAATGCGATCGAAGGAGGATCGCCTGCACGGCCTCCTTTATGGTTTTCCATACCAATATGTATGGTGCCGCCTAAAAATGTGCCTACGGTAATCACAACGCTCTTAGCATGGAATTTAAGTCCCATCTGTGTAATCACACCAACTACGCGATCCTGTTCAACAATTAGATCATCACAAGATTGCTGAAATAAAGTTAGGTTTTCTTGGTTTTCAATCAGCCTGCGGATTTCGTTTCGGTAAAGTGATCTGTCTGCTTGAGCACGTGTGGCTCGAACTGCCGGGCCTTTGCTTGAGTTTAAAGTTCTAAACTGAATACCGGCTTTGTCAGTTGCTAAGGCCATAGCACCGCCTAAAGCGTCTAATTCTTTGACTAGATGACCTTTTCCTATTCCGCCAATAGCGGGATTACAAGACATCTGTCCTAGGGTTTCAATATTGTGTGTTAGCAAAAGAGTACTTGAGCCCATGCGTGCAGATGCTAATGCAGCTTCTGTTCCTGCGTGGCCACCACCGACAACGATAACGTCAAATTGTTGTTGATAAAACATGATTTTCCTCAAAAGCTTAATGATCAATTTCCCAAGTAAATTGGGTCGCACATTCTATATAGATTTCAGCGTAAGTAAAATGCTTAAAAACTATTCAATTATTGTTTTATTGATCGCTTAATCTTTATAAGATCTTTTTGATCTTTGTTTATTATTACTATTATTAAGCAACCACTTTTCTGTTGGTAAGTCATTATTCTTTATTTACATCAGTAGTTTAAAGACAAGGTAAGGATGTGAATAAGGTTTGATCAAACTGGTATAAGATGGGTGTAAGTTGCTGTTTTATCCACAGGGTATTTTATTGTAATTTTATTCAGTGGATATAAAGTGCTTTTACATGAGTTATACATAAAATTATCCACAGTCAATAACATCTTTTGATCTAACTATGTATAACTTGTGATCAAAATTAGTATCCACAAGTTTAGATCATGATTTATAAAGGAAAGATCAAAATATACCATGTGACCTTAGTATTAGAGCCCAAAACTTTGAGCGTCACTTAAAAACATTGGTCATTAGTAATATAAATTTTTATTTTGATAAAAAATTTGCTCCGATGTGCTTATTTGATGACAAATTTCTAAGTTTATGTAGAGATTGACGACTATTACTTCGCAAACTTAACAATGATTACCTGATAATAGGTGTTTATATATTCATTTATGTGAAGTTTTAGTAACTAAATTTTGATGATATTGATACTTTTACCATTAATATCATCAATAACATATGCTTGAATATCAGGAACGAGATAAGCAGTAATTAAGCCTGTAGATGTGACAAGTTTGACGTCTTATGTTGACAATTTTTGGATTGTCATTTTAATAATTGCACCTGATGCGTGTGCATCGTATTGCCTCTAGTTTTTTTAATCCACCAGAAGTATTCAGTTTCATATCAACATTTATGTTAACGCTATTCATGGCGCCAAGGTCGCTTTTAAAAGTTATATTACTGCCTTAATTAACATCTATGTTTTAAGTAAATAGGTGTGTGAAATTGGAGAGTATGAGATAAGTTAATACTGCGTATACAAAATGGCCAATTTAATCCGATTTTTATTTTTAATATGCCCGACCATTACTTAGTGTTTTAATATTGGGTAATAATCAAACATATCTAGAAAAGTGTAAATAAACTGTGTCTCTATGTGGGTTATTTTACTTGATTTGGACGATAACCCGAGGTCGTTTGAGGTTGTTGAGGTTCTGTTTGTGCAGGGATAATTTCTTTGCGTCTACTTGGGCCTGAGAATTTAACCTTGTAGGTGTCGTATTCCTTAATAGATTCAAAACAATAACGGCCTAAAGCGTTTTCTAATTCAGCCAGGTTGTGATTAGTGATCATAATACAATTTTTATGATGAGCCAGCCTTTGCCTTAATATATTACCTAACCAACTTTGGGCATTTTTCTTCAAAACACTTTCGTTAACACAAACTTCATCGAGTATCAGTAAGTCAACATCGAGTAATTCTTGGTTTATTTCACGAAATTTTTGCCCAACATTATCTTGTGCATTGTAATCATAAGAGAAAAAACGCATTTCTAATATGGTTGATAGTTGTCTGTATAGAACCGAAATTTCGTATTTTTCTATTAGTTCATGAGCAATAGCACCAGCCGTATGAGATTTTCCACGGCCATAATCACCATAAAAAATCATCATATGCGCACCACTTCTTCGCCAGTTCATATCTTCATGAGCGGCGATAAACGATTTAGCAATGCTGACAGCTTCTTTTACGTCATTGCTGTCTTCAATTAGGTTTGCGAATGTCCATTTTGGATTTAGTTCAGAGCGACCTTGAATATCCTCGATGCGTTGCTTTTTACCTTCGCGTTGTAGCTGCTTTACATCACGATTAGCTAAAGCTTCATACTCAGATTTTAAGTCAGCATATTGGGTATATTTTTCAGGTACATATTGGCGACCCAAAGCTTTACCTAACCTTTGAATTTTATCTTTAATACTGTCCACGAGTTATATTATTCCGATTGATAAATATGAAATTTATTTTGCTATTACAGGGTATATAGCCGTTTTACTGTGTCTTATTATATTTAGCCACTAAGTTTTTAGCGTTCTCATCAGCGAGAATACCAGCCTTAGTTTGCACTATTTGCTGACCTACTTTTTGTACATTTTTAAATCCGTGTGCTAATCGCAATTTTTTTAAATTAAATACAAACTTTTGAGTCCATTGATATTCGCTAAACTGTGATTCTGGCCTACCTAACCAATAAGCAATAAAATCACCTAACTCACTTGTAGTGTAATTATAATCAATAATACCCAGCAATTTGGCTAAATCTGTGATTAACTTTTTATTAGGATACCAATCAATATGCATTGCGTGCCAATTAAGATGTAACTTTGAATACTCATCTATTTGCATTGTGATTAAAGGTAGAACAAGGGTTTTACCATTAAAACTATGATTAAGTTCGATTTCATCTTGAAAATTTACTAAGCCTACACTCAATAGTTCTTTTATTAAGCCGTTAACTTGTCGACCCAACGTATATTTATCATCTTTAGTATTTAAAATAGACAACAAATATTTATAATTTAATGTTGTGGTTGCTCCGCTAGACTGTTCCGCGGAGGGTTTTATACCAAGGATATACAGTATACGTGCATCATTGCTCAATGGCTGAAGTAGGGCTGTTTGTTCTGCTTTATTAAATTGCATACAAGTTCAATGTGTCGTTATGCTGTTTTTTCATTATTTATTAGCCATCCTGTAAGCCATTTAACTGCGGTATCTTCAGGGATAGGATGATTCAGTACGTCAATATGCAGGGCAGGATGTAAGAGTTTTGCTCCGCTGTTAAGCATTATACTCTCTATTAGTATGGAGCCGTGACAGTAAGTGTCATAACTACTATCACCTAAACCAACAATTAAAAATGGGGTTTTGGATAACGATTGGTTTTTTAACTGTTTAACAAAAGGTTGGATATTGTCTGGTAAATCACCGGCGCCATGAGTAGAAGTACAAATTAGCCATGTGGCATCTTTATCTAAGTCTGATAGCTGCGGCGTTAAATGAATTTCTGCGCTATGTGTATGACTTAACAAAACTTCTTGTAGTGCGTCGGCTACATATTCACTAGCACCTAATACACTGCCTACTACGATTTCAAAGTTAGCCATTTATTTACTATGTTAGTGATTTAATTTTACCATTGTACATTGTGATTAAAAGATCACCACGCCTAATTCCGTCACCATCTTATCGTTGTTTAGCGGTTAATTATTTCAACTATGTAGGTTTCATTCAATATTTTATATCTAGTTAATTTTATATTTGGGTATTTTATCGACTCATTAAGAATATTAACTTTTTACTGTTTTGACTTTTATCTCATTAGCATGTTGTGTTGCTGTTCGGGTGTTTCGCCATCAACTCGATATCATGATTATGCTTAATCAAATAAGAAAAATCTATGTACTGTGCTATCTCGCTTGGGTTGTTTACCCCAGATGTACATCCATCAAAGTGAACTAATTTTAGGCCTCAGGGATTATAGGTATTTGCTGCGTGAATCAAGGAGAATTTAAGGTGTTCTGAGGGTGATATATGGATTATTGTTTCAAATTTCAGCAGCTGTTATTCGATTGTTTTATAAAATTTTTGTATTCATACGATTGGGAATAATATTATGGTAATAACGATTCTAGAATGTTATTTACCGATACAAAAAGAGGAAAATATCTTAGTAAGTAAGTCGTCAGAGCTAAATTCACCCGTGATTTCATTGAGGTGTTGTTGGGTTAAACGCAGTTCTTCTGCTAGTAATTCTCCAGCGAGGTGTTCTTCCAATTGATGTTTACCCAGGTACAAATGTTCTGCTGCTCTGTCTATTGCATCTAAATGGCGCCTGCGAGCAATAAACTGACCTTCTGTGCTTGCATTAAAGCCCATACAATCTTTTAAGTGATCAGTTAAATAGGAGAGTCCCTGCTCATTGCTGGCAGATATTGATATGACTGGGTAGTCATCACTATCATCAAAACCAATAGGTTCTTTCGATAGATCTATTTTATTACGGATAACACTTAGCCCAATATTTTTAGGCAGTTGCTGGTAAAAATCTGGCCATATTTTTTCAGGGTGAGTCTCTATTGACTCAGTACTGTCAAGCATAAATAACACGCGATCAGCTTGCTTAATTTCTTTCCAAGCTCGTTCAATACCAATTTTTTCTACCTTGTCTGGGCTATCCCGTAAGCCAGCAGTATCAATTATGTGTAAAGGCATACCATCAAGATGAATATGCTCTTTGAGTACATCTCGTGTCGTTCCAGCAATATCTGTGACTATGGCTGCATCTCTTCCTGCTAATGCATTAAGTAAACTGGATTTACCTGCATTAGGTTTACCAGCTATGACTACTCGCATACCTTCTCTGAGTAATGCACCTTGCTTGGTTTGCTGTCGCAGTGTTTCAAAGGATTTGATAATAATTTCTAAGTCTTTTTGAATTTTTCCGTCACTCAGAAAGTCAATTTCTTCATCAGGGAAGTCAATTGCAGCTTCGACGTACATACGCAGATGAATAACCTGCTCGACTAAAGTGTGTATATGCTTTGAAAACGCACCTTGCAAAGAGCGTAATGCCCCTTTCGCTGCTTGTTCAGAACTGGCATCAATTAGATCTGCAATGGCCTCGGCTTGCGCTAAATCTAATTTATCATTTAAAAACGCACGTTCACTAAATTCGCCAGGTCGTGCAATACGCAGCCTTGGTATTTTTAAAATTGCATTTAACAACATATCTAATACGACCTGACCACCATGCCCTTGCAATTCAAGCACATCTTCACCGGTAAATGAGTTGGGTGCTTTAAAAAATAAGGCTATTCCTTGGTCGACAAGGTTATTGTTTGTGTCTGAAAAAGGTAAATACTCTGCTTTTCGGGTTTCAGGTAATTTACCTAATATTATTTGTGCTACGGAACTTGCTAGATTGCCAGATATTCGGATTATCCCAACACCCCCACGTCCCGGTGCAGTAGCCTGAGCAACAATAGTATCTTGTTGAGATGATAAACCTGAAGCAGTCATGTCTTGGTTAGTCTCTGAAGTTAGTAAATTGTAATGGTTGCTCTAAATCAGCATCCTTTGCTAATGCCATGACTTGTTGCAGATCGTCGCGTTTTTTTCCTGTGACTCTTACTTGTTCGCCCTGTATTTGAGCTTGAACTTTTAACTTGGCATCCTTGATAAGTTTAATAATCTTTTTGGCTACAGGCTGTTCAATTCCTTGCTTAAAAGCGATAGCTTGTTTATAAATTTTGCCAATGTGCTGTATATCTTTTTCTTCGAAGGCCCCGGTGTCTACATTACGTTTCACACATGTGCCACGAAGTATGTCCAGCATTTGTTTGAGTTGAAAATCATTGTCAGCAGTCATGGTGACTATGTTTTCCTTGAGTTCAAAGCTAGCCTCTACACCTCTAAAATCAAATCGCGTACTTAGTTCTCTATTAGCGTTGTCGACTGCATTAAGTAATTCGGCTAAATCAATTTCTGAAACTATATCTAGTGATGGCATGTGGATCTCCAAGTTTTTAAATGATTTGAATTATTGTACGCATAAAAAAGCCCGTTCTATAGGTAATTAATATACAGAACGGGCTTTTGATTATTTTGTATTACTTAGTCTGTAAACCACGTTTTTCCATTGAGGCGTAAATTATTTTAGCTTGGATTAAAGTAATAACGTTACTTATCAACCAGTAAAGGACTAAACCTGCTGGGAATATAAAGAAAAACAAACTCATAGCAACAGGCATAAATTGCATGATTTTTTGTTGCATGGGGTCTGTCATCGTCATAGGCTGTAATTTTTGTAATAGATACATGCTCAGACCAGTCAAAACAGGTAATACAAAAAATGGGTCTTTTGCACTTAAATCAGTGATCCAGAATATAAAATCAGCATGCCTAAGTTCAACACTTTCTAGTAGTACCCAATACAAAGCTAAAAATATTGGCATTTGAAGTAAAAGAGGGAAACAGCCACCCATAGGGTTAACTTTATCCTTCTTATACATTTCCATCATGGCTTTTTGCATTTTTTGTTTGTCATCGCCAAAACGTTCTTTGAGTGCATCCATTTTGGGTTTAAGGGCACGCATTTTGGCCATTGACTCGTATTGTTTTTTGGTAAGAGGATACATAGCCCCTTTAACAACTATAGTGATGAGGATGATAGCAAATCCCCAGTTTCCAACTAGGCTTTGAATGAATTGTAAAAATGAGAAAAGTGGTTGGGATATCATAAACAAGAAGCCGTAGTCTACTGTTAAATCAAGACCTCTGGCTATGCCTGCTAAAGTATCTTGATCCTTGGGTCCAAGGTATAAGATACTATTAATCTGTGCTGTCTCACCTGCTTGAATAGTCACAGATTGACCGGTAAACCCAATCACACCATTTGTTTGTTGTAATATTCTGCTAAATAATTTGTTGTTTTGGTCTTGTGGCGGTACCCACGCTGACACAAAATAATGTTCTATCATTGCTACCCAACCTGCAGCAGTCGTTTCTTTTAAATTGTTGTCAGCCATATCATCGAATGCATATTTTTCGTAGATGTCTTCTTCGGTGCCGAAAGCACCACCACGATAGATAGGCATAAACATGCTGCCTTCTTGTTCAAGCATACTTTGTTTTAGCTGGGCAAACTGCTGGACTTGTTTAGGATCACTGGTGTTGTTTTTGATGATATAACTCACATCAACTTTGTGACTGTCACGAGTGAATGTGAAGTTTTTTGTGACTTGTAAACCACCAGGTGTTACTAATTCAAGAGGTACCGTCAGCGAATCACCTTCTAGAAAGTAACTATCTTTTGCTACAGTATAAGTTGGACGTCCTTTACTGTCGGTACCATCTCGTCCAATTAAACCGCTCTGTGCAATAAATAATTTGTCACCACTAGGTCTTAGTAAACTATATGATTCACTCGAACCTTCCTCTAAAGGAAACTTAGCTAAGTCGGCTGAAACCACATCGCCGCCTTTTGTATCAATGCTAATTATTAGAGTGTCAGTGACAACTGATATAATTTCCCCACCGCTTGAAGCTTTCGCTACCATAGTCGGCCCGTCTGAACTAGCAGCCGGAACATCTTCTGAGCTAGGCATGTCTAGCTCTGTGCTAGTTTGTACTGATGTTATAGGTGCGATTGGCTGTGGGCCATAATCTAATTGCCATTGTTGCCATAATAAAAAGCCGACCATAGCGAGGCCAATTAATAAAAAACTGCGTTGGGATTCCATAAATTACTCTAATTAACTACTTATTATGTGTGTGACTTATTCATGTCAAAACATTAAACCACGGCGATGTTACTGTTTTACCTATGCCCAGATTAATTAGTGAGGGCATAAGTGTCAAAATCATTCTTTTTTTTCTGGCACTGGATCATATCCACCATCATTGAACGGATGGCATTTAAGTATGCGTTTGATACTTATCCAACATCCTCTTATCATGCCGTGTTCAGTTATAGCGTCAACTGCATAGTGTGAGCAACTTGGATGAAACCTACATGTAGGTCCTAACATCGGTGATAGCAATGTTTGATACAGCTTAATTATACCGACTGGGACTTTTCGCAGCGCAATGCTAACTTTTTCCATAATTTACTCAGCAAAAAAAACAATTCCTGATTAGATAGCTTATCTAATCCACTTTTTCCGACTACGACTATATCAATATTTGGAAAGGAATGACGTTGTAAACGAAAGCTTTCGCGTATAACGCGTTTTAGTCTATTCCTGTCGTGTGCATGCTTGACCCTTTTTTTAGCCAAAGTGATACCCAAACGAGGGTTGTCTGAAGTATTAGATCTAGCTAATAAGGTAAGTTGGGGTGATACAGATGGAATAGCATTGTTGAATACATATTCAAAGTGGGTGGGAGTAAGTAGCCTTAGCTCCCTAGAAAAGTTATTTTCACCCACCTTGGATAATTAAGCTGATAAACGCGCACGGCCTTTAGCTCGACGATTGGCAATAACCTTGCGGCCATTCTTAGTCGCCATACGGGCACGAAATCCGTGTGAACGCTTACGTTTTAAATTGCTTGGTTGAAAAGTTCTTTTCATGACCTAATTCCGCTATACATAGGGTTTAAACAAAATGAGCATCCACATGAATACCAATATTTAAGGTAATCGTGCTCAAAAATGACGCTGAATAATAGAGAACACTTATCATTTTGTCAATCATTTACTGTAACTAAAAGTATTATATTAAAATGGTATTTAATTTTTATAATGCTAATTCTGAATAACTGCTAAAAATGCTCACTTTATCCACAGGCGGGTTGATAAATTCGTTCGTTAGTTTTATGTCACATAGATTACTGCCCGTACAGAAGTGCCAATATACTTAATATTTGTATTTAAAATAATTTAAATTATTTCCATTAAAACAATTAGATATAAGTAACCTTGAAGTTATTCTTATTTAATTTTAAATGTATGTTGCGTTACCATGTCGATTAACGAGATAATTCACAGGTTGTTTTAGGTATGCCTTTTACTGCCTAATAATAATACAGTGTTACATTCTGTTTTAGTTTCTGAAATTTCGTTTTTATTCCCTTTTGGCCCATTATTTATACGGGTGGAGTTGTTTTTTTGATGTCTATTTGGAATAAGTGTTTAGATAGGTTACAGCAGGATTTGCCTATACAACAATTTAGTATGTGGATAAGACCACTTCAGGCCGAACATAGTGATGCTCACATAACTCTTTTTGCACCGAATCGGTTCGTTTTGGATTGGGTTAGGGATAAATATTTTTCGCATATTAATAATCTGTTGGCCGAATTTTGTGGGGACAAGGCACCTCAGTTAAGGTTTGAAGTAAAGATTGTCAACGTTGATGCTAATAAAAATTTTGCATCAAATAATCACTCTTCACCATCAATAACCCACCACAGGCAATTACCCTCATCACCACCAGTGACTGTTTCCAATGATAATCTTGCTGCACCCATCACAGCAGGGCATAAAAGTAACATCAACTTAACCTATAAATTTGATAATTTTGTTGAAGGTAAATCGAATCAGTTAGCAAGAGCAGCATCCCAACAAGTTGCTGATAATCCTGGTGGAGCCTATAATCCACTGTTTATTTATGGTGGTACAGGTTTAGGTAAGACCCATTTATTACATGCTGTTGGTAATGGCATTATGGATAAAAAGAAGAATGCGACCGTTGTATATATGCACTCAGAACGGTTTGTGCAAGATATGGTTAAGGCACTACAAAACAATGCCATAGAAGAGTTTAAACGTTATTACCGATCAGTTGATGCATTACTTATTGATGATATTCAATTCTTTGCTAATAAAGAGCGCTCTCAAGAAGAATTCTTTCATACTTTTAATGCTTTATTGGAAGGTAATCAGCAAATAATTCTCACTTCAGATCGTTATCCTAAAGAGATTATTGGTGTTGAAGATCGTCTAAAGTCCCGGTTTGGTTGGGGTCTTACCATTGCCATAGAGCCGCCTGAATTAGAAACTCGTGTCGCAATCTTGATGCGTAAGGCTGTTGAGAATAAAATATTTTTGCCTGATGAAGTCGCTTTTTTTATAGCGAAACGCTTACGTTCAAATGTGCGTGAACTTGAAGGTGCTTTAAATCGAGTCATCGCTAACGCCAACTTCACAGGTCGTCCCATCACCATCGATTTTGTTCGAGAAGCTCTTCGGGATCTTTTGGCGTTGCAAGAAAAATTAGTCACTATTGATAACATTCAAAAAACGGTAGCTGAGTATTACAAGATCAAAATGGCTGATATATTGTCCAAAAGGCGAAGTCGAAGTGTTGCAAGACCTAGGCAAATGGCCATGGCCTTATCTAAAGAACTCACTAACCATAGTTTACCAGAGATTGGAGATGCTTTCGGTGGGCGAGACCACACCACTGTATTGCACGCTTGTAGAAAAATAGTGCAGCTAAGGGAAGAAAGTCATGATATAAAAGAAGACTATCAGAACTTGATTCGCACACTATCATCATAATAATTGACGAGTAAAAAGATGAAATTTAGTATTAGTAGGGAAAACTTCTTACAGCCGCTTCAACTGGTTTCAGGTGCCGTCGAGCGTCGTCACACACTGCCTATATTATCAAACGTTTTGATTAAGGTTAGTGATAACTCACTTTGGTTAACAGGTACTGATTTAGAAGTTGAATTAATTTCAAACGTTACCTTAAGTGGAGAGTTGGTTGAAGGTGAGATAACTGTCCCTGCAAAAAAACTATTAGATATTTGTAGGGGACTGAACGAAGGCAGTAATATAGATTTTAGCGTTGAATCTAACAAAGCGTTATTAAAGTCTGGACGAAGTAAATACAGCTTATCAACCTTGTCTGCCGATGATTATCCAAATCTTGAAGATTGGCAAGGAGATTTAGAGTTTGAAATACCACAATCAGGCTTAAAACGACTTATCGACAGCACACATTTTTGTATGGCTCAGCAGGATGTGCGTTATTATTTGAATGGTATGTCTCTTGAGACAGAAGATAATATTATTCGTACGGTTGCAACTGATGGTCATAGATTGGCTTTATGCCGTTTAAGTTACACTAGTGCTACTTTACCTAATCGGCAAGTCATTATACCTCGCAAAGGTGTTCTTGAGATTATCCGCTTAATTGATGATAACGATAAGCTAGTAAAGGTACAGGTTGGTTCGAACCATATTAGAATATATTCAACAGATTTCATATTTACTAGTAAGTTGGTTGACGGTCGTTTCCCCGATTACAGACGTGTGTTGCCAAAAGGTGGGGACAAAAAGATTGAATCCAGTAAGGATGTTCTGAAGCATGCCTTTTCCAGAGCTTCTATCTTATCGAATGAAAAGTTTAGAGGTGTTCGCTTAAATTTATCTAATGGCGAATTAAAAATCACTGCTAATAATCCTGAGCAGGAAGAGGCTGAAGAAATTGTAGACGTTCATTATCAGGGTGAGATTCTAGAAATTGGCTTTAATGTTGCCTACTTAATAGATGTTATGAATGGTTTAAGTTGTGAAGATGTGCGTATAACTTTAGCTGATTCAAATAGCAGTGCTTTGATTGAGGATTCGAAAGATGACTCTGCTTTATATGTCATAATGCCAATGAGATTGTAATTAGTATCCATAAGAAGCCCGGTCTCCCATGATACTGGATAAGCTCCAGATCAGTCATTTCAGAAATATTGACGACTTGTCATTTTCCGCTCACAAAAGTTTGAACCTTTTTATTGGTGAAAATGGCAGTGGGAAGTCATCAATTTTAGAAGCTTTACATTATTTAGGTTTCGCACGTTCTTTTCGTACTCAGAAACATAGAAATGTTATCAGCTATGAAAAATCGAGTTTTACTGTTTTTTGCTCCACTGTTGTTGTAGACGGTAAGCGGCAAAAATTTGGGATAAGTAGGCATTTAGACGATCGCTGCTTTGTGAACATAAATGGGACAAAATCCAAACGTGCAACAGATTTAGCCAGTTATTTACCCATTCAGATATTTACGCCTCAGAGTTCAGATCTGTTGCTTGGTGCACCAAAATTACGTAGACGTTATTTGGATTGGTTGCTGTTTCACGTGGAACAATCTTTTAATCTGAATTTTCAGGTATTTAACCGAAGTTTAAAACACTTGAATGCCTTATATAAAAGTAATCAACCAGTGCAAGCTCTAGAGTACTGGCATCAAATACTTTGTGAAAATGGCGAAGAGATCAGTACCAAGCGCGCAAATTTACTTAATGAGCAACTAAAACACCTTATTAATGCAAATTTAAGGGATTTTTTACCTGAGTTTTGCTTCGAAATTTCGTATTATAGGGGGTGGGAAAAAGGCTGTTCTTTGTCTGACGCAGTCATGAAAAATAGACATCGTGATCAAAAAAATGGTTTTTTAAGTGTCGGCCCGCATAAAGCAGATTTACGTATTAAAGTTCAAGGCGTTAATGTCCACGAAGTTTTATCCAGGGGGCAACTGAGAATGTTAGTAGCAGGAATGCAACTCGCTCAAACACAGTACTTACATATGAAAACCGCAAAGACATCGATTTTTCTATTAGACGATGTTGGAGCTGAGTTAGATGAAGAAAAAAGAAAAGTGTTTATATCTCGATTGAACACTTCTGATACTCAATTGTTCGTTACAGCTATTGATATTAAACAATTGGAGTTCCTTGAGAACTATAACGATAAAAAGGTGTTTCACGTGGAACATGGCCAGGTGAGAGAGGAGATTTAAACAAATGGCAGAAGAAAATGTTTATGATTCGTCAAGTATTAAAGTCCTAAAAGGACTTGATGCCGTTAGAAAAAGGCCCGGTATGTATATCGGTGATACCGATGATGGTACCGGTTTACACCACATGGTTTTTGAAGTGGTAGATAACTCTATCGATGAGGCCTTGCGGGACATTGTTCAGGTATCAATGTAAAGATTCACATCTGATGGTTCAGTTTCTGTTAAAGATGATGGTCGTGGTATTCCTACAGAAATTCATGAAGAAGAGGGGGTATCAGCTGCTGAAGTCATCATGACTGTGTTACATGCAGGTGGAAAATTCGATGATAATTCTTATAAGGTATCTGGTGGTTTGCATGGTGTAGGTGTTTCTGTTGTTAATGCTCTATCGAAGAAGCTGATGCTGCAAGTTCGTCGTGGGGGAAAGCTTTATCGAGCAAGAATACCAACATGGTGAGCCACAAGCAACCTTTATCTATTATAGGCGAATCAGAAGCGACTGGAACAAGTTTACGTTTTTGGCCAAGTGATGATACCTTTACGGAGGTTGAGTTTCACTACGATATTTAGCTAAAAAACTACGTGAATTGTCTTTCTTGAACTCAGGCGTCTGTATCATCCTTGAGGATGAGCGTGATGGTAAGCTGATAAATTTGAATATGAAGGTGGAATACAGCTTTTATAGAATACCTAAATAGGAATAAAACCCCTGTACATCAAAAGATATTTTATTTTGATTCACACGTGATGATGGAATTTCTGTTGAAGTTGCGATGCAATGGAATGATAGTTACCAAGAAAATGTTTTTTGTTTTACCAATAACATCCCACAAAAAGACGGTGGCAGCCATTTAGCAGGTTTCAGGGGTGCATTGACCCGAACTTTGAACTAACTATATGGACAAAGAAGGACTTACGAAGAAAGCTAAAACAACGTACAAGTGGTGATGATGCCAGAGAAGGATTAACTGCAATTATTTCAGTAAAAGTGCCCGACCCTAAGTTTTCCTCACAAACAAAAGATAAGTTAGTGTCTTCAGAAGTAAGACCAGCTGTAGAAACAGACCATGGGTGAAAAGCTTCAAGAATTTCTTATTGGAAAACCCTGCTGAAAGTAAAATAATTGTAGGTAAGATTATCGATGCTGCAAGAGCTAGAGACGCAGCAAGAAAAGCCCGCGAGATGACACGCAGAAAAGGGGCGCTTAGATTTAGCTGGTTTACCTGGGAAATTAGCTGATTGCCAAGAGAAAGATCCTGCACTTTCAGAATTATATATAGTGGAAGGAGACTCTGCTGGCGGTTCAGCTAAGCAAGGCCGTAATCGTAAGAACCAAGCCATATTGCCATTAAAAGGTAAAATCCTAAACGTTGAAAAGGCTCGCTTTGATAAAATGCTATCTTCACAAGAGGTTGCAACTCTTATTACTGCTCTAGGTTGTGGTATTGGTAGAGACGAATATAACCCTGAGAAGTTACGCTACCATCGAATCATTATTATGACGGATGCTGATGTAGACGGCTCTCATATTCGAACCTTACTGTTGACCTTTTTTTATAGACAGATGCCTGAGATTATTGAGCGTGGTTATATCTATATTGCCCAACCTCCTCTTTATAAAACCAAAAAAGGAAAACAGGAACAATACCTTAAAGACGATGATTCTTTAACTAAGTATCTTACTTCTATAGCCTTAGATAATGCCTCACTTCATGTGAATGAAGATGCCCCTGCTATTACAGGTGTTGCATTGGAAACCTTGGTTAAACAATATCAAGAAACCGTGTCAATGATTACTCGAATCAGTCGTTTAATGCCAGAAGTAATACTAAATAAATTAGTTTACAGTCTTACGCTTGATTCCGATGATGTAAATGATGAGAAAAGACTAACAAATTTTGCTGCTGAATTTACAAAAGGGCTTACATTTGATGAAATAGATGGTGCGACATATTCGTTTGATGTACGTCATAACACTGAAAGAAATAACTGGTTTGTTACTATTATTATTCGAAAGCACGGTATAGACACTGAGTATCGAATCGATCATGAGTTTATTGACTCTAACGAATATAAACGTCTGAAAGCCCTTAATTTGTCAATAAACGGCATAATTGAAACTGGTGGTTTTGTGAAGCGTAATGATAAAGTAAAGTCAGTTTCATCATTTGTGGATGCATTAGACTGGTTAATGGCTGAGTCTAAACGTGGGCAATATATCCAGCGTTATAAAGGGTTGGGAGAGATGAATCCGAGCCAGCTTTGGGAAACCACAATGGATCCTGCCTCGCGGAGAATGCTACAAGTGACCATCGAAGATGCTGTTGGTGCAGATCAACTGTTCACTACACTAATGGGTGATCAAGTTGAACCCAGAAGGGCATTTATTGAAGAAAACGCTCTTAAAGTGGCCAACTTGGACGTTTAGTCTAAGAAAATAAACAAAAGGCCGCTACAAAGCGGCCTTTATATTTTTTTAATTAAATCAATTGGTTACAGCGTTTATAGATACTTTGGGTGCACCAAATACGCTAAAATTAATTGTGAATTTGAATGAACCTGTTTCCATTGGAGTAAATCGAAAATTTTCATCAGTTGACTCACAATTAGCCCTTACTGCTGTACCAACAACAATCAATTTATCTGCCGCACTGGCATAACCGCAATTCATTCCAGGTGACCAGTTGGAGTCGGCAAATTTAAAATCATAGGGCTGCCCATCAGCTATCAACTCAATAGTGGTTGAATACACTTGCTCAGACAACTCTACTAGCTTATATTTTTCGTCTGCTTCCCACCAAGAAAAAACACCTCTAAGATAGAGCCCATCGTAGTTTTGTTCTTTGATAAAGTTATCAATAACATTTGTTGCACAGCCGCTGAGTAAGCTGGCAATAATGGCAACAGATAAAAAACCTATTTTTTTCATATTGGTTTAACATCCTAAGCAGTGAATTATAAACTGTGTTTGTGCTGAATTAATTTAGTACTGAAATGTCTGCACAGCACAGAAATAAACCTCTAAGTCTTGATAACATGATTAACCTGTTACGTCTAACTGATTCATCATCTGCCATAACCATAACATTTTCGAAAAACGCATCAATGGGTTGTCTAAGTTCAGCCAACACAACCAATGCATTAGTATAATCAGACAGTTCAAGCATGGGTTGTATTCGTAATTCTACAGACGCTAGGCAGGTTGCTAAGTTAATTTCAGCTGGTTCATGCAGTAACCCCTGATTAAATGGTAATTCATTTATAAAAACGTTCTTGGCCAATATATTTGCAACACGTTTATTTGCTGCTGCTAGGGCATCTGATGAATCCAAGGAGTTGAAGGATTTAACCGCTTCGACTCTTGCAGCAAAATCGGCGGGGCGAGTAGGGCGATTAACTGCAACCGCTTGTACTACTCCTGCTGGAATACCTTGTTCTGCGTACCAAGCTTTAAACCTTGCCAAAATAAAATCAATGACTTTTACTTGTAAATTTTCTGTTTTTATCTTGTCACCAAACGTGGCAATTGATGCGTCCACTAAATTAACTAAGTCTAGAGGTAAAGCCTTGTCAACAATTATACGTAAAACACCTATAGAAGCTCGACGTAAGGCAAAGGGATCTTTATCACCTTTAGGAGTTTGACCTATACCGAAGATACCAACTAAAGAGTCTATCTTGTCTGCAAGGGCAACACATACACTGACTTCAGAAGTTGGTAAATTGTCACCTGCAAATCGAGGCATATATTGTTCATTTTGTGCTAACGCTACAAGCTCTGTTTCACCATCTAATCTGGCATAATGCATGCCCATTATGCCCTGAACATCGGGAAACTCCATAACCATATTAGTCATTAGGTCTGTTTTACATAATAAACCTGCTCTGTAAGCACTTTCATAATCGGTACCTAAAATGACAGCAATATGTTTCGCCATTGTTGCGATACGTTCAGATTTCTCAAAAAGTGTGCCTAATTGTTTCTGAAATATTATCGTTTTTAAACTATCTCGACGTGATTCTAAAGTCTGTTTTTTATCGGTATTAAAGAAAAACTCTGCGTCTGCTAACCTGGGTCGAATAACTTTCTCGTTGCCGCTTATGATTGTTCCAGGATCTTTACTTTCGATGTTGGAGATAAAGATGAATCTAGACTTTAATTGGCCAGATCCATCTAGTAAAGGAAAGTACTTTTGGTCGTCTTTCATTGTATAGATAAGCGCTTCTTTAGGCACAGCTAAAAAAGACTCTTCAAAATTAGCGATTAGAGCAACAGGCCACTCAACCAGTGATGTAACTTCATCTAACAACTCTACATTAACGTCAGCTGTAGCTTTTTCTTGTTTTGCTAAGCTTTGAATCTGTTCCAAGATGATTGACTTACGACGACTGTGATCTGCTATAACAAAGTGTTGTTCAAGTTGAGTAAGGTAGTTGTCTGCACAGTCAAGTTCAAAAGCAGCGTTACAATGGAATCTGTGACCATTTATCAAACGTTTCGAGCTAACATCTAACACCTTGCCTCGTATAAGGTCTGTGCCATACAACATGGTTACAGTATGTATTGGTCGAATAAATTGTGTAAGTTTCGAACCCCAACGCATAGGTTTAGCAATAGGCAGTGCCTTCAATGCCTTTTCAACCAAGTCTGGTAGGAGTTGGTTAATTGCTAGTCCTTTCACTTGGGCTTTAAATAACAGCCATTCGCCTTTGTCTGTCTTTAATCGATCAGCTTGTTTGACTTCAATACCATTAGAGCGTGCCCATCCATGCGCAGCTCTAGTGGGTTCGCCATCCTGATCAAATGCAGACGTAATAGCTGGCCCACGTTTTTCTACATTTTTGTCAGCTTGAAATTCAGCTAATCCCTCAATTATTAGAGCAAGCCGTCTGGGCGAGGCATACCACTTAACGCGGCTGTATGTTAGGTCATAGTCAGAAAATTCAATCTGAATAATGTCTCTAAAAGCTGTAGCCAGTTTGGCTAACGATTTTGGGGGTAATTCTTCTGTTCCAATTTCAATTAATAGATTATCTATTCGCATGGCTACTTCTCCTTGTTACACATTGGAAAGCCAAGTGCTTCGCGTGCTTCGTAATAGACTTTTGCACAGGCCTTAGAAAGCGTTCTTACTCTCAAAATATAACGTTGGCGCTCTGTTACAGAAATAGCATGTCTAGCATCTAAAAGATTGAAAGCGTGTGAAGCCTTCATTACTTGTTCATAGGCAGGTAATGGTAAACGTGCCAAAATCAGTTTTTCACTGTCTTTTTCGCATTGTTCAAAAGTCGCAAATAAAGCAGCTACATCAGCGTATTCAAAGTTATAAGCTGATTGTTCAACTTCGTTTTGGTGAAATACATCACCATATGTGACTGTGCCCATTGGCCCATTTGTCCACACTAGGTCGTATATACTATCTACACCTTGGATATACATTGCCAGGCGTTCTAGCCCATAAGTTATCTCGCCTGTAACCGGTGAACATTCGATACCACCTACTTGTTGAAAGTAGGTGAATTGCGTAACTTCCATACCATTCAGCCAAACTTCCCAACCTAAACCCCAAGCGCCTAAAGTAGGCGATTCCCAATTATCTTCAACAAACCTAACGTCATGTACTAGTAAATCAAAGCCTAGTTCTCTTAAGGAGCCTAAATACAACTCTTGGATATTGTCAGGTGAGGGCTTAAGCATGACCTGAAACTGATAGTACTGTTGAAGACGGTTAGGGTTTTCACCATACCTTCCATCTGTAGGACGCCGACAAGGTTGTACATAAGCACTACTGATTGGCTCCGGACCTATCGATCTAAGGAAAGTCATAGGATGAAATGTGCCAGCCCCCACTTCCATATCTAGGGGTTGAATAATCACACACCCTTGACGCGCCCAATAATCTTGAAGCGCTAAAATTAGTCCTTGAAATGTCTTACAATCAAACTTTTGCATATGCTCTTGCATTTCCTCTACCATACGGCCTGCTAGATAATTAAATTAAAAAAATTATAGAAAGTATACCTTTTGTCGTTGTCTCTATGTAGGCTTAAAGGCTATTTAAAAGGCATTTAGACGAGGAAGTTGACTTTTAATGGTAAAAAAACGCTGTAGTTGGGTAAGTAAAGATGAGTGCTATCAAGAATATCATGACAATGTATGGGGAAGAGCGGTCCTAGATAGCCAAGAGCTGTTTGCAAAGCTCTGCCTAGATGGTCAACAAGCTGGACTAAGCTGGATCACAATATTGAAGAAACAGGCACATTATGAAACCGCTTTTTTTAATTTTGACCCAGTAAAGATATCAACTTTTACTGAAGAGGATGTGGAACGGTTGATGCAAAATGCAGGGATAGTTCGAAACCGTTTGAAAGTCCATTCCATTATAAAAAACGCTAAGGCATATTTGCGTATAGAGGCGACAGGTATAACTTTTAGTGATTACATTTGGGAGTTCGTTGAAGGAAAAACAATAATCAATACTTGGCCTTCAAAAGATGATGTGCCAACTTCAACTGCTCAATCAGATAATATGGCAAAAGCCCTTAAGGAGGAAGGATTTTCATTTGTAGGCACAACGATTTGTTATGCCTTTATGCAAGCTGTCGGTATGCTAAATGATCATACAACTGACTGCTTTTGTTATGACAGAACTTCTTCAGTTGCTAGGTTATAAGGACTCATCATTTTAAAAATGGATTAACCATCAAAGTCTTTAACTCTGAGACGTCGTTGAGTATTTGTGACTCCATCTGTGCTTCTATTTCTTCTCTTTGCAAGTCTTGCTTTTTTGTTTCTATTTTACTTTGTGCTTTTCTTACGTCATGAGTCGGAAAGTCTTTCACTTGATCATAGAGCGAATATAGCCCTATGAATTGCTGTGACAAATCAGGTTTATTTTTAACAGGTAAAGCTTCTAGGAGATGATATAGTCTAATACAGCCCTCTGATAAGTTGCATTGCTGCTGTTCCAAGGCTTTAGCAATGGTTTGAATACTTTGAAAAATCTTGTCGATTCTTTGTTGTGTTTTTTGCTTGCGTAGTTTCTGTTGTGTTCTGAGCTTAAATATTAGGCAACCAGCATAAAAAGCAAGAGCAGCAACGATAAATAGCGCAACAAGATAGGGTGCTATATTCATAAATCTATTCGTTAATCTGTATAATCATCAATATCTATAGATTCAAACTGTGAATAAAGATCTGTTTGTTGCTCAGATGATTTAATTGGTTTTTCAGGCTCTTCAGTAATTCCAAGCATTACGCATAATACTTTGTGTCTTGCTAATGTTTGATCCACATAGTGCTGGTCTTCTCTGGCTATCTTTTTGCCAAGATCAATCTTATCCAAAAGGGCAGCTAATCGTGGGTCTTGTTCGATTGATGCAAGCTCCTGAGTTGGAGAAAAGTATGTAACCTTTTTCACTGCTAAACTTTGTTCTTTAGTTTCAGCAATTAAGCTAACAGGTTTTTTACTTCCATGCCTTGGATCTTTATTGAACTTTTTGCGCTCTTGATTAACTGTTAGGGCTTCGTTGTTACGTGTTCCTGCAGGTTTCCCAAGATGTTTTTTGACGCGTTTTTCAGTTGGCTTACGCACGTTTGAAGCTGTTTTAGAAATGCCAATTTTGCCAACTTTACGTGATTTTTTTTGCCTAGCCATAAATTACCTGTGTAGGGCTTAATAATGGGAATGATTCTACCTTAGTTTATTGGGCCGTGTTGAACTTTCATTGAGCATCGAGACTGAATGTTTTATCTGGATGCTAAATTTTGTTGAGTTTTATTATTGATTATTTTGAGGGAATTAAATTATGTCCGGAGAATAAAACTCAATTGATGATATTACACATTAATAGTAAATTTTTGACAGAAAAAAAGCGATAGCCAAACTATCGCTTTCTTGTAGAACAGAGTGTCGCCAGACACTTCTCCCAATAACTGTCCATCCTGAACAACAAATATCCATTTTATCTTCACTTATTATTAATTTTTTCGAAGATTATTTTATTGTTATCGATCATCCTGATACTTTATATTTCATCCATGCCTCACCATCGAGGCAATTAAATTGCAAGACAACTTATGCTGTGTTGCTACTTCCCTGACAAGTAATTTACTTGTAATTCCCTGTTTTTTTTATTTGTTAAGGAGAATACAGGATTAACAAAAATTTACAACTTATTTACAATTTAGCTATAAAATAAGTGAACTATTTATCTAATGTAAAATACAACTAATAGTAACAACATGGTTTTTAGGTGCGGGCTCACTTTGTTAGTGAAGTCCAGAAACGTAACTTGATATCACTTCAATATCTTCGTCAGTCATTCTTTTAGCAATGTCAGCCATCATGCCATTTAATGAATTGGCTCTTCCGCCTGAGCGAAAGGATTTTAGTTGAGCAGCTATATAGACTGAATGTTGGCCACTAATATCTGGAAAACCAGAAAGGCTCGTCCCGTTTCCTTTAGGCCCGTGACAAGCAATACATGCCGTAATACCTCGTTCTAGATCCCCGCCAATATATAGTCTGTTACCCTGTTCGACAGCATCTTGAGTAGTTTCGCCAGGTACTGCCTCTTGACTTGAGTAATATGCTGCTATGTCACGTATATCTTGTTCTGATAACACTGCTGACATGCCGTTCATTATGGCATTATTTCGGCCATCTTTTCCGCCTGTTTTGCTGGCTAGTTTAAATTCTGTTAATTGTTTAACTAAATACTGCTCATGTTGCCCAGCAAGTTTTGGGTTCATCGGTATTGCACTATTTCCATCTACGCCATGGCACGCGCTGCAAGTAATAGACCTTGCCTTACCGTTTTCAGCATTGCCCTGTTCAGCTGCATTAATATTAAAGCCGATAAACAAACAGACTAGGACACTTATATTTTTCATTTTTATCTCATTAAGCATTTGATTAACTGCCTATTCTTAAATAATTAACTGCGTATTTTACACATTTACGCCAACAGTAAAATAAAATCATTTAATAAGTTGTGTTTTTATCTGATTTTAAAGAGCACTGTGATTCCCTTTTTCCCTGATATAATGTTTTTTATTAATATAAAAACAGTTTCGTAGCGTTTTCAGGAGTATGTGTGAGTCATTATAGTCAAGCCAAATTTAGTATCAGCGCCCCTGATATTTCGCACCTAGGAACAGATGAAGGTATAGAAATTGCCTTTGCCGGTCGTTCAAATGCTGGAAAGTCTAGCGCATTAAACAAATTAACTCGGCAAAAAGGCCTGGCACGGACCAGTAAAACGCCGGGGCGGACTCAGTTAATAAATGTATTTAAGTTAGATGAAAATCGGCGGTTAATAGACCTACCGGGCTATGGATATGCAAAAGTACCTATAGCCATAAAAAAGAAATGGCAAAAATCTTTGGGCGAGTATTTACAAAAAAGGGAGAGCATAAAAGGATTAGTGGTATTGATGGATATTCGTCATCCATTTAAAGATTTAGACCAAGACTTAATACATTGGGCAGTAGCTGCAGATTTACCTGTACTTGCGCTTCTTACTAAAGCAGATAAATTTAAATCTGGTAAGCGTAAAAATCAGTTAATGATGGCTCGAGAAGCTGCATTGGCTTTTTGCGGGGATGTAACCGTTGATGTTTTTTCGTCCCTGAACGGCATTGGACTCGATAATTTGCAGTCAAAGTTAGATGGTTGGTATGGCTTTGAAGATAAGATTACTTAATACATAAGAAAACCTAAATAAATTATTAAGGCCAAGAAAAAAAACACGTAAAAAGCAAATGATAAACAGCATTATTTTATGCTATTTTAATAATAATTTTGGACAAAAAAACCTCGGCATTAGCCGAGGTTTAAGCAGAAGTTAAAAATAACTTATTTCTGTACCCTACATTCAAAGGTTTTTTAAAAAATACCCATAAGCAAAGTTTGTTTAGTTGTACAAGCGCTCAATCGAACGATGAATAAGCTTAATGGGCTTCATCCCAGTTTTCTCCAACACCTGCTTCGACGATTAGGGGAACATCAAGCTGCACAGCTTGCTCCATTAACAAAATGATTTTGTTTTTATATTCGATTAACTTATGCTCTTTTATTTCAAAAACCAGTTCGTCATGTACTTGCATAATCATACGCACATCATCAATAGGTAACGTTTCAATCCAGTCATCAACAGCTAACATAGCTTTTTTTATGATGTCAGCTGCGGTTCCTTGCATAGGTGCATTTATCGCCGCCCGCTCTGCACTTTTTCTGCGCATGCCATTACTGGCGTTAATTTCGGGTAAGTATAAACGCCTACCATAAACTGTCGAAACATAACCTTTTTCTTTAGCAACCTGACGGGTGTCTTCCATGTAGGTTAATACTGATGGATAACGTTCAAAATACAGGTCCATATATTTTTGTGCATCAAAACGCGATATATTTAGTTGTTTGGATAAACCAAATGCTGACATACCGTAGATTAAACCAAAGTTAATAGCTTTCGCATTTCTACGTTGTTCAATACTAACCTCTTTTAGTGGGGTATCAAATACTTCTGAAGCTGTTGCAGTATGAATATCTTGTCCAGTCGCAAAAGCATTCAGTAAGCCCTTGTCACTTGATAAATGTGCCATAATCCGCAGTTCGATTTGTGAATAATCAGCGGCAACAATTTTATAACCCTCTCTGGCTATGAATGCTTGTCTAACTCGGCGTCCTTCTTCAGTTCGAATAGGGATATTTTGTAGATTGGGTTCTGTAGATGACAATCTACCTGTTGCCGTAATTGCTTGATGATAAGATGTGTGTAACCTGCCTGTTCGAGCATTTATCATCTTTGGAAGTTTATCCGTATATGTATTTTTTAATTTACTCAACCCTCGGTATTCCATCAACAATTTCGGTAATGGGTAATTGATGGCCAATTCCTGTAAAACCTCTTCAGCCGTTGACGGTGCGCCTTTTGGGGTTTTCTTTAGAACGGGTAAATCCATTTTTTTGTAGAGGATTTCCTGTAATTGTTTCGGTGAGCTTAAATTAAACTCTTCGCCGGCTAGTTCATGTACTTCTTTTTCTAACTCTAAAATACGCACCGCTAAGTCTTGGCTTTGTTGTGCAAGTTTTTGGCTATCTATGAGCACACCAAATTGTTCCATTTTTGCTAAAACGGGTGACAAAGGTAGCTCTATTTCTTTAAATACATCTACTAAGTCTTTTTCTTCCCTAAGTTTTTGCCAAATAACCTTATGCAAACGTAAGGTTATATCTGCATCTTCGGCTGCATAAGGTGCTGCTTTATCCAGTGGAATTTGATTAAACGTTATTTGTTTGACACCTTTTCCAGCAATATCTTCAAAGTGAATAGTTGATTGACCGAGATATGTTTCCGACAAACTATCCATATCATGGCGGGTGGCTACACTATTCAGCACATATGATTCAAGCATTGTATCGAATGCTATACCCTGTAAATTAATGTCGTAGTTAGCCAGCACATTTTTATCGTATTTAAGGTGTTGTCCCACTTTTTTAATTGCAGGGTCTTCTAGAAGTGATTTAAGAGAGGCTAACACGTGGGCTCTGTCTAATTGGTCTGGTGCATCCAAATAATCATGAGCAACAGGTAAGTAAGCCGCCTCGCCTGCTGAAATAGAAAATGATACGCCTACCAATTCTGCATCCATATAATTTAAGCTAGTCGTTTCGGTATCGAAGGCAAACAAATCAGCTGCTTTGAGTTTGTCTAACCAAATATCAAAATCAGCTTGGGTAAGGATGGTGTGATAATTCCTTGATTCAGAAGTGTGTTCGTCTAACTCTTTTGGATCGATACTTTTGGTGGTAGCAGTTTGTTTTACTTTTTGTTGGGTCTCTGTCAACAAACGTTTTAATTCAAACTGATTACTCAAAGCAATTAATTTATCAAAATTCACTTCTTTTGGTTTAATGTCTTGCACATTTTCGGGCAGTTCTACGTCCAATTTAATCGTGGCTAATTCATAGGACAAAGGTAGATGACTCAGAGCATTTCGTAAATGTTCGCCCACTTTTCCTTTTACATTGTCGGCATTGGCCATGACTTGCTCAAGTGTGCCATGTTCAGCTAGCCATTTAGCCGCTGTTTTAGGTCCACATTTGTCGACACCTGGAATATTGTCCACTTTGTCACCCATTAGAGCTAAGTAATCGATGATTTGGTCGGGTCTAACAGCGAACTTTTCTTTCACGCCCGCTTCGTCCATTTCGACATTGGTCATTGTATTGATTAATCGAACATGTGCCGTAACAAGTTGTGCCATATCTTTATCGCCGGTAGAAATGACTGTTTCCATTTTGAGTTCAGACGCTTGATTAGCTAGCGTGCCAATTACATCATCCGCTTCGACACCCTCAATGACTAATAAAGGTAGTCCCATTGCTTCGATAATTTCATGTAAAGGTGCAATTTGTGTTCTCAGGTCCTCAGGCATAGCCGGGCGGTTAGCTTTATACTCAGAATACATATCGTTTCGAAAGGTTTTCCCTTTGGCATCAAACACCACCACTATATTTCCGCTTGGGTAGTCTTTTTGTAAGCTCTTTATCATGTTCAACACACCCGTAATCGCACCTGTGGATTGTCCATAAGACGTAGATAACGCTTGCAAATAAGGTACATGGTAAGCTCTAAATAAATAAGATGAGCCATCTACTAATATTAGAGGGTTAAAAAGAGGTTTTGTTTCAGATGCCATAATAGGTGCCCATATTTTATTTTAGAATATTGTAAATTTGCGAGAATGTATAAGTGGAGGCATTTATCTTTATTTAAAAGAAAATCTGTGGGTAACTATGTAGATAATGTAATAGATAATTCATTTGTTACTAAATTTAAATACTTGGGGGTATTGAAAAATCTTTAATAAACATGTATTTACAGAGAAATAAAAACTTAATAAAGAAGTTTTTCATGATGCTTGTTTTGTGGATAAGATTTTTTGATTGACTCGTTTAAATCAAAACCTTCTTAGAAGATACACAGATGTTAAGCACTAGAAAAGAAAATTTTTAAATTATTTTATTAACATTTATAGTTAAATGTTAATAAGTAATTATAAGCCTTGATTTACCTAATCTGTAGGCTTGCAATTTCAATAATTGAAGCATAATTTGATGTGGGTTTAAGTTTGTAGATTCAATTTTATGTCTTTGTTTCAATTAAATAAGAATAGTTGTTCGCTTTTGTCGAAATATTTTCGATGGCAACGAACTTTCTGTTATCTTATTAATTGAAAGACGTGAGCATAATTAAAAAGTCAGATTTCTTGAATTAGACTTTTGTTTTGGTTTTTAGTAAACAATAATTACAAGAAAATTAGTTAATCCAATGACTTACTTAGAATTAAACTTTTTATCTCTAAACTTGCCAGGTGTATTAGTTGGCATTTATATTCTGGGTCAAAGCTGAACCATGCAATATCGAACTATTATTCGGATATTAGGACTTCTTGTTGCTTTATTCAGTGTCACTATGATCCCTCCAGCAATAGTGTCGGTCATATATGCAGATGGTAGCGGCCTCCCATTTCTATTAGCATTTCTTTTATGTTTATTTACAGGGTTAGCCATTTGGTATCCCAATAGAATTTATAGAAATGATTTAAGAGCTAAGGAAGGATTTCTAATTGTGGTGTTGTTCTGGACAGTTCTAGCAAGTTTCGGTGCATTGCCATTTTTGCTATTAGAGCAGCCCCAGATGTCTACGACAGATGCTTTTTTTGAATCTTTTTCTGGTCTAACAACAACGGGTGCGACTGTTATTGAAGGCATCGACTATTTGCCTAAAGCAATTCAGTTCTACCGTCAGCAACTCCAGTGGTTGGGGGGGATGGGAATTATTGTTCTCGCTGTGGCAATTTTACCAATATTAGGTGTGGGTGGAATGCAGTTATACAGGGCAGAAACCCCGGGCCCAGTGAAAGATTCTAAAATGACACCTAGAATAGCTGATACAGCCAAGCATCTCTGGTACATTTATTTATCTCTTACAACCGTTTGTGCTGCTGCGTTTTGGGTTGTAGGTATGAACTTGTTTGATGCTATTTGTCATGCATTTTCGACTATCGCTATTGGTGGGTTTAGTAACTACGATGCAAGTTTAGGTCAATTTAACAGTGTTGGTGTGAATATAGTTTGTGTGGTATTTCTATGGATTGCGGCATTGAACTTTGCTCTGCATTACGCTGCGGCTAGTGGGCGCTCTTTAAAGGGGTATTTTCATGATCCTGAGCTAAAAGCATTTTTTATCATTCAAATTAGTTTGGTGCTGATTTGTTTTATTGTGTTACTTCAATTCAGTTGGTTTGCCGATGCGGGAATAGCTTTTGACCAAGCCTTGATTCAATCTGTATCTATTAGTACAACCGCGGGTTTTACCACTACAGATTTCTCTAACTGGCCTGTGTTTTTGCCTATCATGCTAATTTTCTCAAGCTTTATTGGTGGATGTGCAGGCTCGACTGGAGGAGGCTTAAAAGTTATTCGAGTTTTTTTACTATATTTACAAGGTAAAAGAGAAGTCGACCGGTTAATCCATCCCAAAGCGGTTTACTCTGTAAAATTAGGTGAAAGAGCCTTACCAGACAGAGTTGTCGAAGCTGTCTGGGGTTTCTTTTCAGCCTATGCGATGATTTTTGTGATTATTATGGTTGGACTGATCGCTACTGGGATGGATGACGTGACGGCTTTTAGCGCAACTGCGGCAACACTTAATAACTTAGGTCCAGGATTAGGATCTGTGGCTGCTACCTACGCTGATGTGTCTGATAGTGGTAAATGGTTGTTAATAATAGCAATGCTTTTTGGTCGGTTAGAAGTATTTTCATTGTTAGTGCTATTTTCACCTACTTTTTGGAGGAGTTAATAATTTATACATAGATCGAAGATCAAGAAATGTATACAGACCAATATTGTCATTAAATACATTTTAATTGGTTAGAAAAAAGACGCCATAGCGAAGGCTAGTTTTACTAGACATAAGAAGTTGGGCCTCTTCGAGCTCTATATTGGCTTTATCAACAGCCGTGATGACTTGAGTTCGGTATATCTTCCTGTTGCATAACTAATTGCAGCACCAGTAGAGACACCTTCAAAGCCACTCTATAAATAGTGACTAGTAAATAATGTTAGGGTTTTATCTGAATTTCGGACAAATACATTCATACTACATTGAACATATGCAGGGTTATCGACCGGAGAGTAACCATTACCACTGATTTGCTTGATAATCGATATTCACAGCCTTGGAAGGTTATGCTCTTGTACCAATTGCTTTAACTTTATAAGATTTTTTGTGGTTTTGTAAAGTTATAAGAGCAAAGACTAAATTCATATTTAGCCAAAAAATAACGCACTGGGCTGAAATAATTTCTCTACGTGACTTACAAATTTCTTATCCACTAAAAAAAGTATAACGTGGTCGTTGGCTTCAATCTTTGTGTCTCCGTGAGCAATGATGACTTCTTCACTACGGACTATGGCACCTATGGTGGTGCCTGGAGGAAGGTTTATTTCACGGATTTCTCGTCCAACTACCTTGGATGTGTTTCGATCACCATGTGCAATAGCTTCAATGGCTTCTGCTGCTCCTCTTCTTAGTGAGTATACGTTCACTATATCTCCTCGTCTTATATGAGTGAGAAGCGCTGAGATGGTGGCCTGCTGTGGAGAGAACGCTATATCAATATCACCACCTTGAACTAAATCAACATAGGCTCCTCGTTGTATCAGGACCATAGCTTTTTGTGCGCCAAGCTTTTTCGCTAACATCGCTGACATAATGTTGGCTTCGTCATCGTTGGTGACGGCGATAAAAGCGTCAACTTGTTCGACATTTTCTTCGGTTAATAACTCATGATCTGAGGCATCACCAGCAAATACGATTGTTTTATCTAAATGTGCAGAGAGATACTTAGCCCTTTCATGGTTAAATTCAATTAATTTCACATTGTGATTGTGTTCGAGTAACTTTGCTAGTCCAGCACCAATTAGGCCGCCTCCTGCGATCATAATACGCTTGTAACTTGACTCGAGTTTTTGTAGTTCACTCATAACCGTGCGAATATGTTTTGTAGCTGCGATAAAAAACACTTCATCATCAGCTTCAATAATAGTTGTCCCAAGCGGACGAATCGGTTTACCTCTTCGGTATATAGCAGCTACACGCGTTTCAACATTAGGGATATGCTCTTTTAAGGT
Organism: uncultured Paraglaciecola sp.; assembly: GCF_943787955.1. Lineage (NCBI taxonomy): Bacteria > Pseudomonadati > Pseudomonadota > Gammaproteobacteria > Alteromonadales > Alteromonadaceae > Paraglaciecola > uncultured Paraglaciecola sp. The sequence goes on from NZ_CALSOK010000006.1 coordinate 256,452, forward strand.
GGACAGTGCATGGCCTACCAATAAGCCACCATAATAAGCTTTAATCGCTACTAAGCTAGCTTTGCCATCGGCAAATTCAACCACTTGTAATGCACCTGGATAATCTATCAGGCGTTTTATGGCCTTTGTAACAAGTTGTTCTGGGGCAATAAGATGATCGACAGGTACGTCTTGATGCTTAAACAGCTGTTCTTGATAGATGATGTATTGTTCAGAGCGAACACGGGCAATTTTTGTTGGCGTTTTGAATAAGCTATAAGCAACCTGACAAGCCATCATGTTACTTTCATCGCTGTTGGTTACAGCAATTAGCATGTCAGCATCTTCTGCTCCTGCTTTTTTTAGCACATCTGGATGCGAGCCCATACCCGCTACAACTTGTAAATCTAATCTATCTTGAAGATGCCTTAGAGTCTCTGGATCTGAATCGATGACGGTGATTTCATTTTTTTCACCGACTAAATTTTCAGCTAAAGTGGCGCCAACTTGGCCAGCACCAAGAATAATTATTTTCATTAGTGGTATGTAAACCTTATTATTTTGGAGACTTTAGCAGTCGCGCATAATAGAAACCATCCATTTGTTGATCTCCGGGTAAAATCTGTTTACCCGGACTGTCCACAGAATCGTTATAAAAAGTTTTATCTATCAATGCGTTATCTGTTCTTGATAAAAAGTCACGTATTTGTAGATGGTTTTCTTCGGGTAAAATAGAACAAGTAACATAAAGCATAGTCCCGCCAGGTTTAATGAGTGGCCATATAGCATCTAATATTTGCTTTTGTAGGTTCACAAGTACATCAATATCCTTGGCCTTACGCAGCCATTTTATGTCAGGGTGTCGGCGGATAATACCAGTGGCAGAGCACGGTGCATCGAGTAGCACTCGGTCGAACAATCGCCCATCCCACCATTTTTCTGGCATGCTTGCGTCACCCACTACAATATCTGCGTCATGCCCTAACCTAACTAAATTTTCTTTGATTTTTAGAGCGCGTTTTTCATCTATTTCTAAAGCAACTGTTTTAGAAATATTCGGTTCTAATTCAATTATATGACAAATTTTACCACCTGGTGCAGCACAACAATCTAATATTGATTCACCTTGTTCAGGCTTAAGGTAATGGGCTGCAAGTTGTGCAGCTCCATCTTGTACAGCAAACCACCCTGAATCAAAACCGGGCAAGCTAGTTACGTCATAACCCTTTAACAATATAAAAGCTTCTGGATGTCCGATAGGATCAGTAAATTCGATACTTGCTTTTTTTAGCTCTTCAGCAAATTGTGCATGAGAAATCTTGCGAGTATTAACTCTGAGCCAAATTGGAGCCTTTAATTGCATATTGGTAGATAAATCAATAAACACATCTTTATATTCAGCTTCAAGTTTTTTGTATAACCATTTAGGCAATCCTGACGCTATTTGTTTATTGGGTGTTCCCTGTTGAGACATTTCATCTCTTAAAAATGTACGCAGGATAGCATTGACTAGACCTTTCATCGCTAGAGTATTCAGAGGCTGACATGCAGCTACTGTTTCAGACACTGCTGCATGCTGACTGACACGACTAAAGGCTAATTGATAAAACCCCAACATGATCAATTGCTCAACAATTTTGAAGCGGTTTTTTAATGGCTTATCGAGTAGTTGCCTAAGCCAAAACTGTAAAATAGGTAAATTACGTAAAACGCCATAAACCATCTCTTGCAACCATGCTTTGTCTTGTTCTTTGTGGGGTAATTGAGCAAGAGGCAAACATTCCCTTGCAGATTGACCTTCTTCTAATATTTGATGCAACACCTTGGCGGCATCAGCACGTAAATTGAAATGGTTACCTTTTGACTTGCTCTTCATAAAAAATATTTCATATTAGCGAAACACCTACCGCAAACCAATCAGCTCTTCCATTAAGGACATCCGCTACTGCCATTGGTTTTTTGCCGGGAAGTTGCAATCTGGTTAGCAATAAACATTCATTACCAGTTGTCACTAAGATACCTGTTTTATCTGACTTAACAATTTGTCCTGCAGGCGTGTCAGGGTTTTCGTTTTTAACAACATCTGACGAATACACTTTTATATTAAAGTCATTAATGTTGAAAAAAGCGACTGGCCATGGATTAAATGCACGAATATTTTTTTCAAGTTGTTCTGCAGATAAATTCCAGTCCATTTTGGCCTCTTCTTTTGATAATTTTTTGGCATAACTAGCGAAATCATCATTTTGGATCTGAGGTTGTATTTCAGCAAGTGTGGACAAGGTCTCAAGCAAAGCTTTAGGTCCAATTTCTGATAGCTTTTGATACAAACTGGCACTGGTATCTTTTTTGGTAATAGTGAGTGACTGCTTGAACAGCATAGAACCGGTATCCAAGCCTTCATCCATTTGCATAATCGTTACACCTGTCTCTTTGTCACCTGCCCAAATTGAGCGCTGAATAGGGGCTGCTCCTCGCCATTTTGGTAATAAGGAACCGTGAACGTTGAGGCAACCTAATTTGGGCGTGTTTAATATTGATGCTGGAAGAATCAATCCATAAGCTACCACTACCATGATATCTGCCTGTAATGCAGATAAGGCTAGTTGTGAGTCTGCAGTTTTCAATGATTGAGGTTGATAAACTGGGATTGAATATTCAACGGCCAATTGTTTTACTGGACTTGCCTGCAGTTTTTTTCCACGACCAGCTGGGCGGTCTGGTTGACTGTAAACCGCAATAACATCATGTTCAGAGTCTATTAATGCCTGTAAATGTAATGCGGCAAACTCAGGCGTTCCAGCAAATACTATCCTTAACGGGTTATTCAATTGTGTCTTAGTTTCTTGTCGCAAGTCTGGCTTCTTTTTCTAACTTGGTTTTAATTCTCTGGCGTTTGAGTGGGGATAAATAATCCACAAATAATTTGCCCTTTAGATGATCTAATTCATGTTGAATACAAATTGCTAGTAAGCCATCTGCATCTAATGTGAAAGGTTCACCCGTTTTATCAAGAGCAGAAACCGTAATTTTTTCTGCTCTTTCGACCTGCGCATAATTATTGGGGACTGATAAACAGCCTTCTTCACTGATGATTTTACCTTCTTTGTGGGTAATGTCAGGGTTAATAAAAACCATAGGGGCATCTTGATTTTCTGACACATCCATGACCACTAAACGCTTATGCACATCAACTTGTGTTGCTGCCAAACCGATACCATTTTCTTCACGCATAGTATCGAACATGTCGCTAATAAGAGCAGTAATGGATTTATCAACTTTTTGTATTTTTTTTGCTACTGTGCGCAATCTCTCATCAGGAAAGCGCAATACATCTAATATTGCCATTGTATTATTCAACTATAATGAATTACGGACTCAGGAACTAATGTAACCAATAGTAACTTTACGCTACAGTGAGAGAGTTACTATTGGTGTGTATTATATAGTATACGATCAAATAGAATTGACTATTTAATACGTTTCTACCTGGCTATTCTAGCTTAAATAGATCCAAAACATAATAGTCACTGCATCAAGGTGTGTATAAGAATGATGAGCAAAAAATTAATAAGGTTGCTAATGCTGTTGGTGCTCTTGCCATTATATAGCTTCGCAGACAGCGTTTTAGTGAAAAATACCGCTCCTGAAGTTTATGTAGTAAAAAAAGGAGATACTTTGTGGGATATATCCAATATGTATTTGGATAAGCCTTGGCAATGGCCTCAGCTTTGGCGCACCAATATACATATTACTAATCCTCATCTTATCTATCCCGGTGACAAGTTACGCTTGGCTAAGAATCAAAAAGGTGAAATTGTTCTTGAAGTGGTGAGAGAACCATTAAAGCCTTTAATAAAGCTTTCTCCTGAAGGTTCCAAATCCTTTAAAACTCCAGAAGCTATAGCTGCATTGCCATGGTCAGTCATCAAACCCTATATAGAAAATGAGATGATTATGTCTAAGGAAGCTTATGATCGTTATCCATATATTCTGGGAGATAAAGAGGGAGCTGTTCGTTTTGCCACTGATAATCTAGTGCTTGGAAAAGCCTCCCGTCGCAGTAAAGAGAATGTGAACATTGTTAGAATGCAAAATGAGCTCTATGACATGGATGGCAATTTTATCGGTTTACAAATACGCCATTTAGCTAGAGCTAAGTTAATGAATGCTGATGTAGGCAAGCAAAAACTCATTAAAATATTACAAGCAAAACTAGAGGTTAAGCGAGGTGATAAAATCATTCCTGCAGTCACAAACGAACTAGATGAAATTTTGCTTATTGCCGCAGAAAACCAAACTGGCTATATTATTCATGACTTAGAGCAACATAACTTATTGGGTAAATATAATGTGGTGGTGCTAGATATTGGTTCGGATCAAGTTTCTGCTGGAACTATAATGGGCATATACAGTCAAGGGCCAAAAATAATTGATGGAAAAGAACCCAAATATGAAGGCGAAACAGACATAAACCTTAACGCTTTTAAAAAGGGGGATGAAATTACTCAGCCAGCTTTAAAGATTGGAGAGGTTGTAGTATTTAAAGCTTTTGATACAGCAAGTTATGCACTTATTACTAAATCAGCTAAAGTCATAAAAAGGGGAATGATAGTAGCAAGACCCTAGTCCTAGCTGAAGCTAACTATCTAGGGAACAAATTATGCAACTGGATGTTGATTTAAATAGTCGTGAGTTGAAAAATTGGTTGAAGTTGACTCAGGTTCCAAATTTCTCGGTCTCTAGCTTGAAAAAGTTAAAGCAAAAGTGCGCTGTTGGGCTACCTGAGTTATTTACTCTATCAAAAAATTCTCTAGTGGAAGTGGGGTTTAATCACAAGCAAATTGAAGTAATACTGCATCCTAACATGAGTATTTTAGACGTTAGTTTGCGGTGGCTTAATAAAGCGCATAACCGTTTTTTACTTCACTTCGATCATCCTAGTTACCCAAGCCTACTCAAGCAAATTTCTAGTCCCCCACCACTGATATACGGTTATGGCGATCCCAAGCACTTAAACAACTATCAAATCGCAATAGTAGGAAGTAGAGCACCAAGTCCACAGGGCAAGGAAAACGCTAAGTTTTTTGCTAGCCGTTTAAGCGAATGTGGTTGGACAATTACTAGTGGCTTAGCCCATGGCATTGACGGAATGTCACATCAAGGGGCTCTGCTAGGAGGCTGTACAACTATAGCTGTTTTGGGTACTGCTATTGATAAAATGTATCCTAGGCGTCATATAAAGTTAGCGGATAAAATTCTACAGAACAATGGTGTGATTATTTCTGAGTTTGCACCCAACTCGCCCGGACGACCAGAATACTTTCCAAGACGAAACCGCATTATCAGTGGTTTGTCTATTGGCACTCTTATCATTGAAGCTGCAATAAAGAGTGGATCGTTAATTACTGCAAGATACGCTTTAGAGCAAAACCGAGAGGTATTTGCGCTTCCGGGAAATATTCACAACCCCATGTCTGCAGGATGTCATCATTTGATTCAACAGGGGGCAAAGTTGGTAACGTGTATAGAAGATATTAATGAAGAATTCACACAACTTATTTTACCTGCTCCGAGCAAAAAAGTAGATGAATCAGAAAAAAACATGTCACAGAGCTTGGCATCAGACAAATTGTTAGCTAGTGTAGATTTTGAAATAACGCCATTAGATATAGTAGCTCAGCGAAGCGGTATAAAAGTAGCAGATGTGATGTCACAATTATTAGAATATGAATTGCGCGGTTTAGTTATCGGTGTTCCCGGCGGTTACATTAAATTGGGGAGAAAATAACATGTTCGATATCCTAATGTATTTATTTGAAAACCTTATTCATAGCGAAACTGAAATACGAGTCGATCAAGACGAGTTGACAGATGAGCTTGTACGAGCTGGCTTTCATCACGACGAAATTTATAAAGCGCTTTCTTGGTTAGAAAAACTGGCAGCATTACAAGAGACTGATATTAAACCTTATTTAGCTAAAGGGCTTAATTCTTTTGTTACTCGTGTTTACACGCAAGACGAAGAGATGCGCTTGGATGTCGAGTGTCGCGGTTTCTTAATGTTCCTCGAACAAATTAATGTGCTGGATTCATCTACCCGAGAAATGGTGATTGATCGCGTGATGGAGATTGACTCAAAAGAATTTTGTCTAGAGGACATGAAATGGGTAGTGTTGATGGTGCTGTTTAATGTACCAGGAAAAGAAAATGCCTATGCCCAGATGGAAGATTTGTTGTTTGAAGAGCCGGAAGGGCCTTTTCACTGATTGTTTCTTATCTATAATCATTAAGAGTGTTTTATTAAGTGTCTAAAATTGATCACACTTTGTTTTCAGCTAGTGCGTCTGAACAAGCTTTCGGGCCTTGTCCAAAATGTAACGCTAAATTAAACGTCAGACGAGGTAAGTCTGGTATCTTTATTGGTTGTAGCCGTTATCCAGAATGTAATTTTTCAAAACCCCTACACGAATACGAAAATGCTGAGATCAAAATAATAGAGGGTTCCTCCTGCCCGCTATGCCAATCTCAGTTAGTCATAAAAAAGGGGCGGTTTGGGCTGTTTATTGGCTGTAGCGATTTTCCTGATTGTGATTATATTGAGTCAAACTCCAACAATGAAGACACACAATTAAACTGCCCGTCGTGTAAAAAAGGACATATTACTAAGCGCGCGAATAAGTTTGGCAAGTCATTTTATGCGTGTGATAATTATCCCAAATGTAAATATCTTCTGAACTTGCCGCCCATTGATTATCCGTGCCCAGAATGCCATTGGCCCATAATGCAAGAGAAGAAAGGAAGTTCAGAAGCTGAACTGTTATGCCCACAAAAACAATGTCAATGTAAAATTACTAAACCTTAATAATGCAATACAAAGGCCTCATTTGTATTGCATTGTGAATTATATACCTGAGTTAAAGTAGACTTATTTAGGATTACATGAAACCTCTATCCACAATCGAAGACGCAGAGCTTATCATTCAAAACTTGCTGCAAGGGGAGTTGATTGCTTACCCAACTGAAGCTGTACTTGGACTTGGATGTGATCCAGATAATGAAGATGCTGTGAACAAATTATTAGCCCTGAAAAGAAGACCTGTAGATAAAGGCTTGATCCTAGTTGCCAACACCTATTCGCAGTTATTACTCTATGTTGATGATGCGAAGATCCCTAGACATAAACGCACTGAAATATTTTCTAGTTGGCCAGGCCCAGTAACATGGTTATTACCCGCTGCTAAAAAAGCACCTAAATGGATTACTGGTGATAGTGATTTAATTGCAGTGCGGGTAAGTCAGCACCCTGTAGTAAGAAAGTTGTGCGAGTTATTTGGCAAGCCTTTAATATCTACCAGTGCTAATGTGTCTGGAGCAAAACCTGCAGTAAACACTGAACAATTATATCAACAATTCGACAAAACCTTATTACTAGTAGATGGCGCAGTAGGTGGGGCAAATAAACCCAGTCAAATACGTCATGGAATTTCTGGTCAAACCATAAGAGACAATTAGTTAGATGAAAACCGATTCATTACCAGATATAGAAAAAGTTAAACAGTACTTACTCAAGCTACAAGACAATATTTGCCAAACCTTAGAGCTGGTGGATGGTAAGGGAAGTTTTGTTGAAGATAATTGGCAGCGTGAGCTTGGCGGCGGTGGTCGCAGTCGCGTGCTAACAGATGGTAAACTTATTGAACAAGGTGGAGTCAACTTCTCACATGTTTTTGGAGGACAATTACCTGCATCTGCTACTGCTGCTCGTCCTGAGCTCACAGGTAGAAGCTTTCAAGCCGTAGGTGTGTCTTTGGTTATCCACCCTCACAACCCTTTTGTGCCAACTACTCATGCCAATGTACGTTTTTTTATCGCCGAAAAACCTGGTGAGGAGCCAGTTTGGTGGTTTGGTGGCGGATTTGATCTTACACCTTTTTATCCATTTCATGAAGATGTCGTGCATTGGCATTCAGTGGCTAATAAACTTTGCCAGCCTTTCGGTGACGACGTATACCCAGAATATAAAAAGTGGTGTGATGACTACTTTTATTTAAAACACCGAGATGAGACACGTGGAGTAGGTGGTTTGTTTTTTGATGATTTAAATAAACAGGGGTTTGAAAAAAGCTTTAAGTTTATGCAGGCAGTAGGCAATGGATTTTTAGATGCTTATGTACCTATTGTGGAAAAGCGTAAAGATATTACTTTTGGTAAAAAAGAGCGTGATTTTCAATTATATAGACGTGGGCGCTATGTAGAATTTAACCTAGTCTATGACAGAGGCACATTATTTGGATTACAAACGGGTGGGCGTACGGAGTCAATATTGATGTCTATGCCACCCCTAGTTCGATGGGAATATTGCTACGAGCCTGAGCCAGCCAGTAAAGAAGCAGATTTATATGCTAATTACCTCCATCCAAGAGAATGGTTATCGTGAGTAAATATACGGTGTTCGGTAACCCAATAGCGCAGAGTAAGTCACCTGCTATTCATGCTATGTTTGCTCAACAAGCTGGATTAATTATCGAATACGATCGCACTTTTGCAACACAAGAAAGCTTCATCCCAGCCCTGATAAACTTTTTTAATGATGCAGACGCAAAAGGTTGTAACGTCACGTCACCCTTTAAGGAGCAGGTGGCGAAGTGGGTGAATGATTTATCCCCCGCTGCGACCATTGCTGGGTCAGTTAATACCGTTATCAGAAAAGAAGATGGTACTTTTCTAGGCGACACAACGGATGGCAAGGGGTTAGTACAAGATTTTGACCGCTTAAATTTGCCAGTTGAGGGTGCTCGTATTTTATTACTAGGTGCTGGTGGTGCCGCTAGGGGAGTATTGCAATCAATATTAGCATTGGAGCCGTCATTACTTATGATTGCTAACCGCACAGAGAAAAAGGCTGTACAGTTAGCTTCATTAATACCTCAAGAAAATTTTGTTGGTGCAGCCCTTAATCAGTTAAATGAGGTTCGGCAACCTTTTGACCTTATAATTAATTCTACATCTGCAAGTTTGACTGGAGAGTTACCAACTATTCCAGACTCTGTGATTCGGCGCAGCCCTAATGTATATGATATGAGTTATGCCGATAAACCAACTGTATTTCTGCAACATGCAAAAAAATTAGGAGTATTAAACACTTTTGATGGATTAGGCATGCTGGTTGGGCAGGCAGCAGAAAGTTTCTATCTATGGACTGGTTACCGACCTGATGTATCGCCCGTTATAGATAAGCTAAGAAGGTCCTTATGAATCAAGCCGTTCAAGTTTTAGATGGGTGTACTTATATGAATACAAAAGAGGCACTTAAAATAGATATTATGGAGGAGGGTGAAATGCTAGCTTGTTATATATACGGATCCGATAAAGAAGTGTTAATTTCACTCTATAATACAAAGCAGTTTGAGATAGAGGAAATTATTGAACTTGAACTTAAAAAAGGAAAATTAAATTCAGACGGTGAAATATGGCTCACCGCTGAAGAAGTGTTTGTGTATTGAGTTTAACTAGACTCGGAAATGTATTCATCTTTGAGTTTTATGTAGTTTAGTGCGGACTGTTTTAAAAATGTTATTTCGCTTTCTTTTAATGTTCTAGCCTGTTTTGCAGGATTGCCTATATACAAATAGCCGCTTTTGAGTGTTTTTTTAGGTGGCACTAATGTTCCTGCTCCAATAAAAACGTCATCTTCTACAATTGCACCATCCATGATAATCGCCCCCATTCCAACCAGTATCCTGTCTCCTAAAGTACAACCATGTAACATACATTTATGTCCTACTGTCACATCTTCCCCTATAAGGAGAGGAAATCCATTAGGATTAACTTCACTGGTTCGAGATACATGTAATATAGTTCCATCTTGTATATTAGTTCTAGCTCCTATTTTTATATAGTTAACGTCGCCTCTTGCAGCAACAAGTGGCCAAATACTGACATGTTCTGCACAATCTACGTCACCTACTAATACCGATGAAGCATCTATATAACAATGCGCTGCAAACTTAGGAGATTTACTTTTATATGAACGAATATTCATGGTTGTTCCTAATTTAAGTTTATGTAATACATCATATCAAAAAAGATTGAGTACCTAATACCTCAAACAGCTTCTTAATTGTTCATGTCGATTGCTTTTTAAGCACTTAACCGATAATTTCAAATTAGGGGTTGCATAGGCATGTGTTCTCTCTATAATGCGCCCTCGCTTCAAGGGACGACCGGTTAGGTCAACCGCAACAAACAGGATTTCCTAATTTGTTGCTTATACGGTAAACGTATATTTGGTGCGGGATGTAGCAAGGTTTAATTGAAAAGAAAAATAAATTAAATCGTTGACATCAAAAGGGAATGACGTAATATACGCCTCCCGCTTAAGAGGGTCTACGGACAACCACTTAAGCCGCTAACGCAGTTAGCATGCTCTTTAACAATTAGAACAAGACAATCTGTGTGGACACTCACGAAGTGAGAGTTCACCAAAAAAAATTCATATTTTTAATATTTAATTGAAGAGTTTGATCATGGCTCAGATTGAACGCTGGCGGCAGGCCTAACACATGCAAGTCGAACGGAAACATGTCTAGCTTGCTAGATGATGTCGAGTGGCGGACGGGTGAGTAATACTTAGGAACATGCCTTTGGGTGGGGGATAACTATTGGAAACGATAGCTAATACCGCATAATGTCTACGGACCAAAGGGGGGAGCTTGCTCCTCTCGCCCAGAGAGTGGCCTAAGCGAGATTAGCTTGTTGGTGAGGTAAAGGCTCACCAAGGCGACGATCTCTAGCTGTTCTGAGAGGAAGATCAGCCACACTGGGACTGAGACACGGCCCAGACTCCTACGGGAGGCAGCAGTGGGGAATATTGCACAATGGAGGAAACTCTGATGCAGCCATGCCGCGTGTGTGAAGAAGGCCTTCGGGTTGTAAAGCACTTTCAGTTGTGAGGAAAGCTTGTTGGTTAATACCCATCAGGTATGACGTTAGCAACAGAAGAAGGACCGGCTAACTCCGTGCCAGCAGCCGCGGTAATACGGAGGGTCCGAGCGTTAATCGGAATTACTGGGCGTAAAGCGCACGCAGGCGGTTTGTTAAGCTAGATGTGAAAGCCCCGGGCTCAACCTGGGAATAGCATTTAGAACTGGCAGACTAGAGTCTTGGAGAGGGGAGTGGAATTTCTGGTGTAGCGGTGAAATGCGTAGATATCAGAAGGAACATCAGTGGCGAAGGCGACTCCCTGGCCAAAGACTGACGCTCATGTGCGAAAGTGTGGGTAGCGAACAGGATTAGATACCCTGGTAGTCCACACCGTAAACGCTGTCTACTAGCTGTTTGTGGATTTAATCCGTGAGTAGCGCAGCTAACGCGATAAGTAGACCGCCTGGGGAGTACGGCCGCAAGGTTAAAACTCAAATGAATTGACGGGGGCCCGCACAAGCGGTGGAGCATGTGGTTTAATTCGATGCAACGCGAAGAACCTTACCTACTCTTGACATACTAGAAACTTTTCAGAGATGAATTGGTGCCTTCGGGAATCTAGATACAGGTGCTGCATGGCTGTCGTCAGCTCGTGTCGTGAGATGTTGGGTTAAGTCCCGCAACGAGCGCAACCCTTGTCCTTAGTTGCCAGCCTTAAGTTGGGCACTCTAAGGAGACTGCCGGTGACAAACCGGAGGAAGGTGGGGACGACGTCAAGTCATCATGGCCCTTACGAGTAGGGCTACACACGTGCTACAATGGCGAGTACAGAGGGAAGCGAACCTGCGAAGGTAAGCGGATCCCTTAAAGCTCGTCGTAGTCCGGATTGGAGTCTGCAACTCGACTCCATGAAGTCGGAATCGCTAGTAATCGCAAATCAGAATGTTGCGGTGAATACGTTCCCGGGCCTTGTACACACCGCCCGTCACACCATGGGAGTGGGTTGCAAAAGAAGTAGCTAGTCTAACCTTCGGGAGGACGGTTACCACTTTGTGATTCATGACTGGGGTGAAGTCGTAACAAGGTAACCCTAGGGGAACCTGGGGTTGGATCACCTCCTTACTATTACGGCGAACCTTGCTTCGTTGAGTGTTCACACAGATTGTTTTGTTTTGATGAAGAGAAACCGAGAGACTTTGTATTTATAGTTTTTTGTTTTAGGTAAAGCCTAAAGTGAAGAGCTCATAATTACGGGGCTATAGCTCAGCTGGGAGAGCGCCTGCCTTGCACGCAGGAGGTCAGCAGTTCGATCCTGCTTAGCTCCACCACTTATCTGGCCTAGTCAGACTATAGGCTTGTAGCTCAGCTGGTTAGAGCGCACCCCTGATAAGGGTGAGGTCGGCAGTTCAAGTCTGCCCAAGCCTACCATCTCTTGGTTTTTAATAAGATTAAGTAACCTTAATCAATACGTACTGTTTAGTTTAGCTAAGAGTGTTTATTGATTAAGGTTTTTTAAACCTTAATTGTAGCCGGCGCTAAGACGCAGGACACAATGTTCTTTAACAATATGGAAAGCTGATAAAATAGTAATCGAAAACTAAAAGAGTGTTCTTAGGAACTTACTCTATCTGATTTTGTGATTAGAACTTGTCACGCATGCAACGGCATGGTCCCTTAATAAGGTGTCATGCACCTAACTTTGAAATAAAAGGTCAAAGGGTGGACGAGTTGTTTGGAATTATCTCTGACGTTACTGAGATGATGACGAATAACGCACTATTACTTCGGTAATGGAGAGGTCATTTGGGGTTGTATGGTTAAGTGACTAAGCGTATACGGTGGATGCCTAGGCAGTTAGAGGCGATGAAGGACGTGTAAGTCTGCGATAAGCTGTGGAGAGCCGACAAAATGCTTTGACCCACAGATTTCCGAATGGGGAAACCCACCGCTTCGGCGGTATCTTATAGTGAATACATAGCTATAAGAAGCGAACGAGGGGAACTGAAACATCTAAGTACCCTTAGGAAAAGAAATCAACAGAGATTCCCCTAGTAGCGGCGAGCGAACGGGGAGCAGCCGAGTAGTAATGAAGTAGTGGAATGTGTTGGAAAGCACAGCGATACAGGGTGATAGCCCCGTACACGAAGCGTCATTATTGCCATATTAAGTAGGTCGGGACACGTGTTATCTTGACTGAAGATGGGGGGACCATCCTCCAAGGCTAAATACTCCTAACTGACCGATAGTGAACCAGTACCGTGAGGGAAAGGCGAAAAGAACCCCTGTGAGGGGAGTGAAATAGAACCTGAAACCGTATACGTACAAGCAGTAGGAGCAGACTTGTTCTGTGACTGCGTACCTTTTGTATAATGGGTCAGCGACTTATATTTAGTAGCAAGGTTAACCGAATAGGGGAGCCGTAGCGAAAGCGAGTGTTAACTGCGCGTTTAGTTGCTAGGTATAGACCCGAAACCGAGTGATCTAGCCATGGGCAGGTTGAAGGTTGAGTAACATCAACTGGAGGACCGAACCGACTAACGTTGAAAAGTTAGCGGATGACTTGTGGCTGGGGGTGAAAGGCCAATCAAACTCGGAGATAGCTGGTTCTCCCCGAAAGCTATTTAGGTAGCGCCTCGGACGAATACCACAGGGGGTAGAGCACTGTTAAGGCTAGGGGGTCATCCCGACTTACCAACCCTTTGCAAACTCCGAATACCTGTGAGTACTATCCGGGAGACACACGGCGGGTGCTAACGTCCGTCGTGAAGAGGGAAACAACCCAGACCGCCAGCTAAGGTCCCTAAATATTACTAAGTGGGAAACGAGGTGGGAAGGCTAAGACAGCTAGGAGGTTGGCTTAGAAGCAGCCATCCTTTAAAGAAAGCGTAATAGCTCACTAGTCGAGTCGGCCTGCGCGGAAGATGTAACGGGGCTAAGTAATATACCGAAGCTGCGGACGCAAAGTTTACTTTGCGTGGTAGGGGAGCGTTGTGTAAGTGGCTGAAGGTGAGCTGAGAGGCGAGCTGGACATATCACAAGTGCGAATGCTGACATGAGTAACGATAATGGGGGTGAAAAACCCCCACGCCGGAAGACCAAGGTTTCCTGTCCCATGCTAATCAGGGCAGGGTAAGTCGGCCCCTAAGGCGAGGCAGAAATGCGTAGTCGATGGGAAACGGATTAATATTTCCGTACTTGGTATATCAGTGAAGGGGGGACGGAGAAAGTTATGCAAGCCTGGCGTTGGTTGTCCAGGTGAAAGTGCGTAGAGTTGGCTCTTAGGCAAATCCGGGAGCCTACATGCTCGAGACACGAGACGAGACACTACGGTGTTGAAGTTGCAAATACTATGCTTCCAGGAAAAGCCTCTAAACTTATGATATATCGAACCGTACCCCAAACCGACACAGGTGGTCAGGTAGAGAATACTAAGGCGCTTGAGAGAACTTGGGTGAAGGAACTCGGCAAAATCGTACCGTAACTTCGGGAGAAGGTACGCCCCTGTTTGTGATTGGACTTGCTTCATGAGCGAACGGGGGCCGCAGTGAAATGGTGGCTGGAACTGTTTATTAAAAACACAGCACTGTGCTAAATCGAAAGATGACGTATACGGTGTGACGCCTGCCCGGTGCCGGAAGGTTAATTGATGGGGTTATCTTCGGAGAAGCTCTTGATCGAAGCCCCGGTAAACGGCGGCCGTAACTATAACGGTCCTAAGGTAGCGAAATTCCTTGTCGGGTAAGTTCCGACCTGCACGAATGGCGTAATCATGGCCACGCTGTCTCCACCCAAGACTCAGTGAAATTGAAATTGCAGTGAAGATGCTGTGTACCCGCACCTAGACGGAAAGACCCCGTGAACCTTTACTATAGCTTGGCACTGAACATTGACCCTACATGTGTAGGATAGGTGGGAGACTTTGAAGCATTGTCGCTAGATGATGTGGAGTCTACCTTGAAATACCACCCTTGTAGGTTTGATGTTCTAACATTGGTCCCTTATCGGGATTGTGGACAGTGTCTGGTGGGTAGTTTGACTGGGGCGGTCTCCTCCCAAAGCGTAACGGAGGAGCACGAAGGTTGGCTAATCCTGGTCGGACATCAGGAGGTTAGTGCAATGGCATAAGCCAGCTTAACTGCGAGACAGACACGTCGAGCAGGTACGAAAGTAGGTCATAGTGATCCGGTGGTTCTGAATGGAAGGGCCATCGCTCAACGGATAAAAGGTACTCCGGGGATAACAGGCTGATACCGCCCAAGAGTTCATATCGACGGCGGTGTTTGGCACCTCGATGTCGGCTCATCACATCCTGGGGCTGAAGTCGGTCCCAAGGGTATGGCTGTTCGCCATTTAAAGTGGTACGCGAGCTGGGTTTAGAACGTCGTGAGACAGTTCGGTCCCTATCTGGTGTGGGCGTTGGATGATTGAAGGGAGCTGCTCCTAGTACGAGAGGACCGGAGTGGACGAACCGCTGGTGTTCGGGTTGTTTTGCCAAAGGCATTGCCCGGTAGCTACGTTCGGAATCGATAAGCGCTGAAAGCATCTAAGCGCGAAGCGAGCCCTAAGATGAGTCATCCCTGTACGTTTAACGTACCTTAAGGGTTGTTGAAGACTACGACGTTGATAGGCAGGGTGTGGAAGCGTAGCAATGCGTTGAGCTAACCTGTACTAATTGCCCGTGAGGCTTAACCATACAACGCCCAAGTGGCTTCATAAAAGAAGTGCTGAGTGTTTGATGAGTGGCAAGTATTAACATAAAATTAAGAGTAAGACTGAAGACATTCTTTAGGCTCGATTACAGCGCGCTTCTACCTAGGTAGGCAGCGAGCATCAGCTTTTACATATTGATTTATTGAGTGAAAACTTGATAGATAACAGTTTTTGTCTGGCGACAATAGCGATGTGGCACCACCTGATCCCATTCCGAACTCAGAAGTGAAACACATTAGCGGCGATGGTAGTTTGGGGTTTCCCCATGCGAGAGTAGCACATTGCCAGGCTCCTATTTAGAGAAAGGGCTA
>NZ_CALSOK010000007.1:0-69557 GCF_943787955.1 uncultured Paraglaciecola sp.
AATGGTGTCGGCCAGTCCGTTCGGTTTACCCACTTTTGTGTTTGTTGACTGGATCAACTGGCCACATATCCCGGGTGTGGCCAGAAATAAGTCTATTGAGACGTTAGCCAATAATGTGCACTGGATAACAGCAACTGTGCTCGGCGCTTTGATTGCCGGTCATGTAAGTGCGGTTGTGTGGCACAATAAAAAGCATGATATAAATTTAATTAGCCGAATGTGGTGGTTTAAAAAATGAAGACTCTTATAAACAGTACGTTTTTAAACAGAACGTTTTCGATAGGAATGCTGTTGTCATTTTCTATTACACTATATTTAAGTTTGATTACAACAGTTGTCCAAGCAGAAATTAAAAGTAGTCATCAATCAGGCACTGTGTCTTTTTCTGGTCAGCATGCAGGTATGAATTTCGAAGGAAAATTTGAGCGCTGGCAGGCCACACTCAACCTGCCACCTCAAAGCAAGCCTAATATCATTGCCACTTTTTACATGAGCTCAGCAAAAACAGGAGACAGTATTTACGACAGCACATTACCTGAATTTGACTGGTTTGATGTGGAAAATCACCCTCTAGGTTCATTTGTGAGTAATAAGGTTGAAATAACTGAAGAGGGATATCATGTATTGGGTGATTTAACGATCAAGAATATAGCTCAACCAGTGAGCTTCATGTTGATAGACAATCAAGACAGGTTAAACGCAAATTTTGGCATTAACCGTTTGGACTATAAAATCGGATGGGAATCAGATCCTGATGCGGACTGGGTAAGTAAAACAATATCCATATCGATGGTTATCAATAAGTAAAAAGGCAGTTGTGAGTTGCGAGTGAATAGTACAAGACTCACAGAATGATGATTCTTATCGCATTATGGGCAACACTACACATCTGATTTTAGCGTTCAAATACGAAAATAGGCCATTGATGCTAAAAACAGGCGTCGGGCTACGCTCAAATCATGCTCAACGTAAACGACATTTTCACCCCAGCCACACTTGATACAGTCTACCCATAGTTATGTAAGAATCGATCTAACTTTCCCTATGCATCAGCCTTTGACTAGAAAAATAGAATACACAACCGAGGTCATACAGGCTTCCGCGAAACACAATTACCTAAACCTAAACACTCTCCCCATTATTTATTACGTGAACGCTGTGGTGAGCCTTTTTTGCCGCTTGGCTTCAATACGAATTATACAAAACCACATACATCAATTGACGCAGCTTTATGAACAAAAAAAGCATCAACCTAATAGGAAGATACTTATTGGTGATTATCGAAATCGTCTGGTTACATGTTTTTATGCGTACTATCGTCGATAATAAATGTAGATTAGTTAATCTAATCCCCAAATTTTTTTTCTAAGATCGACGTGATGTAATGACCAGAAATGCCCCAAAATTATGCTGTGAAAGGTACCTTGATTGCTTAATACTGGTTTTGTTCTGCCAGCCTTCGGCAATCTTTTACGATGTGTAGTATCATATGGCGCCAAATTTTTTTGGAATATTATGGGATGAAGTTATACAACAGATAATTTCTAGGCCTCTGCGTATCCGAGCCACATTTTAAGGTTTGTCTCTGAGGGGCAAAGATACTCTGTTGATAAGCGCCTAGCTTCAGAACTGATATATTAATTCACCTAGGATCAGTTCAACTGACTAAGTTGAAGGAACATAATAAAAAAGAACACACATGAATCAAATAAACCGACCCGTTAAAACAGCACTCACCATGGCCATCGCTCTCGCATTGAGCAATGGCGCTGTTCAAGCTCAAGAAAAAAGTCAACTCGATGAGAAAGAAGCTAAGAGCGAACGCCAGCTCGAGAAAATAGTGATTACTTCAACTCGCCGATCAGAGAACCAACAAGTTGTACCAATTGCGGTACAGGCCATAAGTGGTGAAAAGCTTCAACAGTTAGGCATCGACAGTTTTGATGATTACATTGCATTGTTACCTGGTGTTACCTCTGATGGCCAAGGACCCGGTAAACAGTAAACCTATATCCGAGGAGTATCAGCTGGTCGTGCCGCGGTGAGAATTTCTGGAATAGGCGGTGAGCCAAGTGTCGCCTTTTATCTTGATGAAGCACCCATCACCACTCCCGGTCGTAATATCGATTTATATGCCGTTGACTTGCAAAGGGTTGAAGTGTTGAAAGGTCCTCAAGGCACATTGTTTGGGGCCAGTTCGCAAGCAGGTACTGTTCGTCTTATCACCAATAAACCAGATTTGAGTAACTTCGGCGCGGGTGGTGAGTTCGGAATGTCATCCACCAAAAACGGCGGCATCAGTAATAAATCTGAAGGTTTTATCAATATACCAATTGCAGAGGATACCTTTGCCATACGTCTCGCCGGTTATAGTTCTACTGATGGCGGCTTTATAGATAATGTGCTTGCCACGAATAGCTTGCCGCTGACTAATCCGGGGGTGGGAGGGCGCGTTCCAGCGATTCGACAGGAAGTCAGTAACTCCACGTTTGTGGAAGATGATTATAATGAAGCAACATATCGCGGCATGAGATTCAGCGCATTGTGGCAAATCAATGACGATTGGGATGTGTTATTACAGCATACAAGTCAACAGCTTGACACTGAAGGTTCTTTTGAATATGACCCGGATATTAGTGACGATGACGACTTAAATGTCGCGACCTTTTCACTCACTAAAGGTGATGATAAGGTCAGCCTCACCCAATGGACTGTCAATGGTATGCTTAGTGGGCTTGAAGTGATTTACAACGGCTCGTTCACAGACCGAACGTTTCAAGGACAGAGCGACTATACCGGTTATGTTAATGTCGGCCCCTACGTTCCTTACTATATATGTACCTATCCAGCTTACGATGAATGTTTTAGCCCAGTCATGACCACATCTGAACAATTCTCAACTGAACGTAGTGATCACGAAATTCGCTTCGCAACCAATGCTGATGACCGTTTCCGTGCCATTGGTGGGGTGTTCTATGATGATCAGCAACTTAACTTTTTAACCGATTTTACCTATGCAGGGGCAATTAAAGCGGGATTTTCACCCAACTTTCCAATACCCGGCGCGTTTACTAATACTGATGGCAGTGCTCGCCCACCAGGCGTCACATTCGTCAATGATTTTCAATCAGATCGTGAAGAGATCTCGATATTTGGAGAATTAGCTTACGATATAACTGAGGATGTGACTGTCACCGTTGGTGCACGTCGCTACGAAATTGATATAGGTTTGATGGGGCAATCGTCATTTGGACAAAGGGCTGCCGTCCCTGAAGCCAATGGTGGATCAAATGTGGATGCAAGACTCGAAGGTTTAAGCCCCGCTACGTTGTCAGGCACTATTTTTAAAGGAAATATCCGCTGGAAAATGAATGCTGACGCAATGTTTTATGGGACCTATTCTGAAGGTTTCCGAGGCGGCGGATTCAACCGTGCAGCTGGCATTGGTGGTATTCCTGCGACCTTTGATACTGATGATGTGGTCAGTCTTGAATTTGGCTGGAAAACAACTTGGCTTGATAATTCTTTGCGATTTAATGGTGCCATATATAATGCTGACTTTAGCGATCTTCAGCAAGGGATCCTAGATTTTTCTATCGCCAATACGTCATTTTTTGACAATGTTGGAACGGCCAAAATCAATGGTGTTGAATTTTAACTTGAATGGACTGCGAATGATTATTTAGATCTTTTCGGCTCATTTAGCTATATCGATTCAGAATTGACAGAAATTCCACAGACGCTTGTGAATATAGCACCTGTAGGATCAAGTCTTCCCTATGCACCAGAGCTGGAAACAGTCATTGGGGCACGTTTCTACCAAGAGATTGGTGATTATTCAGCTGTTTACCAAGGCGTATACAAGTGGGTGGATTCACGGTTTAATAGCCTAGCCGCTGCTGGTCGTGTTGAGTTGCCGTCTTATAATCAACTTAACTTGTCGGCCAGTATTTCAAAAGATGACTGGAGAGCAACGTTATTTATTGACAATGCAACCGATTCTCTTGGGCAAGTCGCAGCGGGTTCGGCCGATAATGTTTTCAGAGTTTCTCCAACACGACCTCGTACTGTTGGTGTTAGAGTGAGCTTTGATTATTAGTATTTTAAGTCAGTGTTTGTTTGTAAGTGATGTTTAATCATTTTAAAGCATGAAAGGGTCGACGTTTAATTACGTCGACCCTTTTTTATTTTTGTTACGCTATATACAATATTAAGTATACCCTGATATTTATCGAGATATGATTTTGCCAGAGCAAGTAAAAAACACCCAAGTTGAACAGATTATTAAACAGTGTCAATTATTGATTAATAAAGGCCATTTAAGCCAAGCATCTGAAAATCTTGAAAATATGCTTGCCCAAAACCCGGGACATATTGAAGGTATCTATTGTCTTGCAGTTTGCCAGCGTAAACAGCAAAAATATGCCGAATCCATGGCAAACCTTAACCAAGTTTTGGTAAAAGCACCCGATCACGGCAGAGCTCATCAAGAGCAAGGTTTTATACACAAAGCTTTAGGAGAGACTTTTAAAGCCATAACGGCATTTGAAAAAGCGGTCGCCTTGAACCCGGCATTATTTGGAAGTTGGCGTGTGTTGGCTGATGAACTTGACTATTCTAACCATCAGGAAGCTAAGAAACATGTTGATTGGCTTTCTAGTCTGCCCCCGGCGTTAGTCTCGGTTTCAAGCCTCATATATCAAAAACAATTGCACCGCGCAGAACGGCTATGCCGGCACTTTCTCAAAGACCATCCTCATCAACCAGAAGCGATGCGTTTATTGGCTGAGTGAGGTAACAAGTTTCAAATTCTTGATGACGCAGAGTTTTTATTAGCCAGCTGCCTTGAATTTGAACCCAACTATAAAAGGGCCCGTCTGGATTATGTGCATGTTTTACATAAGCGCCAAAAATATAACAAGGCACTGGTACAAGCACAAATTCTGCTAGATTCTGACCCCAATAATTCAAATTTAAAAATTGGACTTGGCAATGCCCAACAAGCGACCGGAGATTTTACAGCGGCTATCAAGACCTTTGAAAGTGTGTTGCAAAGCAACCCAGACAATTATTCAATACAGCTGACACTCGGCCATGCTTTAAAAACAATGGGTCGTGTTGATGACGCTATTCAAGCGTATCAGAACAGCTATCGCATCAAACCCGATTTTGGGGATGCATTCTGGAGTCTTGCCAATCTCAAAACGTATCGATTTTCATCAGAAGAACGTCAGCAAATGCGGGATCAAGAAGCGAGTTCTGCCATAGCGATAAACGATAAAATTCACTTCTGCTTAGCTCTTGGCAAAGATCTAGAGGACAGCGAATATTTTGACGAAGCCTTCTCTTTTTACCATCGCGGCAACACCTTAAAAAACGAGCAGGACCGGTATGACAGTAAACCCTTGGATATATCCTTTGATATTCAGAAAAATAATTTTGATGCAGCATTTTTTAAACGCAATGAAAAGGCGGGTTGCCCTGCCCAAGACCCTATATTTATAGTAGGGCTACCGAGAGCGGGCTCAACACTTTTAGAACAAATCCTCTCTTCACACTCACAGGTCGACGGGACCATGGAATTGGCGAATGTCATTGGTCTAGCGCACCACTTAAATGGACGGCAAGTTGTGCAAGATACCCCTCGTTACCCTGACATCCTAAACAAGATATCGGCTGATGATCTGACTAAAATGGGCGAGCTGTATATTGAAGAGACTCAACATCACCGCCAGGAAGCCATGTTTTTCATTGACAAAATGCCGAACAATTTCCGACATATTGCCCTTATCCACCTTATGTTGCCTAACGCCAAAATCATCGATGCGAGACGCGACGCTATCTCCTGTTGTTTTAGCGGTTTTAAACAGCTATTCGGTGAGGGCCAGCAATTTTCTTATGATCTTGCCGATATTGGACACTATTATCGCAGTTATGTTGAGATCATGGACCATTGGGACAAAGCATTGCCGGGCAAAATTTTACGAGTACAGTATGAGGATGTGGTGGCGGATTTAGAGACGCAGGTGCGGCGCATTTTAGACTATTGCGGTCTTCCTTTTGAGCAAGCTTGTATTGATTTTCACAGCAATAAACGCGCTGTTCGCACACCCAGCTCTGAGCAGGTTCGCCAACCCATTTATCAAAGTGGTCTTGAGCAATGGCGTCATTATGAGTCACACTTAGAGCCGCTGAAAAAGGCACTGAGCACACCGACTAAAATTCTCTAGAATAGTATGACTGCGTCGACGAAAATTTATCAAGACATCAGCATTTACAACGGACTTATTTTACAGTGGATAAAGACATTGGCATGTCAATGGCCTGCGTAGGTATGACACTCGAGGAACGGGTAAGAATGGGCAGAAAGCAGACGGTCGATGAAATTGACTGTATGACTCCTTATGGCAAACAATAGCGTCAAAACCCGTTTTTCGAGCTACCGCTCCTGGCACATACTTCACCGTTAGGCTTAACGCTCGTCTGTTCGCTTTTAGGAACTGAGCTGCCTGTCAGGTTTCGTAACTGGCGGGTATGCTGTTTACAACAACGTTGCTGATTAATGAAATCAACCATTTCCCCTGGGGATCACACCCATTCACTTTTGTAGGATGGTGAATTTCATAAAACGCAAAAACACTGATTCCATGCTGCATCTACTCTTAGCCCCTAAGGTTTGATGATTCATTGGGCTTTACATTTTCTAAATGCTCAGATGGCGATCCTTGTACAAAAACAATCTAAATAAGACCAATTAATTCATGAGCTTAGATTGTCAATTTGTTTATACAATTCTATAGTGCGTTCATTGTTTTTGAAAATGTAGATAAAGAAATGAATACAGATAAACCACGTAAATATTCACAAAAAATCGTAGACGGTGCAGCTCAAGCACCTAGTCGCTCTATGTTAAGGGCTGTAGGCTTTGGCGACGAGGATTTTAAAAAATCTCAGGTGGGCATTGCCTCTACGTGGTCAATGGTGACCCCGTGTAATATGCACATTAACACTCTGGCAGAAGAGGTAGGTAAAGGTGTCGATAGCGCGGGTGCTAAAAGTGTGATTTATAACACTATTACTGTATCTGACGGTATATCTATGGGCACCGAAGGTATGAAGTATTCTTTGGTCTCACGGGAAGTTATTTGCGATTCCATAGAAGCCGTATCCGCTGGTATGGGCCACGACGGCATTATTGCCATTGGTGGTTGTGATAAAAACATGCCGGGTTGTTTGATGGGCTTAGCCCGTTTGAACCGTCCTTCAATTTTTGTCTACGGTGGTACGATTTTGCCGGGTGAAAATCATACGGATATCGTATCGGTATTTGAAGCTGTTGGTAGTTACGCTGCGGGCGATATTCCTATCACGCAATTAGAACATATTGAAAAAACGGCGATACCGGGCGCGGGCTCTTGCGGTGGCATGTATACGGCAAATACCTTAGCCTCGGCAATTGAAGCTTTGGGCATGAGTATGCCTAATAGCTCTGCTCAAAATGCGGTTTCAGATAATAAAAAGCAAGACTGTATTGATGCAGGAAAAGCGATTGTTTATTTGCTTGAACATGATATCAAGCCTTCTGACATTATGACCAAAAAGGCCTTTGACAATGCCATTGCGCTAACCATTACTTTAGGTGGCTCTACCAATGCAGTGCTGCATTTAATTGCAATGGCTGACGCCATAGGCGTAGAAGTGACACTGGATGATTTTGTGCGCATGGGTGAAAAAACGCCAGTGATTGCTGACTTGCGTCCAAGTGGTCAATACTTAATGTCTGAATTAATTGAAATTGGTGGTATTCAACCTCTGATGAAACGTTTGTTGGATGCGGGCATGTTGCACGGTGATTGTATGACTGTCACAGGTAAAACTATGGCCGAAAATTTAGCTGATGTAGAAGATTACCCAGAAGGTCAGAAGATTATTTTACCTTTTGATAAGCCCATCAAAAAAGATAGCCACTTGGTTATTTTAAACGGTAATTTAGCGCCTGAAGGCGCGGTTTCAAAAATTACAGGTAAAGAAGGGTTGAGTTTTACGGGTTCGGCTAAGGTGTATGACTCAGAAGAACAAGGTTTTGCTGCTATCATTGATGGTCAAGTGGTAGCGGGTGACGTGGTGGTTATCCGTTATGAAGGTCCAAAAGGTGGGCCCGGTATGCGTGAAATGTTAAGTCCCACTTCAGCTATTATGGGCAAAGGCTTAGGCAATGATGTGGCACTTATTACCGACGGTCGCTTCTCAGGCGGCAGTAGGGGATTTGTAGTGGGACATATTACGCCTGAAGCATATGAGGGAGGGGCCATTGCACTGGTAGAAAATGGTGATAGCATTACCATAGACGCACAAAGTCGCCAGATGACACTGAATATAAGTAATGAGGAAATGGCACAGAGGAAACTTAACTGGCAACAGCCGGCACCTAAATACACTAGAGGGTTACTTGCAAAATATGCCAGAACAGTCAGTTCTGCCTCTACAGGCGCTGTGACCGATAAGGCTGATTAAGCTGCCTTTTATCAAGTAACAGTTGAATGAAAGTGTGCTGATCCCGTCAAGCAGTTTGGGCATAATCACTGAGATTATGCCTGTTTACTGACTATTCTTAACCCATTGTGATCACTTAGTAATCTGGCTTCCCGTTGTTTTAATTGGGTTAAATAATCTCTGATTGTTTTGCTGATCAAAGTATTTCGCTTAATTAAATCTAACTGCGGCCAAGTGGCGCGTTCTCCGTGTTTTATCACTTCTCGGATGCTTTTTAAGCTAGGGTTCGACATTATATGTTTAAGGTTAGATAAACTGGCGCTAGGTAAAATATTGATATCGCCCACATACTGCTGATCAATAACAGAACGCAATTTGTGAATACCTAACCTAGCAGCACGGTGGTGGATCAGGTTTTCAAGTATATCGAAGGCATAGATGCTGTTTACTTTGGCGATTTTTGCTGCATAGCGCCATGTTAAATTTATTAGGCCAGTGGTATCTCTTTTGTCTCGGGCTAAGAAGGGCACTGCAATTAAATTGGTTTGACTGACAATACTATGATTCACTCCATATAAGCGGGCTAAACGGTCGAAGGGTAAGTCGGCCATAATAGAGCCGTCTGCAAAACGCCGATTAGGAATATAAGGCACTATATCACCGGCTCTATTTTTAGCTTTTAGTTGCACCGGCTTAAATAATAGTGGGATTGCAGTTGAGGCTCTGACTGCTTGGGTAATAATAGCGTTGGGTGAGGTTTTCGCATTTAACAAACGTGAATGTTGATGTAAATCAGCCGGAGACACTGTGATGGTCATATGACGGCCGGTTTTTTTGAAGGCTTCTTCAAAGGTGGTTAAATCAAATAGCTCGATTAAGGCATTTTCTAAGTTACGACTATCGAGTAGACTGTCACCACCAAAACCTTGCCATAGCCGCCACTGTTTAAATTTTTGTTGTATCACCTCTGGTTGAATGTCCTTTAATAGTTCTTCATCGGTGCGCGTTCCTACCAAGGCCGCTATGATTGACCCTGCACTGGCTCCTGATATGACTTTTGGAAGTAAATCATGTTCTACCAAAGACTTGATTACCCCACAATGAAAAAACCCAAGACCCGCGCCCCCACTTAACATCAAGTAACTGCGACCAAATGCCTGTGCTGTTTCTTCAAAGAAAGACAATTTTTCGTAGAAGTCTATTTCGTTTTCATCGGCTTGATAGATAAAATCTAATGCGCTGCAGACTTCTTGGATGAATTCTTCAATCAGGTGTTTAGTGCCAAATTTTGCGTGTTGTTTCAGTGCAGGCGAAGCGATATTGCCTAAGTTGCCATGTAAACCTTCGTGCAATATGTACATTAAACCATCAGTGTCACCGCTTAATCTAGCTTGTTTGATACGTTGTACACGTTTACGAATAAGCCGATAGTCGTAGTCCTTACAGGTATCTTTGGCTTTCCATTCTTGGGAGCCAGACAACTCGTCATGGGCTTTTGCCGCCTCTTGGTATTCTTCATAAGACGCAGCATGTGTCATGATATCTTGTAATCCAGAAAGGGTTTTATTCGCCATACACATGCCTCAATTTGTTTACTTGAATCAATATAACCGTAAATAATTAGAAAAGGCTACCCAAATTGAAAGACAGTTGGCTACAGACGCCATCATATATCCATCATGAGAGATAACTCACTGTGTTTAAGTAGAGTTTTATATGGATAATTTTCAACCTATGGTATTTTAGTTTGACCATTCTAATTACAATAGTTAGGTTAAAATGGAATGTGTATATACTAAATAATAATATTGACTAGGCGCAGCTGTTTTTATGCAATTAATTGAGCAACTCATCACTCATCTACCCTTGCTATCTATACCTATGATTAGTGCCATAGTGGGATGGTCTACTAATTTTTTAGCAGTCAAAATGATGTTTTATCCTATTGAATTTATCGGTTTCAAACCTTTTTTAGGCTGGCAAGGTTTGATACCTGCCAAGCGTCGAGAAATGGCAGAGATTGAAGTTGAATTGGTACTGGGAAAATTGCTCAGTGTGAAAGAATTGGCAGACCGCATTGACCCCATTGAACTGACTAAAGCCATTGAAAGGCGTCTCAAGCAAACCATTCGGACCATCATCAACGATGTGATGAAAGAGTCTGCACCCCAGTTGTGGGCTTCCTTGCCGGTGCATGGAAAAAATCTTGTGTATGCAAGGGTAGAGGCTGATATTCCAAATGTTGTGATCAATATGGTGAACGACTTCAAGTACAACATTGAAGAGATAGTCGATATAAAAGAGCTCGTAGTTGGTCAATTGGTTAACGCCCCTGAACTTATCAACGAAATTTTCTTGAAATCTGGTGAGAAGGAATTTCCTTTTATAGAAAAGTCAGGTTTATATTTTGGCTTTTTATTTGGTTTGCCGACTATGGTTGTTTGGATGTTTTATCCTTCTTGGTGGGTTTTGCCAGTGGGGGGCTTAATAGTAGGTTATGCCACAAATTGGATTGCGTTAAAGATCATTTTTGAGCCTAAAAATCCAATCAAGTTTATGGGGTTTACCATTCAAGGCATGTTTTTAAAACGACAGAAAGAAGTGTCTCGTGTGTATTCAGACATCATTGAGTCTAAACTCATGACATCCAAAAATATCATGGAGATTGCGGTTCATGGATCAGGAGCAGGGCAATTGTTGGAATTAATTGAACTGCACGTGAATGATGCAATTGAACGATATGTCGCTATTGCACAGCCTTACTTTGCCTTAGGGGTAGGCTCAGAGTCTTATTACAAAATGAAAGAACTTGCTTCGCAGCGCATTTTTAATGACTCAGAAAAATACTTGTCTTATGCCTACGAATATACCAATAAAGCGCTGAGAATTGCGGATGACCTGTGCGAGCGTATGGAGGCTTTGTCGCCTGAAGAATTTGAAGGTGTTCTGCGTCCCGCTTACGAGGCTGATGAATGGAAGTTGATTTTAACCGGTGCATTATTGGGCATGGGAGCTGGCTTTATGCAGTTGTATTTGGTCTTTATGTAACAAAGTATCAACATGCCAAAAGGCAACGTTTGTAAATTAATCTAATTCCTTACTTTTGCCGTATTAGCCATTATGAAAACTATATTATTTGTTTTACTTATCATGAAATTCACATCTGTATCAGCCCAGTGGAAAGTTGATTTTTCAACTCCTGAAGAACTCAGTTATTGGTATCGCGTTAACGACAGTGTTATGGGAGGACTATCACAGTCGAATCTTCGTGTGACGGATAAAGTTGCCTATTTCGAAGGACAACTTTCTTTAAAAAATAATGGCGGGTTTGCCTCTGTTAGGCGAGTTGGGCCAGTGGCACTCGAAAGTGGCACTGCACCGATTTTGATAGAGATTAAAGGTGATGGGCGAAGCTATCAGTTGCGTCTTAGAACCAATAAAGGGTTTGACGGTGTGGCATATGTGGCAACATTTTCTAGTAGCAATGATACATGGCAAACCTTGGTTTTTAATGAAGAAGATTTTGTGGCGCAATTCCGTGGTCAAATTGTGAGTCGCGCACCAAGTTTGTCATTTTCTGATGTCAGGCAAATAGGCTTTATGCTTGCGGATAAACAACCTGGCTCGTTTCAAATAGCAATAAAAAATATCGGTCAATAACAAAATTCTAAAACCTGTAAATATTAATTAATCTTTATTCAGTAAATTAAAAATACCTATCAGAGACTGGGTTAGTTTATGTTTCGGGGCAAGGATTATGAGTGGCTTTTTAGCTTGATGTGACTCGCGCATTTTTACTGACTGACCGATATACTCTGACAACACGGGAAAACCTTCTGCTATCAACTCATTAACGATTTGTTTTGGCAGGTTTGCGTTGGTCATATATTGATTAGCAATGATCCCTTCTATTTCCAAATTTTCATTATGATCTTCTTTTATCTCTGCAATTTTTTTTTGCAGGCTATATAAGCCTTGCCGAGCGAAGTCGTCGCAATCAATGGGTATTAAACATCGTTGTGCAGCGATTAATGCCGACATGCTGTAAAAGTTCAGGGCGGGTGCAGTATCGATAAAAATGTGTTGATAGGTATCTTTCAATGAGTCTAAGGCTTCTCGCAGTTTATAAATTTTGTGCCTGCTGTCTAACTCGCTTTCCATCTCTGTTAACCGTTCTGAGCCCGCAATAATATCCAGATTGTCCACTTGTGTTGGATGACAAAAGTCACTGGCAGGGCGACGATGCAGATGAAAAGTAATCGTTTGTTCAAATAAATCCGCTATGCTGGATTCATTGCCCAGGTCAGTCACATTCAGATAGGCTGTACTATTGCATTGTGTATCTAAGTCAATCAGTAAGGTTCGGTATCCCTGACTAGCAGAAATGGCAGCAAGGTTGACTGCCAAGCTTGACTTACCCACACCACCTTTTTTGTTGAATAACGCTCTTATCATTTTCTATCTCGATTAATACTGCAATTTTGTCATACTATAAATTAACAAAAGCTTATTTCCATATACTTGCGCTCTCTATAAACAGTATGTCAATCTATCAGCTGTATTGACATGTCTCATCACATTTATTGGTAATAATAAAATGAAAACGGCTGAACGTATATTAATAACTTCCCTTGATATTTTTAATCAAAAAGGAGAAAAACAACGTTAGCAGTGTCGAGATTGCAATGGAATTAGATATCAGTCCTGGCAATTTGTATTATCATTTTAAAGGGAAAGAAGTCATAGTAGCTGCCTTGTTTGATATTTATCAACATCAATTGCGGGGGGATTATTGATGCCCCAGGCAATCAAACAGATATTTCTCTGAGTATTGAAGAGTTTTTTTATTATCTTTACCTGATCATTGAAAAAAACCATTTATTTCGTTTTTTTATATCGAAACCCTACCGATTTAACTGATAAATACCCTGTTGTGGCCAAAGGATTTATCAAGTTGATGGCTGCTCAAGAACGGTGTGTTACTGAGCTTTTAGCCCAGTTTGTGATACAAGGTACCATTACGGCCTCTGCTGGTCAGTGTAATCAAATGGTCGAAATCATCGGATTAGTATTTAGTCAGGCGGGAAATTATTACGCTTTAAAAGGTCATGGATATCAATGGTGATGAGTATCTATATAAAAGTTTGTCAGCAATTTTGTTCGCGTTGTTACCTTACATTAACATCGCGCCAGGTGAGTTACATCATTTGCAAGAAGCTATAGTCAATCACGAATTCTCCAATCAAGGATAATGAATTAAAACGTGTTGTGTATCAGCATAAAAGGATAACGTTTTGAGTAAAAAAACTAACATTTCTCGATAAGACATTTTGGAGTCACTGAAACTGAGGCTAACCCCAAACATGTCGCAGTCTTACAACTGCTGAAAATACCCGCTGATGCGGCAAATGATTATGTAGATAAGTTGTTGGCAGAAATGCGCACGTTTGATAAAGCTACGGCACCCTTTAACTGTCGAGTCAGGACTGTGATGGGGGTACCCGATTAAATTTGTACCTGTTGAGCAGTTAGACATGCTGTATCACGTTAAAGTGCATAATATCGATGATTTGAACGATAAGCCTGCCTTAAATATATTTGTTGCGAGTTTACATGAAACTTGGCTAGACAGAGATAAGCCACTTTGGCAATTCCATTTTATTAAAGACATCAATACTGAGCAGTTCGCTTTGTATATCAAAATCCATCATATGTGTGGAGATGGCAGCACTTTAATACGTTGGTTTCAGGCAGGTTATAACCAGAGCCCAATTAATGAAGGCTTTGTACCTGTTTGGGCAATAAACAGAACCCAAAAAATACGCCACAAAACACCATGGTTTTAAAGCCGTTTTTGGGAGCCTGTGGGGTTTCTTTATAGCCGTTAAGGATTCAATTTGGATTTGGTTTAGGTTATTGATAAAGTTACTTAGGATAAATAAAGATTATATGCCATTGCCTTTTACAGGCACAAAAACGGTGCTGACAGGGCAGGTGAAAAAAGGCCGAGCAGTTGCTACCTTAGAATTCGACTTTGCCCCGCGTTAAGGTGCTCAGCAAACGTTTAAGAGCCACAGCCAATGAAGTCATGTTATGTGTGTTTGATATCGCCGTTCATAGGCAACTTGCTGACTATGGGCAGACATTTGAAAAAGCATTGTTCACTAATATGCCCATTAACTTACGCAAACCCGGTGAGGACAACCAATGGTAATCAAAATAGCTATAGTGCCAGTTGAGCTAGCTCATGGACACACTGATCCTTATCTTAGGCTAAGAGAGATAATTGAAAATCACCGAAAAGTCAAAAGAGCAGCAATGTCTTCTCATCCTGCATCATTTAGCTATTACACTTTGTTAATACAGACCTATGCCTTGATCTTTGAAATGTTAGGCTTATCGAATTGGGTCAAACCTATCGCCAATATTTTGGTGTCAAATATGCCAGGGCCTTCTGACATAATGTATTTTAAAGATAGTCAAATGCTGGCTGCATACCCTATTTCAACTATCACTCCCGGAGGTGGAGTGAACATTACAATGGTGACTTACAATGGTCAGGCCAATATTGGACTCGTTTGCTGTAATAATAATATTGATAGTTTAGAGCCATTGGCGCGTTATAGTATCGAGGCGTTTGATATGTTGGAAAAATGTCTCGATGATCCCAGTATTAATGTGGATGATATTGGTGAAAAACTGAGTGCTTGAGTGGCTATGTTGCTTATGGCCAGTAGGCATGGGATTAAAATGATTATGCCCACAAGTATTAGGCTGATACACGCAAAATAATGACGCAAAAAAGCGCTTTTCAACCCACAATGCGACGCTTTAAGGTGAAAGATGGGTTTGCCCCTGCATATGTTAATCATACAGCTTTGGCTGAAGTGTTAAGCCAGCGCTATTGAGGTGATGAATTACTCAGAATTTAAATCTCAAATGTCTCTCTTCAACTGCTACCTCTTTACCATATTGAATGAAAAGGTTTTCTTCAAAGTCATTTATATCCAAACTATATTGCATATTTTCACTGGCCGCCAATTCAACAATGATATTTTCTATCTGTGGTTTATGGTAATCCAGTATTTTTTGTTTACTGCCACTTAAATACATTTGCAAATAACTATTAGCCTCGGAAGCCGTGGTACCTGTCATAATACTGAGTGCAGTTTTCATTGTTCCCGTTACCATAGACAGTAAAGGACTTGGAACAAACTGATTAATTAGGCTAGATGTATCTTTGAAAATCGAATATTCATCGTTTAAGGTATTAATATCGGTAATGCGTAGTTCAGTTAACATGACGTTTTTTGTGGTTTGATTGTATTTTGGGGTGGCTTGAACAACTAATACAACATGAGCACGGTAAATGGGGTTGGCAAAATAGGTGACTTCAATTGCGCCTAACACTTCGGCTTGAATATAAGATGATTTGAAGGGCATCGAGATATTCACTTTTGAGAGCGTAAAGCGACCTTCCCCTTTTGGGACAGCAATAGGCAATGAAAGTGGTAGGTGAGGCTTAATTAATCGACTGATATCATCTACTGAATAATCCACGTGCTTAAGTCGTTTAAAGCGGATAAGGCACTTAGCTAGGAGTAAGCGAAATGCCGTTTTAAAAGATTTTGAATCCAAACTAATGCTTCTCCATAGATAATTGTGATAATGCTTAATCCAACCTATATTTTATAACTAATTGAATTTTATTGTATAATTTTATTCCGCACGAGAGCTCCAAGTTTACAGGAAAGTAACACTGAGTTATCTTTTTTGTTACACTTACTGGTATGACATCAGATGAGTGTTGTTCATGTTATGGTCGCTGGCAACCCTGTTTCAACGGCATATTGAAGAGCAACAAGCCCTAATATTTTCAGTTCAAATAAGTAACCGATTTTATGCAAAAAATTTCTCAGACACAATTCGATTTTATCATCATAGGCGCAGGCTCAGCTGGTGCCACTTTAGCGGCGCGCTTAACTGAAAATAGCCAATTTAGCGTGTGTTTAATTGAGGCAGGTGGTAAAGATAAAAGTGCTTTTATTCATATTCCATTTGGTTTGGCCTTTCTTACTCGACTGACCAACTTAGGTTGGGAATATGATACCGAGCCGCAACCTGAATTAAATAATCGCCAACTTTTTTGGCCCCGTGGCAAAGTATTAGGTGGTTCAAGCTCTCTCAATGCAATGTGTTATATACGTGGTGTGCCTGAAGATTATGACCGATGGAGTGATATGGGCGCTAAAGGGTGGGATTGGCAAACGGTTTTACCTTATTTTAAAAAGTCGGAAAAACAACAACATGGTGAAAGCAAGTTCCACGGTGCTGACGGTTATCTGAGCGTCAGTGATTTACGCCACACTAATCCTCTTTCACATTCATTTGTTGATGCAGCTGAAGAAATTGGTTTGTCTAAAGTCACAGACTTTAATAGTGCTGAACGCGAAGGATTAGGCTTTTATCAGGTAACCCAGGAAAATGGCCAACGTTGTTCTACAGCTAAAGGTTATTTAACGCCCGCTTTAACGCGGTCTAATTTAACTGTATTAACCCATGCGCTAGTTGAGAAAATTCAAATTGAAGATGGCGTGGCGACAGGTGTAATACTGCAAATTGATGGCGAATCAATTGAACTTCATGCCAATAAAGAGGTGTTGTTATCTGCTGGTGCGATCAATTCACCCCAAGTATTGATGTTGTCTGGTATTGGGCCAAAAGAGCATCTGAGTGAAAAAGGTATTGAAGTAAAAGCAGATTTACCTGGGGTTGGACAAAACTTACAAGATCACCTTGACGCCATAGTGCAACATCGTTGCAAAAACCGTGATAGTTATTCCATTTCATTTGCGCTTATTCCACGTTATGTTAAAGCCGCGTTTAACTATATGTTTAATCGCCAAGGTCTTTTCACCAGCAATGTTGCTGAGGCAGGGGGATTCGATAGAACGGGCAGTGCAGGAGATATTCCTGATATTCAATATCACTTTTTACCGGCGATTTTGCTTAATCATGGGCGCACTACTGCATTTGGTTATGGTTATGGGGTGCATGTATGTTGCCTTTACCCCAAAAGTCGAGGAGAGATAAAGTTACGCTCAAATATCCCTAGTGATTTGGCTAGCATTAACCCGAATTACCTCGAACACCCTGATGATCAAAAAGTGATGATTGATGGTGTAAGGCGCGCTAGGAAGATTTTGGCTGCACCGTCTTTTGAAAAATACCAATCCTGGGAAATAGGACCTGGCCCTGAAGCACAAACAGATGAACAAATATTGGATTTTATTCGCAAAAAAGCCGAAACCATTTATCACCCAGTAGGTACCTGTAAAATGGGGGATGTTGAAGAGATGATGACAGTGGTAGATCCAGAACTTAAAGTAAAAGGTATGAAAGGCTTAAGGGTAGTGGATGCATCTGTTATGCCCACACTTGTTGGTGGAAACACCAATGCTCCAACAATCATGATTGCAGAACGTTGCGCTGATTTAATTAAGCAACAATACCAATAAAATTTATCGATTTGGCTAAAGAAAACCATCGATTTTTATCTTTAACATATCGCCTCTATTTATGTGTTTTAGCATAACTGAGGCGTAGTCTTTTCGAGCATTGCCAATGTGATTTAGCTTGCGAGCTTGATTTTTGACAGAAGTTCTATACTAATTACCCCCTGTCTTAGCCCGTTTTAATTCCCGTTGAATCCGCTGTTTCAGGTGATTTGAGTATACAGTTTGTGTTAAGCCCGATATCTTTTTATTGATAATAGATCTTAACGCAGATTGTGGAGTGTCAAATGAAATGGATGGTATGATTTACTACATTGTTTTTACTGTTTTTGATTATGGGATGTGCAAGTCACGACGACTTATCTAGCTCCATAGATACCCATTCTGCTCGAATAGCTCCTCACCTCAATTGGCAAAGTGATGACTACAATCTAATCGAAGTCCCTCATATAGAAGATATCTTAATGATGATAGCGCACAACATTTTTTATCGTAATACCATGCTCGGGAAAATCAAGATATTAAAGGTCATGAACGTTTGGCTGAATACTTAGGAGACTTTCTCAGTGGTTTCACTTACCGAGGCGATACTTATAATGCTGACTTAGCTGCTATTAAGCAAGCCGGTAATTGCCTATCACTTGCTATTTTAACTAAGGCTTATGCTTCTTTAGTGGGTCTTAAAGTTGAACATCGCAAAGTTAATTCTGAGCCTGTTTATTCTCGATAAAATGGCATAATGACTATGTCTTCTCATGTTCAAACACATGTTCATGCACCAGCCCAACTCGATAATAAAAAGCTAGATATATACTTTTCAAAGATCATCATAGATACTTTCCCAGCATCCAGAGGAGTAAAGGGGGGGAAGGTAAGTGATGAAGATTTTGTGTTTATGTATTATCAAAACTTGGCCGCCAAGGCATTAGTAATTGATGACTTAGATAGGGCATAATATTTGTTATCTGCCGCTCTGCAGATATCACCAATTAATATTGAAACACTCAATACCTTGGCTGTTTTGCATAAAAAATCTGGAAAGCCAGATGTAGCTGAATCCATATATAGACACACGCTTCAACATACAAAAGGCTCGGTGAGTATTTTAAGTCACTACGTAATTTTGCTTAACGAAAGTAACAGACATGTAGAAGCTGCGTTTTACGAAGACAAGTATTTGGAAATTGAAGATGACAACCCATTTAACTGGCATGATTTAGCTTATCATGCCTATGAAAGAGAAAACTATTGGAAGGCTCTATACCTTTACAAAAAATCCGCAGACATGGCGCCCTATTTACATGAGGATTTTTTGGTCAAGCAAAGACTTATTATCAACTAGCGGATAAGGCTGAGGCCAATAACGCTATGCAAAAAGCATCAGGGTTGGCTTATACCAAGATAGATGAAAAGCTTTATTCAGCGAAATTGGATACGCTAAAAGGTCACCACTAAATAACTAATGGTTAACTAAATTTTGGCAGACCCACTAAAAAACCACTATGGAATCGGTATTGTTATTAAGATTGCCCATATGCTGCAACATGAAGATCCCCATTTTGACAGTGATGGATTTATTGCCCATGTGCAGCCAGGTTATGACAATCTAGAACTGATGGAGCGAGGCAGGAAAATTGCCACGGGTTTAAAGGTTTATTTACCTGATGATTTTAACAAAGCGGTGGCTATTTTATTGGCGTCGTTGGACTCTCCTGTGGTGTATGACGAAAATAACAGCATCACTTCATTTATTTTTTTGCCCCATACAATTTATGTCACTGAAAATGGAATTGATGATTTTGAGACATCTATGCAAGCCCATTATCAACTCACTCAAAGGTTTACTTCTGAATTTGCCATTCGACGTTTTATTCAACGTTACCCAGATAAGTGTTTAGCGTTATTAACACTGTGGGCCACAGACGCGAACCTACATGTAAGGCGGTTGGTATCCGAAGGCACTCGTCCTCGTTTGCCTTGGGCATCTCGTTTACCGGAATTTATTCAAGATCCGTCTGCTGTTATTGAGTTATTAGAGCTACTTAAAGATGATTCAGAGTTGTATGTTAGACGCTCAGTGGCTAATAACCTGAACGACATTGGCAAAGATCACCCAGAGCTGTAAGCTGAGGTTGCCAAAAAGTGGCTAAAAGGTGCTTCCAAAGACAGAGTGTGGTTAGTCAAACATGCACTGCGTAGTGCCATTAAACGCGGCGAGCAAGGTGCACTGGAGGCTTTGGGATACGGTGATGTTGCTGATGTTAAAATTGTCCATATGGCCATAACACCCCAAATTGCTAAAGTGGGCTCCAGCGTTCAAATTAATTTTGAATTGATTAATCAAGCCACTAAAAATGCTGCTTTGATGGTCGATTTTGCTATTCACTTTATTAAAGCCAATGGTAAAGCCAACCCCAAGGTATTCAAGCTGAAAGCCATAGAGTTAGCATCAAAGCAGTCGTACGCGTTTTCTAAAAAAGTGTCATTAAAACCTATGTCTACTCGAACTTTATATGCGGGATTACATAAGGTCGAAGTGAGCATTAATGGGCAAAAAACGCTGATTGGCAAATTTAACTTAAGTTCATAAGTCGTTCTATTGCAGTTCAGTGTTGCTCAAATAGTTAACCACTGTATCAGTGAAATCTGTAAATAAACCATCCACTTTTAAGTCTTTAAACAACAGTTGTAGTGTTTGTTGTGTATCTAGATTGTCTGGTAACGCATCATTACGAAAAGTGTAAGGATGGACTTTTAAGCCAGCAATATGCGCTTGTTTGACAAAACCTGAAGGCTGCATCGTTTTTAAATCCATAAGCTGAGGTATCCAAGGGCCAATGCCTTGGGTAACTTTAGCTATTGCCTTTAATCCCTCAGGTGTTTTTAGGAAGTCATAATTGCTAGGTGACTCTAGCCAATCGTTTTCACCAATTAGTTGTATGAGTTTGACTTTCGCGTCTAGGTCATTTCGTAATCGCTGAATTTCAGCAAAATCAAAACACTGCAAATATACCGCTTTATCCGCATCATCTAGCTTATGTTTTCGCAAAACAGCCAAAACTAGTTGGCTGATATCCACTCCTTGATCCTTATGCCAAGCGGGAGATTTTATCTCGGGATAGAGGCCGGTAGTTTTGTTAAACTGGCGATTAAGTTGCTGGATCAATTCAATTTGTTCTTCAAAAGTGGCAATGTGAAATGTGTCATTGCCTTGGTAACGATTCGGAAAAACTTGTTTGCCTTTTGCATCTTGCCGTTCATGTACGCTAAGAGTCTTCAATTCAGACAATGTAAAGTCTAAGACATAATAATGACCGTCTTCACGCTTTCTGCTGGGAAATACTTGCTCTACATCCGTCACCGCTTCAAGTTGAATACCGTGCAACACTATTAATTTGGAATCTTTGGTCACGACTAAATCTTGTTCAATAAAGTCAGCGCCTAACGCGTAGGCTAAAGTAACCGACTCAAGTGTATGTTCAGGTAAGTAACCTGAAGCACCTCTGTGAGCAATGACTAAAGGTTTATCGGCAATGATTAAAGGTTTTGGGGGGATCATCTGACAAGAAGAAACTAAAATTAGTATTCCTAAAAAGTAGTATTTCATAATATTCACTTTATTTGCGTTCAATTAATTCGATAGCATAACCGTCGGGATCTCGCACAAAAGCGATCACTGATTTGCCGCCTTTTACTGGACCAGGCTTTCGGTATACATCCCCACCTTGTTGTTCAATAAACTCACATATGGCATAAATATCATCTACTCCGATAGCGATATGACCAAATGCATCACCCATATTGTAGTGTTTTTCGCCCCAGTTATACGTTAGCTCTA
This sequence comes from uncultured Paraglaciecola sp., assembly GCF_943787955.1. Taxonomy (NCBI): domain Bacteria; kingdom Pseudomonadati; phylum Pseudomonadota; class Gammaproteobacteria; order Alteromonadales; family Alteromonadaceae; genus Paraglaciecola; species uncultured Paraglaciecola sp. The sequence continues at coordinate 21,847 of NZ_CALSOK010000007.1, forward strand.
ATACGGTTGTATCAGACTCTTCACCATACCCAATAAATGCCAAAGTATATTGGTACTCTTTATTCTCACTTTTCTTAAGCAGTTTCATACCCATCAAGTTGGTGTAAAAATCAATTGAGTTTTGAAGGTCGCCAACCCGCAGCATGGTGTGTAGTAAACGCATATTGATACCTTTTTTGATTTGAGTGGTAGTTGTTGGTGTTTGTCGTCTCAGGATCACAGCATAGTAGGGCAGTAATAGAAACAAAATATGACAAGAATGCAGTTTTATTGATCCTTTAGTTACGAATTAACTTGTTCGCCATGAAGAAGAACATTCAAAGCATTGGATTTCGTCAGGTAAAAAAGAGGTTTGATAAAGTTGTCATGAGTGGTTAGCTAAACATAATTTGAATCAATAAATATCAATTAAGTTAGCTATAACAATTAACAAGAAAGTTCGGTGCCAGATGCATTTTCGTTAATGCCATTTCTGTCACTGTCGCTACTCATTTTAACCCTTCCTTGCAAGGTAACTGACAGCGAGCGAGCATATTCTGACTTTCCATCTTTATGACAAAGTAAAATTTCAGTCGTTTCATTTGCTTCGCCGGTTCCGGTAAACTTAATGATATCGCTTGTGTTGGTCATTAAACTAGTCAAAGATGATGAACCACTTGTAACCAATAATTCTTCTGTGACACCTCGAATAGCGTTATCGTCTTTATCAATAAAGACTATTTTAGGATCATTCCAATCGTTTGAGCATACAGAGTAATCTTTAGATGGACATACTACTACTTCTGCTTGCTCGTCTATTGCATGGTGCCTAGCATACTGGATCAGCGAACTAGCCTCGTTGATTTCTGCGACAATACTATTTTTTATTAAGATGCTTTGAATACTGGGGCCGACTAGTGTCAGTATTATTGCAACGATGGAAACAGTGATCATTAATTCAACCAGTGTCACACCTTTTTGCTGTTTCACGTTATTCACTCCAATGTTTGTAAACTTAAGATAAACTATATTTGAACTTTTAGGGTATGAAATAGTTATCAAAGGTTAGATATAACATACACATGTTGATAATATTAGGTTGTAGCTACGTTTTAAGTTGTGAATGCTTGAAGGTAATAATGGCGAAATTTCCAGCCTAGCTGAACTTTTTACTGGCATGACATTATTGAGGTGAAAAATGCAAACGAGTACTGTGATAGAACAAATGCGGGTTTTACCTAAAATAGATGTTAATTATGAAGTTGAGCGTCGGGTCAATTTTATAAAATCTCAGCTTATTAGTAGCGGGATGACAGTTTTAGTGTTAGGTATCAGTGGGGGAGTCGATTCTTGTACTTTAGGACGACTGTCTCAACTTGCGGTAAACCAATTAAATCAAGAATACCAAAAACATTATCAATTTATTGCAGTTAGATTGCCATACAACGTGCAAGCTGATGAGGCCGATGCCCAAGCCTCAATAGATTTTATTCAGCCAAGTCAGCATATTGCTGTGAATATACAGCCCGGTGTAGATGCGATTGACCAACAAACACGTTTAGCTCTTGATGCTGCTGGGTTGCTTACTGGTAATGAAAGTAAGTGTGATTTTGTCAAGGGTAATGTTAAAGCACGTACCCGCATGGTGACGCAATATCAAGTCGCCGGTTTACTCGATGGTTTAGTTTTGGGTACAGACCATTCAGCAGAAAATATCACCGGTTTTTATACCAAGTATGGTGATGGCGCATGCGATCTTGCACCTCTATTTGGTCTAAATAAACGCCAAGTAAGGCAGGTTGCTGAATTTTTAGGGGCTCCACGAAATATTATCTATAAAGCACCAACCGCTGATTTAGAAACCTTAGTGCCACAGAAATCTGATGAGCAGGCTCTAGGAATGAGTTACGATCAAATTGATGATTTTTTAGAGGGTAAAGTCGTGGCAGATAATATTGCTGAAAAACTAGTTGCTATTTTTGAAAAAACACAACATAAACGTGTCCCCATTCCAACTATATATGATGAATGATTTTTAAATTAATAAGCCCCACTAATTGAGACATAAAATGAAAAAAATTGAAGCGATAATTAAACCGTTTAAATTAGATGATGTTCGCGAGGCATTGTCAGAAGTTGGTGTAAGTGGCATGACTGTCACAGAGGTTAAAGGTTTTGGTCGGCAAAAAGGTCATACAGAATTGTATCGTGGTGCGGAGTATAATGTTGATTTTTTACCAAAAGTTAAAATCGAATTAATAGTGACAAATGAACAATTAGAACGTGGTATTGAAGCTATTATGAAAACAGCACAAACTGGAAAAATAGGCGATGGCAAGATATTTGTATCTGACGTAGAGCGGGTGATCCGTATTCGTACAGGTGAAGAAAACGAAGAGGCTGTTTGATACTAGAAAGCGCTGTTTAAATCAAACAGGTTGTTCAGCTGAAAAACAAGTGTTTCATCGGTACAATTTGTGTTTAGGGAAAAACTGAAATAATAATTAATGCGCTTAGGTCTAGTGTACTGAAACCAGACTATAATGTTTAATAATCGTTTTTGATTGGCTCATAACTTTAAAGGAAACTCAATATGCAACAAATTAAAAAAACAGCCATTGCCACAGCACTTGGCGCAGTTGTTATCGGCTCACTTGCTTCTATTAGTGTTCAAGCTAACACTAGCCCGTTTAGCGTTCAATCTTTAGATTCTGGCTATATGCTCATTGCTGAAGAAGGCAAATGTGGTGAAGGTAAATGTGGCGGAGATAAAGCCGAAAAAGCAACCAAAACCATGAAAGAAGGCAAATGTGGTGAAGGTAAATGTGGCGGTGATAAAGCCGAAAAAGCAGCCAAAACCATGAAGGAAGGTAAATGTGGTGAAGGCAAATGTGGCGGTGATAAAGCCGAAAAAGCTGCCAAAACCATGAAAGAAGGCAAATGCGGTGAAGGTAAATGTGGCGGTGATAAAGCCGAAAAAGCAGCCAAAACCATGAAAGAAGGTAAATGTGGTGAAGGTAAATGTGGCGGCCAAGCTTAATAACTTAGGTTTAGTTAAATGATAAAGGCCGGCTCATGTCGGCCTTTATTTTAGAAAAATTCAGGTGACACATCTAATGATCAATAAACATCTTTCAGGGGTAGGCTTAGGTTTACGCCGAGAAATGCTCAATGAGCTTTTACCTGATATTCCTAGCTCTGTCGATTTTTGGGAAGTGGCGCCGGAAAATTGGATCCCTCTTGGGGGAAAGTATCAGAAAAACCTCAACCAATTTACCTCTGCCTGTAATTTTGTTAGCCACGGTTTATCATTGTCTATTGGCGGCCCTGATACTCTTGATATCAATTTTGTAAAAAAGGTTAAAGCATTCTTAGATAGACATCATATTTTATATTACAGTGAACATTTAAGTTACTGTTCGGGTCAAGGTCACCTGTATGATTTGATGCCTATTCCTTTTACCGAAGAAGCAGTTAAACATGTAGTTGAGCGGGTTAAACAAGTACAAGATATTATTGAGCGGCCGTTGCTATTAGAAAATGTGTCTTATTATGCCGCACCTGGACAAGAGATGAGCGAAGAAGAATTCACACTATCGGTATTGAATGAATCGGGTTGTTTGATGTTATTAGATGTGAATAATATTTATGTTAATTCTATTAACCACGGCTACGATGCCGAAGCTTTCTTGGCCGCTATGCCCAGCGGTAAAATTGTATATGGGCATATTGCAGGGCACTATGATGAAGCTGATGATTTAAAAATTGATACCCACGGTGCAGATGTGATTGAACCTGTTTGGCAATTACTTAAAAAGGCCTATGAGATCCATGGTGTTTTTCCGACTTTGTTAGAAAGAGACTTTAATATACCACCCATTCATGAATTGTTATTAGAAATGGAAAAAATCAGAACTATTCAGCAGCAAGTATCTGCCCAGCACCCGAAACAATTTAGCGCCTAATGACGTCACTGATAAAAACACAACGTGCTTTTATTCAGCATATAAAAAACCCTCAAGCCCATCCATTTGATGGAGAGATCGAAGACCGCCGTTTAAAAATATATCGAGATTTATTTTTTAACAATATTTTGGGTTTTCTCAGTTCAGGATTTCCTGTCTTAGAGAGTTTATATTCAGAACAACAATGGCAAGTATTGGCGCGAAAGTTTTTTATTGAACATACATGCCGCTCTCCTTACTTTATTGATATCAGTAAGGAATTTGTCGAATACCTAAGCAGTGAATATGCATTAACCGAGAGTGATCCGGTCTTTATGCTCGAATTAGCACATTACGAATGGCTGGAGTTAGACGTTAGTGTGCGCCAATCGAGTCAAATAGCTAATGTTTGGGACGGGCATTCACAGGTAATCCAAGTTCAGATGTCAGACTTAGCAAGCTTGGTCAGTTACCAATATCCGGTTCATCAAATAAGTTCTGATTTTAAACCTACACAGACTAATGAAGTGGTGTATCTAGTGATTTATCGAGATGCCACAGACGATGTGAATTTCACACTCGTTAATGCTGTATCTGCGCACTTGTTAAGTATAATTGCGCAACAAGGAGTGGCCAGCATTGACTTCCTTAGTAAAACGATGATTGCCGCCATGCCGCAACTTGACGTTCAACAAATCACCGAGTCACTTCAACAAGTGCTAAAGCAGTTATTAAAACAAGAAATATTATTTCCGGTAGACGAATAAATCTTACATCTTTACCTGATATCTTTGTTGACTGAATTTATTCGATAATAAGGATAGCAAGCTTCGCACTTAACGTTTTAAATTGCAGCAATATATTTCCCTGTTAGCGCCATACAGCTCCAGAATTTTTGGATAGTTATCACGGGCATAGCTTTTTAGGGCTATCAATTTATTAAGCTATGGATTAATATCTGGATTCAAATTTAGTTGTTTTTAAGGGTGTTTCCCCTTTGAGTCTGGAGTGCAGTAATGCAAGATAGTAACAGTCCACACGACCCATTTAATTGGGGCTATTTGTTTGCCGCCTTAGGCGTTCTGTTAGCATTACCATTAATGCATGTCATACTGGGTTGGTTCGTTTTTTACCTATAATATCCGCAACTACTCTTTTTAACCTTATTAATTTATGGGGAAATTCGTGCCCGCCGAATATATAAAATCGGTTATTAAAACCGTTCCTGATTATCCTAAACCTGGGATCATGTTTCGTGATGTTACCTCGGTTTTAGAAGATCATAAAGCCTACTCAGCCAGTATTGAAATATTATTGAAGCATTATGCGCCAATGGGTTTTGATAAAGTTGCGGGTACTGAAGCTCGTGGATTTTTGTTTGGTGCGCCTTTAGCCATTGAATTAGGGATCGGATTTATTCCGGTGCGTAAGCCAAATAAACTGCCTCGCGAAGTGATAAGTGAAAGTTATGAACTTGAATACGGTACTGATTGTCTAGAAATCCATAGGGATGCAGTAAAACCCGGCGAGAAAGTATTGATGATGGATGATTTGTTGGCAACTGGCGGTACTATGATCGCTACGGCTAATTTGATCAGGCGCTTGGGCGGTGTGGTTGAACACGCTGGTTTTGTTATTTCATTACCAGAACTTGGTGGTAATCAAAAACTTATCGATTATGGTGTTACCAGTTTTTCTATTTGTGAATTCGACGGTGAGTAACTAAGTAAATGAGTTATCAAGTTTTAGCTAGAAAATGGCGACCTAATCGTTTTGGCGAATTAGTAGGGCAAGAACATGTCGTTACTGCCATTTCTAATGCACTTGATAATAATAGACTGCACCATGCTTATCTGTTTACTGGTACGCGGGGTGTAGGTAAAACCACCATTGCTCGGATTTTTTCAAAAAGTTTAAACTGTGAACAAGGTCTAAGTGCTAAACCTTGTGGTCAATGCAGTACTTGTAAAGAAATCGAAAACGGCAATTTTATTGATTTACTTGAAATAGATGCTGCGTCTCGTACAAAAGTGGAAGACACTCGAGAGTTGTTAGATAACGTTCAATATAAACCCAGTCGTGGACGTTATAAAGTCTATTTAATAGATGAAGTGCACATGTTGTCGAAGCATAGTTTTAATGCTTTGCTGAAAACCCTCGAAGAGCCGCCGCCTCACGTTAAATTTTTGTTGGCGACCACTGATCCACAAAAACTACCCGTTACGATTTTATCCCGTTGTTTACAATTTAATCTTAAAGCCCTGTCTCGTTCACAAATTTGCCAGCAGTTAAGCTTTGTACTTGGCGAAGAAGGCATTGTATTTGACAAAGACGCGCTCAACCAGCTTGCGAGAGCTGCCCAAGGTAGTATGCGCGATGCGTTAAGTTTGACAGATCAAGCCATCGCTCAAGGTAATGGTGTAGTTGGGATACAAACAGTCACCGATATGCTGGGGCTAATGGATAAAAACCAAGTGCTCAAACTGGTTCATTCCTTGGTGAAAAAAGACAGCGGCAAAGTCATGCAGCAAGTCGAATTGATGGCTAACCAGGCTCCCGACTATGGGTTGGTCTTGGCTGAAATTATGAGCCTGCTGCACCAAATTGCTCTGACACAATTTGTGCCCGATGCATGTAAATTAGAAACGATTTCTGCCAGAGCTATTTTCCAATTGGCCAAATCTGTACCTGCTGAACAAGTTCAATTACTCTATCAAATTGCCCTGACAGGTAAAAAAGACTTACCCCATGCTGCCGATGCCAGGACAGGGCTGGAAATGACATTGTTGCGCATGCTGGCTTTTTGTCCGAATAATGTAAAGTTAGACGCACTAGACATCGTTGCCTTAACTCAAGATGTTGAAGGGGGTTTTAAACAACCCACCAGTCAAATAATAGACAATGTCACATTAGGAACGTTATCTACTGATCTCACAACACATAACTCTGATGAGATGAAAAACCAAAGCGCTACACTAGTTGAATCTGGTGTTGAATCTTCGGGTCAACAAAGCGAACCAGGTGAAGTCATAGCTGAAAATAATCCTGTGCTTGATGAAACGTTAAGTGCTGAGCCTTCATCTGAACTTTTACCCGAGCTTTCACCCGAGCTTTCACCCGAGCTTTCACTCGAGCTTTCACCCGAGCTTTCATCTGAACCAAATCAAGATCAAAGTAGATTACAGGATGGACAAGGAAAATCTTCGGACGCTGAATTATTTGCTCAGCAGGAAGATATTATGGAACAGGCAGAAAATTTTGGTCATCAACCAATAGATTATGACCAATATCAACCCGTTTCGTTGGAAGAACAACGCCATGGAGGTTTTGACATTGAACATCACACATCGGGTTATAAAAATGATGCAATACAAACACAGATCCCTCAGGCACATCCTCATCAGCAAACTGATACAAAACCAAATACCTCTACCGCTGATTTAATAGCACTTCGTAATAAGCTTAAACAAAGCCAACGTGAAGCGGGGGAAGGGGCTGAACAGGTAAAAAAGTCTGAAAGTTTTACACCATTCAATTTAGCTTCGATCCGTAATCAAAACCAAGAAGCTGAAATTAAAGCTGATGTGGCCAATGATAAAAAGCCAGGTCAGGATATTCCCCCATCAGCATCTATTTCGGAACCACAAATTTCATCTTCCAGTGTAGACCATGAAACAGATGATTTACCGCCATGGTCAGTTGAAAACGAGTCACCAGTTTCAGCAGCGGTTACCCCCTTAGTTACCCCTTCTGCTCCAACTTTGCTAACACCCATGAACAGTCCTTTTTCAGCAGAAAAAACGTTACAAGAAACTGAGTATTTCGATTCTTATGCTCATTTAGATGAAGATAATGTTGGCGATGTCACCTTAGAGGTATCAGCTTTTTTGCCTAACAAACAAAAAGTCCAAAAAGCGTTACAAATTGATGGATGGAGTAGGTTGATTGAAGATATGCAAGTGACCGCATTGACAAAACAATTAGCTTTACACTCTACTTTTAATAAACAAGGTAACACCGTTAGATTGATACTTTTAGAAACAAAGGCACATCTTATTTCAGATACAGCTCAGCAACAGCTCAAAGATGCCCTTTGTTTAGCACTTAATGAGCCTATTGAACTTGAAATTGAGCTTGGAAAACCCATTAACTCCCCATATGCCTTGCAATTAAAAGTGAATCAAGTGCGTAATGAATATGCCCGAGAAGTGGTGAAAAGTGATCCCGGCATTCAATTGTTACAAAAACAGTTTGCTGCCAAGATAGACAAACAAAGTATTCAAGCTAGATAGACGGCCAAAATTAAATATTTATTTTACACAAAGAGAGACAGATTATGATGAAAGGTGGAATGGGTAACATGATGAAGCAGGCGCAACAAATGCAAGAGCGCATGCAAAAAAACCAAGAAGAGTTAGCTAAAATGGAAGTCACAGGTGAGTCTGGTGCAGGGTTGGTTAAAGTCACAATGACATGCAGTCATGCAGTACGTCGGGTTGATATCGACTCAAGTCTTATGGAAGATGATAAGGAGATGATCGAAGATTTAGTCGCTGCAGCTTTTAATGATGGCGTAAGACGTGTGCAAGAAACCACTAAAGAAAAAATGGCTGATGTGACGGGTGGAATGCCTTTACCTCCTGGTTTTAAAATGCCTTTTTAAGACAGTAGCTGCGCAATACTAACTATAAGCAAAAAAACGTAGGTGATGGATGCAGTTTAGCCCCTTAATTAAAGAATTGATTGACGCCTTTAAGATATTACCAGGAGTAGGACCTAAGAGCGCCCAACGTATGGCGTTTCATCTTTTGGAGCGAAATCGCCAAGGTGCTCTTCAGCTAAGCCATGTATTGCACAATGCCATGGAACACGTCAAACATTGTGAGCAGTGCCGTACCTTCTGTGAAAATAAGTTGTGTGACATTTGTGCCAACCCCAAGCGACAAGAAAATCAAACATTGTGTATTGTGGAATCTCCTCAAGATATGCTGGCTGTTGAGCAAACCCTGGAATTTAAAGGCCGCTATTTTGTATTGATGGGGCACTTATCGCCCATAGACGGTATTGGTCCGGCGGACATCGGCTTAGAACAGTTATCCCAGATATTTGAAAATGACGATATCAAAGAAGTGATTTTGGCAACCAATCCCACTGTAGAAGGTGAAGCTACTGCACATTACATTGCGCAAATGTGTAAAAACCAAGCTATTAAAGCTAGCCGTATTGCTCATGGAGTGCCTGTTGGCGGTGAGTTAGAATTTATTGATGGCAATACCTTGACTCATGCTTTCGCTGGGCGCAGAGACATTTAAGTGTCTGGGAGTAATAACTTATTTGGCAAGTGAATCTGTTGCATCCAATGTGGTCAACAATACGCTCTCTGGGATAACAGTGTCTGAACTTGTTTAATCAAACATCATCAACCCTGCCTGTTTTTCCTCCAAATAAAAACAAATTATGTTGTTATCCTTGAAAACTAACTAACCGACCTCATCTACAAATCATCATTCAAGTAACTACAACTCAGGAGACACTTGGCTATGGCTGAATCAGCCCATCAAGAAACTCATGGATTTCAAACCGAAGTAAAACAATTACTTCAATTGATGATCCATTCGCTTTACTCAAACAAAGAAATATTCTTACGTGAATTAGTCTCAAATGCGGCCGATGCTGCAGATAAATTACGCTTTAAAGCCCTGTCTAATGACAGCTTATACGAAGGCGATGGTGATTTACACGTGAAGCTCAGTATCGATAAAGACGCTGGCACTATTACCATTGCCGATAATGGTATTGGTATGAATAAAACCGATGTGATTGAACATCTTGGTACGATCGCTAAGTCTGGAACTAAAGAATTCTTTGGTAAATTGTCTGGTGACGATGCCAAAGATTCGCAACTTATTGGTCAATTCGGTGTGGGTTTTTACTCTGCATTCATCGTTGCTGATAACGTTACTGTGCGCACTCGTGCTGCTGGTGATGACACGGCACAAGGCGTGCAATGGCAATCAGCTGGTGAAGGTGAGTTTACTATTGCCGATATCGAAAAAAGCAGATCGCGGTACAGAAATTACTCTGCACTTAAAAGAAGATGAAAAAGAATTTTTGGACGATTGGCGTTTACGTTCAATTGTGAGCAAGTACTCTGACCACATCAGCATTCCTGTCAAAATGTTCAAAGAAGAAGAGCCTGAGCGTGATGGACCTGATGACACTAAAATTCCTGCTGTGCCGGCATTTTGGGAAGCGGTAAACAAAGCGACTGCTCTTTGGACCCGTGATAAGTCTGATGTAAGCGAAGACGAATACAAAGAATTCTATAAACACATATCGCATGACTTCAGTGATCCCATGACGTGGTCGCATAATAAAGTTGAAGGTAAAACGGAATACACTAGCTTGTTATATATCCCGAGCAAAGCACCGTTTGATATGTGGAACCGTGATCATAAACACGGACTTAAGCTTTATGTACAACGCGTTTTCATTATGGATGACGCAGAACAAATGTTGCCTACCTATCTTCGTTTTGTAAAAGGTTTGTTGGATTCAAATGATTTGCCGCTGAATGTGTCTCGTGAAATTTTGCAAGACAACAAAGTCACCCAAGCAATGCGTCAAGGTTGCACGAAACGTGTATTACAGATGCTTGAAAAAACCGCTAAAAATGATCCTGAAAAGTATCAGGCATTTTGGGCTGAGTTTGGTAACGCGTTAAAAGAAGGTCCAGCTGAAGATCAAGCCAACAAAGAAAAAGTGGCTGGTTTGATGCGTTTTGCTTCAACGAGTACAGACTCTGAAGCGCAAACAGTTTCTCTTGCTGACTACATTGGTCGCATGCAAGAAAAACAAGAGAAAATATACTACATCACTGCAGATAACTATAAAGCAGCTAAATCTAGCCCACATCTCGAAATCTTCCGTAAAAAAGGTATCGAAGTGTTGTTAATGGCTGATCGCGTAGATGAGTGGTTAATGTCTCACTTAACTGACTTCAATGAAAAATCGTTTCAATCCATCACCCATGGTGCATTAGATTTGGGTGATTTAGATGACGAAGACAGTAAAAAGGCTTTAGAAGAAGCAGAAAAACAGGTTGAAGGTTTAGCTGAACGTGTTAAAACTGCATTAGGCGACAAAGTGAAAGATGTTAAATTTACTCATCGCTTAACAGACTCCCCTGCTTGTATCGTCGCAGATGAACAAGGTATGACCACTCAAATGATCAAGTTGATGCAGGCTGCAGGTCAACCTGTACCTGAAGCGCAGTACCATTTTGAAATGAATCCTGAACATCAATTAGTTAAATTATTGGCTGATGTGCAAGATGAAGAGCAGTTTTCTCAATGGACTGGTGTGTTGTTTGATCAAGCTTCATTGTCAGAACAAGGCAGTTTGAAGGACCCAGCTAGCTTTGTGCAAAACTTGAACAAGCTACTATTAAGCTTAGCTAAATAGGCCCATTAAGGCTTACATTAAGATAATAAAAACGGGCTTAGATGCCCGTTTTTGTATTAACGGCTTAAAAGTTTGTTTTATACGACCTATGTCTTATATTTAAAGCCTTAATACTGTTGTAACTTTAAAGTTGAATGTGTAAAGTTGCGCCCCTACTTTTTAAATCAAGTTATTGATCAGAGGACACAGCATGCGCATTATTCTTCTTGGTGCTCCTGGTGCAGGTAAGGGTACCCAAGCCCAATTTTTAATGGGTAAGTTCGGGATCCCACAAATTTCAACTGGCGACATGTTACGCGCAGCGATAAAGGCTGGTTCAGAGCTTGGTATAGCTGCAAAACGTGTAATGGATGAAGGTAAACTCGTTTCTGACGAATTGATTATTGGTTTGGTAAAAGAACGTATAACCCAAGCTGATTGTGCAAAAGGTTTTTTGCTAGACGGTTTTCCACGCACTATTCCACAAGCTGATGCAATGCAAGACGCTGGAATAAAAATCGATCATGTTATCGAATTTGATGTGGGCGACGAAGTAATTGTAGAACGTATGAGCGGTCGCAGAGTTCACCCTGATTCTGGCAGAGTGTATCATCTTCGCTATAATCCACCGATGGTTGAAGGAAAAGATGACCAGACGGGTGATGACTTAGCTATTCGTCCAGACGATGAAGAACAGACTGTACGTAAACGTCTTGGTATTTATCACGAGCAAACTAAACCATTAGTTAATTATTATACTCAGTTAGCTGCTGAGGGCGATTGTGCTTACCATAAGATGGATGGCACTCAAGCTGTTCAACTTGTCAGCAGTCAGTTAGAGACATTATTAAGTTAATTAAACTTTATTTTAGTTTGATTGAAGCCTGCGTATAGTGGGCTTTTTTGTGGCTTTTTTTTTATTTGTTGGAGTGATTGTATGCATACCCCCATTACAGCTTTTTATGCAGGGTTATTGGGTATCTTATTTTTATATCTTTCCGTTCTCGTTATTAAAGGTCGGTTTAGTAAAAAGATACCCCTTGGTAATGGAGGTGACCATCACTTCCAACAAGTTATCCGTGCCCATGGCAATTTTAGCGAATATACACCCATTGTACTTATCTTGCTTTTTGTCGCCGAGGTAAACCTAAGTCCCCCCATTATTTTACATCTGGCGGGTACTGCGTTGTTATCTGGCCGTTTTCTTCATGCATTTGGGTTACGTAGACATTCTGGATCGAGTTGGCAAAGGATATCTGGCATGTTGCTGACATTTGCATCATTGATAATATTGTCAGTCATGAATATTTTAGTTTTATACCGCTAAGTTATTCGTTTGTTCAATGTAAAAAAAACGGCGCTCACTGGGCGCCGTTATTGTTAACAGTTAATTCAGGGAGAGTTGTTTAAAGTTTATTTGATATTTTCAATCAGCTTACTACCTATCTCTATTTTTCTTGGCTTTTTCGACTCTGGCACCACACGTTCTAAATCAACATGTAATAAGCCATTCTCTAAGTCAGCAGCTAATACTTTAACGTGATCTCCTAGCTGGAATTTACGTTCAAAACTTCGCTCTGATATGCCTTTGTGTAGAAACTTACGTTCTTCCTTAGTGGAAGCGTCTTTATTGTCTTTTGCTACTTTAATGCCAATGACCTGTAAGGTATTTTCTTGCACTTCTATGCTCACTTCATCTTTAGCAAATCCAGCAATAGCCATAGTAATACGGTATTTATCTTCAGCCAATAATTCAATATTGTAGGGAGGGTAAGTAGATTGTTTTTCGTTTTTTGACGCAGTGTCCATCATTGATGCTAAGTGATCAAAACCAATGAAAGAACGGTAAAGTGGAGATAAATCGATGTTACGCATTGTGTATATCCTCGTAAATTAAGCAATATAAAATTTAATTTGTCCCGAATATTCGGCGACGTTTTTGGTATGGATTTCCTATCACCAAACCCAGTATGGGCTGTGTTATCTAATGTGAGATTACACGTAAGAAACAAGTCCTATGTTTCTGTGTCAACCCTTTCGGCGTCAACATAATATATATGTAGATTACATATTGTTTTTCAACGATAAGGTCTAAATTAATTGTATTTTAATCTGCAACCAATTGAAATTTATGCAAAATAAAATATTATTTATTTTAAGTCTTTTTCAACTGCAGCAAGTGTATGAATAAATGTAGTGTCATAAAGTGTATTTTTTGTATGGCTTTTATCCAGTAATAAACTTATCTCTGTACAGCCTTAAATGATCCCTTGCGCATCTCGCGGGGTTAAATTTTGTATGATATCTAAATATTGTCCGCGGGATTGCTTGTCTACTATACTATATCCAAGCATAACGCTTAGTATATAACGCGATGAATAATCTCTTACTTATCGTCAATGGGAACCAACACATTAATCGAAAATATATCAGTTACCTGTTCTTGTAAAAGCCCTATTGCACAGTGAACTTTTTACCAGACAGCCCGATTGTATTCAAAGCATCTGATATAAGTTGTGCACCAGTAGCATCAGCAATATGCAGTAAAGGTATATTCACAACGTCAGAAACTTGTGATGCTACTTTATGCACAGTATTGGTAGAGATTAGAAAAAAAATCAGTACACGCTGCTTCAGGCGACTTAGCTAAAGCAGATAAAATATCCACGGTTTTTGCCCATTAACGTGATGTTGTAAAGCTTCTATTTCTGCGAAGTCAACACTGACCATGACACGTTTTGTAGCATGCAATCTAGCTAACTATTTTTTAATACTTTGGTTAATGAATTGATAATAACTCGCCATTGACTCATAACTCATGTTTCCAATCAAGCCGATTATTTTCATCACTACCCCAAGCTATTTAAAACAAAGTGTTAGGTTCATTTCATCACTAAAAAAACCGTAATAATGTAAAACCCAGCGTTTGCTGGGTTGTATATAGATCCATCTATTTTTACGCTCGAAGCTTTTATTAGCAACCGTTAAAAACTATATTGCGCACCAACCGAAAACGTCTGTGTTTTGTTAGGGCGAGCCCCATAAGGTTGTCTACTGACTATATTTTGTTCGTCAGTTAAATTTTCGATGCGAGCGAATAGTTTCAGCGCATCAGATACTTGGTAGTTAGCACTGATATCCACAGTCAAGCTACTATCCGTTTTCTCAAACGCTGCGCAAGACGCTTTTACACATACTGCGTCAACGTATACACCATTGACGTAAGCAGACCAATTATTGCCTTCTAAGCCAAGAGATACTTGACCTTGGTTTTCTGGAATATAAGGGATGGAGTCACCCGCGCTCACATCACCAAAAAAAGCAGTGTCGGCGATGTCTGTATCAAATGCACTGTCGATATAGGTATAGGTGATATTAAGTGGAACGCTGATGTTATTAAATTCAGTCAGTTCTGTTTTTAGAACAAATTCAATACCTTGCACTGTTGCCGCATCACCATTAAAGGCGTCACCAATTTCACAGTCACTGCCTGAAGAAGCGGTACACTCACCTAATAAATTATCATAGTCGCTTAAGAAATAAATGGCTTCTGCATTAAGTGTATTATTGGCAAAACGAAAACCAAATTCATAGTTAATCGCTTCTTCTTCTCGTACCCCAGATGAGTTGCTTGGGGCAGTGAATCCTTTATGCGCACCGGCTACTAATGTGAAATTGTCATTCATTTTATATAGTGCCCCTAAACCTGGCAAAATGACCTGCGTGTCGTTTTTGCGATCATCGCGAAACGTGCGTGTTTCACCATTGTTGAAACGTGTACGCTTTTGTTCGATATCTTCAAAGCGTAAACCTGGTGTGAATACCCAATTACCCAATTCGATGCGATCATAGATATGCATAGCTAACGCTTGTGCTTCTTGTACACGATTTCCAGCATTACCTAATTCACCCAAGTCATTGAGTTGCAATTTCCCGTTAAGTTGCTGGTACGTGCTGTTACGTTGTAAACGGTCTTCTTCGTCTTGATGTACTCTTAAGCCCACTTCCAATTGGTGTTTAACTTCACCAATTGTTTTGTCCCAGTATAGGCCAAATTGAATGCCGCGAGAGAAGTATTCACGGGCATTAGCGCGTATTTGAATACTACCTTGGGCAGTATCGATACCGCCATCTAAAATACCTTGTAGTTGGTTTGCGCTGAGGCCATTGAGGCTTTCATTATTATTCAGTGCAGAGATAACGTTTGACCAACTAGTTTTAGAAAAATCTTGGGCATTGTCGCTGCCATCAAAATCAATGCCCTCAGTTTTAAACCAATTACGTTCATGTTGGTTGTTGTAGGCTGTGGCTGTGAAATTAAAATCATCGTTGATTTTGAAGCCATAACGGAGAATCACTTGGCTATGTTCGGTGGAGATATTATCGAGTTCAGACATGCCATAACGTCTCGTACTGTTTAGGCTAAAATCTGTATCAGTTAATCCCAAATAACTTTGATTCGAGTCTTGGTCAGTCATTTGTAATTTTAGCTCAGCACTGTGAGCAGAGTTGATTGGTGCATAAGCGAGCTTTACAGTTAAATCTGAAACATCTAAACCGGTATTGGTATCACTTCGGTCAATATCTTGAAATCCATCAGATTGCCATTGGTGCGCCTCAACTAGATAACCAAAACCATTATCGCGTGTATCACCATAATTGGCATGAAGGCGGTAGGTGGCACCTTGAGCCGCTTCTAGGGTGACTTGTCCACCTTGAATTTCTGGGATCTGTGTAGACACCATATTTAATGCGCCACCTATCGTATAAGGGCCTTGAGTAATTGCGGCCGGACCTTTGACAGCTTCAACTGCGCTCATACGGCCCATAGTAGGGAAATAATAGGCTGAAGGAGCAGAGTAGGGCGCTGGAGCAATCAAAATATTGTCCTCAAGTAGCGTTATCCTGCCACTGCGCTCTGTTGCCACACCTCGGATACTTATGTTTGGACGCAAGCCATAACCGTCTTCGACTTGCACAGACACACCTGGAATTTGGCGAATAACTCTTTGGATATCGCTATAAACAAACTTCGCTAACTCTTCTTCACCAATATATTGCGCTGCACCAGTGGCGGCTTGCGCACTTGTTGCGCTACCGAAAATGGTCACCGTTTCGACTGCGGCTTTGGGTGAGTGTGCAAGGGCACTATTTGCTGATATCACCAGGGCAACGGTGGACGCAAGGATGCTTCTTTTCATTAATTACCTACCTGTATCTCAGTTAAGAATAAATCGTTAAATAGTATGAATTTGATAGGTAGGATAATAATTTAATATTAATCTAAATGCAAATGATTCTTAATAAGAATTGCATAATTCAGTCATTAAAAAACCGACAAAGTTGCCGGTTTTTATTTTTGATTCAGAAAAGTGTTATGTTTAGTTAGATATTTGTTGCCGCTTTTAAGTAACGATTAAAATTAGCTTGGTTATTGTCTTTCAACCATTGGCATTGTTTAGCAGAGTAGATGGCTATGTCGTAGCTGCGTGCCATACCCTCAACGTTTTCCTTTTTACCTGCATAGAACTTTTCGGCCAACATTATGTTGTCTGCATCACACGTGCTTGAAAAATACTCCGGCATTCTAGTCATATGATAGGCTGGGATTTTTTTTGATAGAGCATCAAAGTTCTTGTCTAACCAAACATAAAACATAGTTTGATCATCCAAGCCGCTTATCGCAGCATACACATTAGTCATTGCGTTGGCAGGACTGACATGATCCGACAGGGCAAAGTCTAAGGTTTTTGAGATTTGTTGCTCATCGCTAAAAATCATAGCACGGCTGATTGTGCCGCGAATATTTGCATCTGTATTGGCAACATAAAAGTCTCTTAGTTTTGTAAACCAATCTTGATCATTAAAGCGAGCCATATACCTTAATGCACTAGTAGCAATGTTTCTGGGGACACTTGTAGGATCTGCCAAATACTTATTAGCTAGCTGTGCACTGACTTTTTCTACTTTAGGTGTATTGGCATAACGACTTATCATACCGTACACTGAGCCACGCAAACGTGTGGTATCGGTTGAATCGCCAGGTTTATCTTCGACACCTAAACGTTCGAACCAAGGTGTAAGTTTTTTAGCAATAAATCGACCAAATATGGCCTCGTTATCTTTGTCTACCAAATACAGAAAGTCACTCATGGTAGACACTACAGCTGCGCCAATCATAGAATTACTGTCATCAACTAAAGCATCCATTACCGTCATCATTTCACCTAACTCAATTTCACCCGCTGAGAACAGGGCTTCAGTATTATAGAGTAGGGATTTTTTCTCCCGCACATTTAATACTGATAAATCGTCTAGTAGGGCGGCTAATTGCTCCGCTGATACTTTCCAGCGCATATAACCCATGGCGTTTTCGTTCGGGAAAATCCAGTCTGCCTCAGCAAGTTCAATGGCCGATTGTTTGGCTGTATTTAGGAACAAATTTATGCGAGATACTTTACCATTTTTCTTATAACTAATGGCAAGTGGTACGATCCAAGTTTGCTCTTTTACCGCTGCTCCTTTTTCATGATAACGAGTTTGGCTAATCTCGCCATTTGCCGAAAATCTGACTAATGGATAACTGGGTTGTTCTAGGTAAGTTTTCATCATAGCTGGTACATCGAAATCGGCCACAGTTGACAACACCTTCCATAGGTCATCGGCCTGAGCATTGCTAAATGCGTTGTTTTTCATATAAGTCTGAATGCCTTTTTGGAAAGCTTCTTCGCCTACCATGGACTCAATTAGCTGCAAAATAGACTCACCCTTACTGTAATTTAAGCCTAGACCATCCATAACATCCGTTTGACTTTTCACCACTTTTTTAACTGGTTTAACCGTTGGGCTGGCGTCAGCACCAAAGGCACCTTCTTGCACTAATCGGCCTTTGAAGTTTTGTTCTGGGTATAGGTCCATCATCACTTTACTGGCCATCCAAGAGGCGAAAGCTTCGTTAAGCCATAAATCATCCCACCATGCCATAGTGACTAGATTGCCGTACCACATATGCGCTAATTCATGGGCAATCACGTTTAGTGTACTGCTTTGTTCGGCTAAGCGAGGTTCATCATCAAGCAACAACAAACTACTGCGATAGGTCACTAGGCCAACATTTTCCATTGCACCAAAAGTAAAATTAGGTACAGCAACAAAATCCAACTTTTGATAGGGATAAGCAGAGCCAAAATAACGTTCTAGATTTTGCAATATGCCAGCGGTGTTTTTGGCCGCAAACTTAGTACGCTGTGACTGACCCTTGGGAGTGTATATTTTGCCTGGCACACTTAAATTGGGGATGTCATAAGCGTCTAACTCCCCAACCGCTAGGGCGACCAAATAAGTGGGCATAGGTTTGGTCTTATTAAATTCGACTGTCTGCCAACCGTCTTTAACTGTGCGTTTATTCACTAAGGTATTGGATAACACAGTGTGTTTTTCAGGGGACATCACAGTTACCTGATAGGGGATTTTAAATCCTGGTTCATCAAAACTAGGAAAAGCTCGTCGGGCATACATATCTTCAAATTGCGTAAATACATAGTTTAACCCCTCAAACTTTGATAGATACATGCCATCTGATGTGGTATTGAAATTTCCATCAAATACAATATGTAAGGTGTAACGGTTGGCCGCAATTTTCTGGGTGGCTTTAGCCTGTTGGATATCGTAGTCATGTGATGAAACAGTAAGAGGGATAAGGATGTCACCATTAGTCAAGTAAGCTTGTTGAATGTTGAGGTCCTTTTGGTAAAAACCAATGATGTCAGTGGCCTCTGTTACATCTATTATAATGGTCGTTTCACCGCTAAATGTAGGGCTATCTGGGTCAACTTTTAGCGTAATCTGCTGAAAGCTGGGTTTGATCAAGGTGGATAATCGATAGGCGGTTTCTTTGGCATAGCTGTTGACAGAAATAGTCATACTTAGCATAAGCCATAAACACAAGTGTTTAAGCTTCATATAGTTTCCTGAAAATGTTTTATGATGAGTCCAAATGACTCTAGCCTGAGCACCCTAGATACAATATTAAAAAATGCAAGATTGAAATGGTTAATAAATGTGTATTAGTGATGAGTTGAGTGCCAAAAAAGTGTACAAAAAAAGGCGCTGATGCGCCTTTATCTGGACTAAGTTGTACTTAAGCTGTGATAGGAAACTGATAATCCGCTAAACTTTTTCTCAAAGCCAGCTTATTCAATTTACCAGTGGCGGTATGGGGTAATTCATCAACAAACACCACATCGTCTGGTAAAGATATCTTGTGTAGTTTGTTACGCAAAAACTCTAACAATTGCTTTGTGGTTACGCTTGTTCCTGCTTGACGAACTACCACTAGTAGAGGGCGTTCTGTCCATTTTGGGTGGTAACGTCCAATCGCTGCTGCTTCGGCTACGTCTGGGTGATTCACTGCTGCATTTTCAATTTCTATTGAACTTACCCATTCACCACCAGTTTTAATCACATCTTTGGTACGGTCTGTAATTTGCAGATAACCTTGTGGATTAATAGTGGCGACGTCACCGGTATCAAACCAGCCAAGTTCATCCACTGGACAACCTTCTGAGCCAGGCACTTGAGATAAACCATAATAACCGCTGGATACCCAAGGGCCACGCACTTTAAGCGCCCCAAAGGCCACACCATCCCACGGTAGCTCATTATTATTGTCGTCAACAATGCGCATTTCAATACCAAACACCCCTCGGCCTTGTAAACATTGTAAATCGATTACTTCTTCTTCAGACAACTCTTCCATGCCTGATTTTTTGCAGTAAATGGTGCCAAGTGGGCTGGTCTCGGTCATGCCCCAGCCTTGGATTACTTCTACTTCATGTTGATATTTAAACCTTTCGATAATAATTCTAGGACAAGCAGCACCACCCACGCTGGCGCGTTTGAGACTAGGAATGGTTTTACCTGTTTTTTCTAGGTAGTCCAATAAGGCTAACCATATGGTAGGTACGCCAGAACTAAACGTGACTTTTTCGGTTTCAATCAGGTTTTGTAATGATTCACCATCGGCCATTTTAGGCCCGGGCATGACCATTTTTGAACCTGCCATCAATGAAGCATAAGGTGCACCCCATGCATTGACATGAAACATTGGCACTATGGGCAAGGTGGTTTCTTTGTAAGAAGCCGCGACCACGTCTGGCATACTGCCACCCAATGCATGTAGAAGGGTTGAGCGGTGGCTATACACCACACCTTTGGGATTACCCGTTGTGCCTGAGGTGTAACACATAGCGCTGGCAGTATTCTCATCAAATTCAGGCCAATTAAAGGAAGTAGACTGCTTGCTTAAAAGTGTTTCATAACACATCACATTAGGTAACGTTGTATCAGGCATGTGAGCTTCATCAGTTAAAATGATGTAACCCTCTACTTTAGGAAGATGATCTTTTAGGGCTTCAAGTAAAGGGACGACCAACAAATCCACAAAGATAAATTTGTCTTCTGCGTGATTGATAATGTAGTTTACTTGCTCAGGAAACAACTTAGGGTTGATGGTATGACACACCATACCACTGCCAGAAACACCATAGTAAAGTTCGAGATGGCGATAATCGTTCCAAGCTAAAGTGCCGATACGATCACCAAATTTAGCACCTAGCCCGGCTAAGGCATTCGCCAACTGACGGCTGCGATTAGCAAAGTCTTTATAAGTATGCCTGTGTCTCGGGTTATCTGCAGTAACAGAAACAATCTCCGAATCCGGGAAGTTCTTATCTGCATGTCTAAGTATAGAGGAGATCATTAACTGGGAATTCATCATCAAGGCTTGCATATTTTTTCCTTTAAATTAACTGGTGCTTACAAAAGCACAAAACGTTTAAATCACAGAGGGCAACTGGTGCCGCGCATTGAATTCACAGAGGAAAAGAAAATTAAGTTTCTAACAATTTGCTCCTCTATGGAGCGAAACCTCTGTGTTGTCTGTGGTTAATATTTTTTCTTATCTTTTTTCGTAATTTACCAAGCTGTCACGCCGCCATCGATGGCGATAGTTTGTCCCGTCATGTAAGAATTACCTGGAGATAAAATCAATAACATGGCATTGACCACTTCTTGTGGTTTAGATAAACGTTTCATGGGTGTTCCTCTGGCTAATTGGGCTTGTCCTTCTTCTGAAGCAAATTCACCCAAAATAGCTGTGGGGCTGTAGAAAGGGCAAATCGCATTGCAGCGGACACCTTTTCTGGCATATTCTACCGCGGCCGTTTTGGTTAAACCTACTACTGCATGTTTGGCTGCTGCATAAGCTCCGCCTTTTGGCGCTCCGCCTAGACCAGCTAGAGAGCTGATATTCAATACATGGCCCTCGCCTTGTTTCAGCATCGCCTCTATTTGATATTTCATGCCAAATAGTACGCCATTGACGTTGACGTTAAATTGGCTGTTCATGGTGTCTTCAGTCAATTTATGTAAAGGGATGAGGCCGTGAGCAATACCTGCATTGTTGACGCCAATATCCACTCGGCCAAATTTCCCCAAGGCTTTATCTACCATGTTTTTACAGTCTTGTTCTTTGGAAACATCACATAACATCGACATTGCGTTATTTTGTTCTGGTAAAGACGCTAGTGTCTCATCTAAATTTTGTTTATTGATGTCACTTATCACCAACTTACATCCACGTTTAGCTAGCCCTTGTGCTAACAAACGGCCAAAACCACCTCCTGCTCCGGTAATCAGTGCTACTTTTCCGGTAAAATCTAATAACTCATCCATTAAATTGTTCCTGCTCTTCTTATTTAGAATTCAAATAGGGTTAGAATTCATAAAGGTTAGTAATACGTCAGCTAATTTATTTCCTTGATCCTCTTGCAAAAAATGTCCACCTTTCTCAATGGTCGTATGCACTTGACCTTGGCAGCCAGGAATAAGTTTTTGCATGATTTTGTCACCGCCAGCTGTAACAGGATCTGAATCACTGAAGGCGGTCATAAAAGGTTTGTCAAATTGCTGCAGGGTCTGCCAAGCTAACCTGTTGGCATCGCTGGCAGGATTATCTGGGGTAGTCGGTACGAGAAGAGGAAACTGCCTGGCTCCCGCTTTAAATGTCTCGTCAGGAAAAGGTGCGTTATAAGCAGCCAATACATCAGTACTGAGGGGGGCAACAGTGCCACCTTTAAGGATCCCGGCTACCGGAAACACTTTTACTTCTTGAGAAAAGGTTTGCCAATTCAAGAATGCCTCGTTGGGTGAATGGTCGCCAGTCGGGAGCATAGTGTTGGCAGCCAAAACCCGAGCAAATAAATCAGGGTGTTCGGCAACTAAACGTAATCCCAATAATCCGCCCCAATCTTGACAAACCAAGGTTATATCTCTCAGATTTAGTTGAATGATAACTTGGCGTACCCAATCAAGATGTCGCTGATAAGTATAATCACTTCGCTTGGTGGGTTTATCTGATTTTCCAAAACCAATTAAATCTGGCGCTATTACTCTGTAACCAGCTTGGATAACAGGATCAATCATCTTACGATATAAATATGCCCAGCTAGGTTCACCATGCAGCATTAGAACAACATTGGCATCACTTGGGCCTTCATCTACATAGTGTAGTTTTAACAACCCCCCTTCATTATCATTCACTTGCAAGTAATGAGGCGTGTAACGAAAGTCTTTTATTTGTTCGAAACAATGCTCAGGAGTTGTCAAAAATTGCAAAGCTGATCTCTCAATGTAATGAATTTGTAAAATAATTGTTTGTAGAACACCAAAAGTGCCATGAAAAGTCAACTTGCTCAGACTAATACAGGATTATCTATTTAATGAATAGAAGCAGTGCATAGGTTACTTACACCAATAAAGCCTGTTTATTCTGCAGTATAAAATCAATAAATTAGAATGATTGGGAAGGGTGGCCTAGTATCCTCAGTAAATATTAAGCTGGTAAGAGGTCTACATGAGCCAAGTTGAATCCAAAGCAGTCAATCGTGACGCGGTAAGCTACGAACTAATTGAAACGCCATCTGGAAATAAAATAGCGTTGTTATGGATGCAAAATCCTCCTGTTAATGCATTGTCTAAATCCGTTCGTGTTGGACTTATAGAATATTTACATGCCGCTGTTGCTGATGAGTCAGTCGAGGTGATCGTTATCTCGTCTAAACAGAACTTATTTTCTGGCGGAGCTGATATCAGCGAATTTTCAGGTGGTGATTTAGAGCCCAATTTACCTGCAGTATTAGATGTGATTGAAAATTCACCCAAACCAGTGGTTGCTGTCTTAAATGGCCCAGCATTTGGTGGGGGTTTGGAAGTGGCCTTGTCTTGTCACTATAGAGTGACGTTCGCATCCAATAAAGTGGGATTACCTGAAGTGAATTTAGGTATTTTGCCAGGAGCCGGCGGAACACAACGTTTGCCACGATTAGCAGGCGTTCAACAAGCGCTAGACATGATTGTTTCTGGTCGCCCTGTTGCCGCTAAAAAATTACCTGGTGTATTTGATGTTGTCGTCGATAGTCCAGAAACCTTGCTTAATAGTGCATTAACGTTTTGCGAAGAAGTGATTGCTGGTGGTAGTAAAGTACGTAAAACGTGTGATCTGAAGATTGATGTTAGTACAGCCCCAAAAGAATTATTTGCTCATTACCGTAAAGGGCTAGCAACTAAGGCTAGAGGTTTCTTTGCACCTGAACGTTGTATTCAAGCTGTTGAAGCATCGATTGCATTACCTTTTGCACAAGGTTTAGTGCGTGAAGGTGAATTGTTTATGGAATGTATGCGTTCTAAAGAAGCGCGAGCGCAACAGCATTTCTTCTTCGCTGAACGTGCTGCATCCCATGTCAAAGATTTTGACAAAGAAACCCCTATAAGAGATATCAAAAAAGTCGGTATTATTGGCGCAGGTACTATGGGGGGCGGTATTGCGATGAACTTTGCCAACGCGGGTATTCCTGTAACAATGCTTGAGCTTAAACAAGACGCCTTAGATAAAGGTTTGGCGCTTATTCGTAAAAACTACGAAAACTCAGCGAAAAAAGGCAAACTCACTGCAGAGCAAGTCGAAGACAGAATGGCATTATTAACGGGTTCAACACAATACGCTGCTTTAAGTGATGTAGACCTAGTGATTGAAGCTGTATTTGAAAAGATGTCAGTCAAACAAGAAGTATTCAAAGCTTTAGACGCTGTGTGTAAGCCCGGCGCGATTTTAGCCTCTAATACCTCTACGTTAGATATTGATGAAATAGCTGAAGCCACGAAGCGCCCAGAAGATGTGATTGGTTTGCATTTCTTTAGTCCTGCCAACGTAATGAAATTGCTGGAAGTCGTTAAAACCAGCCAAACATCACCTGAAGTGATTAAAACCACTATGAAAATGGCAAAGAAGATCAATAAGGTTGCTGTATTAGTGGGTGTTTGTTTTGGGTTTGTCGGTAATCGCATGATTGAAACATACGGCCGTGAAGCGAGCCGTATGATGCTTGAAGGTGGTACGCCAGAACATATCGATAAAGTGATTTACGATTTTGGTTTACCTATGGGACCTTTCACTATGGGGGATATGGCGGGGCAGGATATTGGTGCTTTTGTACGTGAATCACGCCGCGAATTTATTAAGCATGATCCCACTTATTGCATCTTATCTGACAAATTAGTCGCACAGGGCAGGGTAGGGTTAAAAGCCGGTAAAGGTGTGTATTTGTACGAAGCCGGTAGCCGTAAACCTATTCCTGATCCAAGTGTTCTTGAGCTAGCGAAGGAAGTAGCTGCAGATTTAGGCGTGGCGCAACGTGACATCAGTGATCAAGAAATTATCGAACGGATTATTTTCCCTATGATAAACGAAGGTGCGTTGATCTTGGATGAAGGCATTGCTGCAAAGTCTAGCGATATCGATGTGATTTATGTGTACGGCTATGGCTTCCCTGTTTATCGCGGTGGACCTATGCAGTATGCCGATGAAATTGGCTTAAAAACAGTATATGACGCTATGTGTAAATATCGCGATGAGCTAGGCGAACATGGTGAAAACTGGTTTGAGCCCGCTCCATTATTGAAAAAATTAGCAGAACAAGGCAAACGATTCGCTGACCTATAGTCATTGATGTGTGTCTTACCACTAACCAATTTAAGTAATTTATAGAGGATCTTATGAAAGAAGCAGTCATTGTATCAACCGCGAGAACTCCGATCGGCCGTGCTTATAAAGGCGCATTCAATAACTTGGAAGCCCCAAGTTTAGGTGGCCATGCTATCCGTGAAGCAGTAAGAAAGTCTGGTATTGACCCCGCCAGTGTTGATGACGTGATAATGGGCAGCGCTTTAACCCAAGGCAGCGGCGGCATGAATATTGGTCGTCTTGCTGGACTCGCTGGAGGTTTACCTACGTCTGTATCTGGCATGACCTTAGACCGTCAATGTAGCTCAGGTATGTACGCGATTGCCACAGCAGCAAAACATATTATTACTGACAACGTACCCGTAATGGTTGCAGGTGGACTGGATTCTATTAGCTTAGTGCAAAACAAATCGATGAATACTCACCGAATGGTTGATCCAGCCTTGGCTAAAATGCACAAAAATATCTACATGCCTATGTTACAAACAGCTGAAATAGTCGCTGCTCGCTACGGTATTAATCGTGATGTGCAAGATGAATATGCTTATCGCAGCCAAATGCGCACCGCAGCGGCGCAAGTGGCAGGTAAATTTGATGATGAAATTGTACCGGTAAATGCGACTAAAGTGATCATTGACCGCGAGACTAAAGTAGAAAGCTTTCAAGAAGTAACTTTAACTAAAGATGAAGGCAATCGTGCTGAAACCACCTTAGAAGGTCTGAATAATTTAAAGCCTGTTATTGAGGGTGGCGTTATCACTGCAGGTAATGCGAGTCAATTATCTGACGGCGCGTCTGCCAGTGTCTTGATGAGCAGTAAACTAGCTGAACAACAAAACCTCACCCCATTAGGCGCTTATCGCGGTATTGCCGTTGCAGGCTGCGAACCAGATGAAATGGGCATTGGCCCTGTTTTCGCTATTCCAAAACTGCTTAAGCAGCATGGCTTAACCATGAACGATATTGGGTTGTGGGAGCTAAACGAAGCGTTTGCTGTGCAAGTATTATATTGCCGCGATAAGTTAGGTATTGATGACAATATTCTGAATGTTAATGGTGGGGCTATTTCGGTAGGTCACCCTTACGGAATGAGCGGCGCACGTATGGTTGGCCACGCCTTGATTGAAGGTAAACGCCGTGGTGCTAAATTTGTTGTTTGTACTATGTGTATTGGTGGCGGTATGGGTGCTGCAGGTTTGTTTGAAGTTTATTAATAGAAATTAGCTCCGAAAAAAAGCAGCTAAAGACAAAATATACGCAAAAGTTTAAGAGGTAAGTTATGCAATATTTTAAAGCCCCACAGAAAGAAGCCCTGTTCGTGATGAACGAATTATTAGATTTTGAAAAACACTACGCTGATTTGGGATTCACAGATGCTACGCCTGATATGGTTGAAGCCATTTTTTCAGAAGCCGCTAAATTCGCTGAGAACGTGTTAGCGCCAATTAACGCCAACGGTGATGAAGAAGGCTGTAAATGGGAAGACGGAGATGTCACCACTCCTGCAGGTTTTAAAGAAGCTTACAAACAGTACGTCGATGGCGGCTGGACAGGTATGACTCACCCAGAAGAACTCGGTGGACAGAATTTACCTTATTCTTTAGGCAGTGTGATGGCGGAATGGTTTTCTTCGGCGAATCATTCTTGGGCCATGTACCCAGGGCTCAGTCAAGGTTGTATTGAAACCTTAAAAGAACATGGTACTGCTGAACAACAAAAAATGTTTTTGAATAATCTTATTGGTGGCCATTGGACAGGCACTATGTGTTTGACTGAACCTCATTGTGGCTCTGATTTAGGCATGCTCAAATGTAAAGCTGTTAAGAATGAAGATGGTAGCTACGGTTTAACCGGAACCAAGATTTTCATTTCAGCAGGTGAGCATGATATGTCAGAGAACATCGTGCATATCGTGATTGCTCGTTTGCCAGATGCACCAAGTGGCACTAAAGGTATTTCATTGTTTGTTGTGCCTAAATTTCATGCAGGTCCCGAAGGTGAAAAGTTAGACAGAAACGGTGTGAGTTGTGGCTCTATTGAGCACAAAATGGGTATCAAGGGCTCGGCAACTTGCGTGATCAATTTTGATGATGCCAAGGGATACCTGGTTGGTACTGAAAATCGTGGTCTTAATTGTATGTTTACATTTATGAATACTGCACGAATAGGTACAGGTTTAGAAGGTTTGTCTGCATCTGAAGCCGCGTTCCAAGGTGCCTTAGCCTATGCTAAAGACCGTTTACAGTTTAGAGCGATGACAGGTGTCAAAAATCCTGACGGTCCCGCTGATCCGATTATTAACCATCCTGATGTGCGCCGTATGCTGTTGACTCAAAAAGCTTTCGCTGAAGGTAATAGAGCATTAGCCGTATACGCCATGAAATTAGTCGATATTTCTCAGGCCAATCAAGATGAAGGTGCTAAACAACTCGCGGAGTCGAAGCTTGCCTTGTTAACACCTATTGTCAAAGCATTTCTAACAGAAACTGCACAAGAGACTACTAGCTATGGTATGCAGGTCTTTGGTGGACATGGGTTCATTACAGAATGGGGTATGGAACAACTCGCACGAGATACCCGTATTTGTACAATGTACGAAGGCACAACAGGTATTCAAGCTGTTGATTTATTAGCTAGGAAAGTGATTGGGTCTAACGGAAAGCTGCTAACAATATTTACCAACGAAGTGAAAGAATATTGTAAAAGCATTCGAGATAAGAGTCAGTTTAATGCTTGGTCTAACAGTATCGATACACACGTAGATGAATGGCATCAGATCACTGAAGATATTATGCTTCGTGCGGCTAAAAATCCTGCTGAATTAGGCGCTGCGTCTGTTGATTATTTGATGTATTCAGGATACGTGGTTGTGGGTTATTTTTGGCTTCGAATGGCCGTTGTAGCTCAGCAAAAACTTGATGAAGGCACCAGTGAACCAGAATTTTATCAAGCGAAGTTACATACGACTAAATTTTATTTTGATCGTTTATTAACCCGTTCACGTTCTTTAGTCTCTGCTATGGAATCGGGTGCTGATAACTTGATGAATATGGAAGAAGAGCAGTTCAACATTGTTTAAGTTTTAGTCAAATATAATAACAAGCTAGACAGGGAAATATAAAGAGGCGGGCATATAAAAATGTCCGCTTTTTTTTGCATTAAACGGATTGGACTTGCTAGGTAAACAGCGTCATGAAACATCATACAATCGACATTGAAAACGTAAATATACATTATGTTGAAGCGGGGAGCGGTAGCGGTACTAATTTACCACGCCAGACCATTGTTTTTTTACATGGTTTTCCTGAATACTGGGGCACATGGCATGCACAACTTGATTATTTTGCTGATCACTATCGTGTGATTGCACCTGACTTACCCGGTTATAATTTAAGTGATAAACCTGAGGACCCATCGTTTTATCAAGTCCCCAAGCTTATTAAGTTTATTGCTAAGTTCATCCAAGGTGTGGCACCACAGGAAAAAATAATATTAGTGGCTCATGATTGGGGCGGCGTCATCGCATGGCCGATTGCAGCATTTTTCCCACAACTTATCGATAAATTAATCATACTCAATGCTGCTCATCCCAGTATTTTTACTCGGGAAATGATTAATAATGCTCAGCAACGGCAAAAAAGTGAATATATCCATGAGTTGATAGCGCCTAATGGGGTTGAAAAGTTATCAGACAATAATTATCAATACCTGAAAGACACTGTATTCGTTGGCATGCGCGAAGGCACATTGAGTGAGACACAATGCAAGGCTTATGAGGATGTATGGGCTCAGTCTGGCGCTATAAATGGCATGCTCCAGTACTATCGAAGTATGCCTCAGTTAGCACCCTCTGAGAAAGTATCAGTTGCTGGCAATGGACCTGTCGTTGCAGCAACACAAATGAAAATCCCTAATATCCGTATCACTTGCCCAACATTACTACTATGGGGTGAACAAGACCAAGCCTTTGTTAAAGAGAATACAGACGGGGTAGAAAAATATGTGCCTGACTTGCGGATCAAGCGTTTTCCTGATGCTAGCCATTGGTTGCAACATGAGTTGCCTAATGAAGTGAATTTAGAGATAGAAAATTTCTTGCACAACTATTAGCTATAAGGACTTATTTGGTTGTTAAGCCCCAAATTATTTAACATTTACGGTTCAGATCATAATTCACATGAGTATCAGGATAATTTGATGTGTTTATCCACACCTAAACCAATAAATAAATACACGGCTTAATATGATGATAATTGCTCAAAATTTCATTCGCTTTATTCAAAGTATCAAGCCTAAGAAACACATAAAATCATCAAAATATCGAGCCCAATATGTAACGGTCATGGATCTGACTTATAGCTAATTCATTTTTGATGCAATGTAGATAATATTGCTTGGCGTAGCTGCAATGATTTTACTTATAAATTAACGAAATGAAAACATTACAGGTTATCTGTGAAAAGTGACATTCCTTTATTGATGTTCGCGATGTCTTTCAATCGTACTGTTACATTTTTAGTAACTGCTCAGAAATAATTCCCACAAGATCTCATTCATCATGTAATCCAGTTAGTCACATAAAATTAACTAGATCCAACTCTAGCAATTTGAATTGATCCACTTTATATTAAATTTAAGTAGTTAATAATTAATGAAAAAATTCGTAAAGGTACAAACCATGAAACATACAAAATTAATATTAAAAATTCATAATTCACAAGGGTTATGCTGATGTTCGATAAGTTTTTACACCCCTTGATTATTATTTTTTTTAGTTTATCTTTACTGTCCTGTGGTGGGTCTGATTCGCCAGAACAAGAAATACCCGTCGTAGTGATTGTCGAACCCAGTATCAGTCGGTTCTCTTTTTTAACAGAAAATAATCCCAGTCTTACATCAAATCTAAACTTATCAATATCTGGCAATACCATTACTGGAAGATTTCCAGCCACTGCTGATTGGCAAAGTATGGTTGCTACTTTTGAACATACAGGTACGTCATTGACTGTTAATGATACTGCACAGACAAATGCGGTATCAGAGCAAGACTTCAGTGATGTTCTGACTTACACAGTAATGATGGAAG
Organism: uncultured Paraglaciecola sp.; assembly: GCF_943787955.1. NCBI lineage: Bacteria > Pseudomonadati > Pseudomonadota > Gammaproteobacteria > Alteromonadales > Alteromonadaceae > Paraglaciecola > uncultured Paraglaciecola sp. The sequence goes on from NZ_CALSOK010000007.1 coordinate 52,379, forward strand.
ATGGCCGGAAACTCAGTTATTCGGTGGATGTTGTGGCTTTTACTGGGTTGCCCATCATTTATTTAACAACATCTGGAAATGGTCCCATTGAATCAAAAGAAGACTACGTTGAGGGCACTGTGACTATCAAAGGTGGGCGTAACTTTGCAGATGCACCTGCCTCAGTTATGAAAATTCGCGGGCGCGGAAATTCGACCTGGTTCCTGCACCCTAAAAAGCCTTTTCAAATGAAGCTAGATGAAAAATCGATATTTTTAGATATGCCATCTAAAAAGAAATGGTTATTTTTGGCTGAATATTCTGACAAAACCATGTTAAGAAATACCATGAGTTTTGAGATGGGTTATTTGAGCAACCTCGAATGGACACCTAAAAGTATCTTTGCCGAGGTGTATGTTAACAATGAATATAACGGCACCTACAATATCACTGAAAAGGTGGAAGAAGGCAGTAATCGAGTAGACATTGGTGATGATGGTTTTTTACTGGAAATTGATCAGTTAAACAGACAAAACCCAGATGATGTGTATTTTTATACGGATAAATTTTTAGTCGCAATCAAAGAGCCCAGTCTTGATTGGGATGATGACCAATACAACTATATTAAGGCCCACATTAATGCATTTGAAGCTACGTTATTTGCTTCAAATTTTAGAGACCCTATCAATGGTTATGCCAAATATATGGACGTTGACAGTTTTGTGGACTGGTATTTAATCAATGAAATTACCAAAAATGTTGATTCTAAATCCTTCTCCAGCATCTTCTTTAATGTAGTGCCGGGTGAAAAAATCAAGATGGGGCCGTTATGGGATTTTGATCTCTCTTTTGGCAATGTGGATTATGCGGGTGATGACTTCCCAACACCTGAGGGTTTCTGGGTAAAAGATAACCCATGGTTTGCCAGGTTATTTACCGACAGTGCATTTCTAGAAAAAGTCAAAACCCGTTTTGCCTACTTTAAAAACAACCAAAATGTCATTATGAATAAAATTGATGCCTTTGCCATCAAGTTGAACTTGGCACAACAAGAGAATGACAATAAGTGGGAGACCTTGGGCAAATATGTGTGGCCAAATCCCGTGGTATTTGACACATACACCGAAGAGGTGGCTCATCTTAAAACATGGTACTCACAACGAATGACTTGGTTAGATGGGGCCTTGAACAATCTTTAGAAGATGAATGTTGCGCCCGAAGATAAGTTCTCTTAACAATAATCCATATGATACCACTGAGATAATATAAAAAGTGCCTCTGGTGAGGCACTTTAAAAGTCAATGTGACGAGCTGATATGAATTAAAACTTATTAAGAAATCGAGTGCAGTCTGTATGAGAATATATGATATTCACTGATGGCTGCTCGATGTTTGATAGGTTTATATCAAACATATGAACCTTGCCTTGTTCCCACAGTAGCAAGGCTGCAATGTTACTAATGGGCTGGTTTGTCAAATAAGTTCTGAGTCTAGAGTCTTGATGCATAGGTTCGCCGGCTTCTCAGCGCTGCATGCTTTGGTTCATGTTATATCAATGTTTAGACAAATATCTGTGTGAGCCAGCTGACTTAGTTGCAGGTTACATATCATTGATGATTGATGTCATGCCATCAATGTCCATAAATGCAATATTGTAGCAACTACTTTCATAACAACTCATCTACAATTTTATTGGGCACTAGTTTCACTACTGAGTTTATTTGAATAGGTGTCAGCGATGATCAATTTTTATGTCGGGTAATCATTCAAATAAATTGGCTTACTGGGTTCATACAGCGTTTTCACTATTAAATGTAACTTTTTGCTCCTAATTCAGGCTATTCACTTTTTTTAGCTATACTGAACCGCTATACTACGCCCCGCATTTGAAAGCGATATCTATAGAAAGCAAAAGAGTATTGTCCTAAGTGGGGCAATTTGAAAATTATTTAAAGGAAAAAAATGACTCCTATTACTAAAACTTTTCAGTATGGTCAGCATACTGTTACTCTAGAAACGGGCGTAATTGCTCGTCAAGCCACCGCAGCCGTAATGGCAAGTATGGATGATACTTGTGTATTGGTTTCTGTTGTCGGTAAAAAGAATACTAAGCCTGGTCAAGACTTCTTCCCATTGACGGTCAACTATCAAGAAAAAACTTACGCGGCTGGTAAAATTCCAGGTGGTTTTTTCAAGCGCGAAGGCCGTCCTTCAGAATACGAAACACTTACGTCTCGTTTAATTGACCGTCCCATCCGTCCTTTATTCCCAAATGGGTTTATGAACGAAGTGCAAATTATCATCACTGTTGTTTCAGCTAACCCTGAAATCCCAACTGATATTATCTCTCTTATTGGTGCGTCTGCCGCGCTTGCTATATCTGGTATGCCTTTTAATGGTCCTATCGGTGCTGCGCGCGTGGGTTACACCGACGAGCAATATGTATTAAATACCCGTACATCTGAACTTGAAGCGAGCCAACTCGACTTGGTGGTTGCTGGTACTAAAAATGCAGTGTTAATGGTTGAATCTGAAGCAGACATTTTATCTGAAGAAGTGATGCTTGGTGCGGTTATGTTCGGCCACGAACAATTACAAACCGTTATTGGTGCAGTCGCTGAATTTGCTGCTGAGGTGAATACACCTTCGTGGAATTGGGAAGGCGAACAAGAAAATACTACGCTTAAAAACAAAGTGAAAGAATTAGCTGAAGCGGGCATGACAGAGGCCTATCAGGTGTCTGACAAAATGGAGCGTAAAGACGCTATCAACGCTTTGACTAGTCAAACAGTTGAAACCATTGTTGCTGGCGATGCAGACCAAGATGCGAAAGAAGTATCTGAAATGATGCATGCCCTTGAAAGTGACGTTGTACGTTCACGTATTCTTGCTGGTCAGCCTCGCATAGACGGTCGTGATCCTGCAATGATACGTGCCCTAAACGTTGCCACTGGTTTGTTACCACGTACTCACGGTTCTGCATTGTTCACTCGTGGTGAAACGCAAGCAATCGTTGCTGCTACTTTAGGTACAGAGCGTGATGCACAGATGATTGATGGCCTTAGTGGTAAAACTGACAGCCGTTTCATGTTGCATTATAACTTCCCTCCATACTGTGTCGGCGAGACTGGTTTTGTGGGTTCACCTAAGCGTCGCGAAATCGGCCATGGCCGTCTAGCTAAACGTGGTATTCAAGCGGTTATGCCGTCTGAACAAGATTTCCCCTATGTGGTACGTGTTGTTTCTGAAATCACTGAATCAAATGGTTCGTCTTCAATGGCCTCTGTTTGTGGTACGTCTTTAGCATTGATGGATGCCGGCGTACCGATTAAAGCTTCTGTTGCGGGTATCGCTATGGGCTTAGTGAAAGATGACGAAAACTTTGTCGTTCTATCTGACATCTTGGGTGATGAAGATCACTTAGGTGACATGGACTTTAAAGTGGCCGGTACAACTGGCGGTATCACTGCACTTCAAATGGATATCAAGATCGAAGGTATCACTCAAGAAATCATGCAGGTTGCTTTGAAACAAGCTAAAGAAGCGCGTTTGCATATTCTAGGTGTGATGGACCAAGCGATTTCTGGTCACCGTGAAGAGATGTCTGAGTTCGCTCCGCGCATCTACAAAATGAAAGTGGATAAAGACAAAATCCGTGACGTAATTGGTAAAGGCGGCGCGATGATCCGCGCTATTACGGAAGCATCAGAATGTAATATCGAAATCGAAGATGACGGTACTGTTAAGATTTTTGCTACAGAGCTGGCTAAAGCGCAAATTGCTATTGCTAAGATTGAACAAGTGACTGCTGAAGTTGAGTCGGGTAAAACTTACTCTGGTAAAGTCACGCGTATCGTTGATTTTGGTGCATTTGTTGAAATTCTACCTGGCAAAGAAGGCCTAGTGCATATTTCACAAATCGCACACGAACGTGTTAACAAGGTATCTGACTTCTTAGAAGAAGGCCAAGTGCTAGACGTTAAGGTTGTTGAAATTGACCGTCAGAACCGCATACGTTTAAGTATTAAAGATTTGACTGAAAAACCAGCTGCGCCAGAAGCACCCGCTGAAGGTAATGAATAAATTATTGGTTAACACCAGTAAATAATAAAAAAAGGAGCCGAAAGGCTCCTTTTTTATTGGGATAAAATTGCGCGGCATGAAAACAGATTTAACTTTGTTCTGCGAACAGTCGTTCTAAGATTTTAAACAACAAAATTTGACACGCTCTGGTATTTATTTACCTATACAGTAGTATTCGAAGTTCAACTATTCTTTATATTTACAGGAAATTAACGTGAAAGTGATGAGCCGTTTTTTTGTTAGAGCAATGCTACTTTTGGTATGCAGTTTACATTCGTTTAGTCTTTTTGCAGCAGACAAAAATTCACACCAAGATACAGTATCCAAAGTTTACGAGATGAGAACTTACCATACCCATGATGGAAAGCTAGACGCTCTTCACGCTAGATTCAGAGATCATACACACCAGATATTTGGTCGCTTAGGTATGAAGGTTGTAGCCTGTTGGACACCTACTCAAAGCCCAGACTCGGAGAATACGCTAATTTATATTATTGAACATAACAGTGAGCAAGACGCAAAAAATAAATGGAAAACATTTATTGCTGATCCTGCTTGGGTCGAAGCCTTTAATGCATCCAAAAAGAATGGCGATTTAGTTAAGAAAATTGACGTGGTGTTTATGCACAAAACTGATTTCTCACCTTCGTTATAAATAATGTTAAGGCTTTTCTGTTGACGGATAATAGTACTCCCCAACTTTGTAGACATTCAGTTTGTCTTCGGATGTATATTTTTTTCATTGGGAGATACATAACCAAGGTCGCTGTATAGCAGGGTAGGGTCGTAAAATAACTCAATACAAACAAGTCGGCTTTAATTTTACTTTTTTACGTAGACTTTCGTTTTACTTATTCCGTTCTAGGTGAACGGAAAAAAGCTTTCAGCTACCTAATTATCTAAACAATGACCTCTTCAGGTCATACTCAGTTGTAAGTGGTTTTTCTAATGACAAGCTAAAACAATTATTGTGAGACTATTTTCATGACCCATCTGTTATGACGGCTTTAGTATTATTTAAATTCCTTTGAGATGTTTTTCTAAAAACTCGACACAAACACGTAATTTGGCAGAGTGTGATAATCGGGTAGGGTATACAGCCCATATGTTTGCTGTTTGAGTATAGGCTGGCAAAATTTGTACTAATTTACCTTCTTCTAATAAATGCTTTACATCCCAAAATGAACGCATAACAATTCCCCGGCCTTGAAGCCCCCATTGTAAAACAATTTCACCATGGTTACTTGATAATAGGCCACTGATAGGCAAGGATATTTCTTTTTTTCCGTCATGTAGGTTCCATATACCGAAAGGAGAATTTCGCTCTTTTAGTACTAAGCAACTGTGATTATGTAAATCATCGAGCTTTTGTGGAGTACCATATTTTTCTAGATAATCGGGGGTGGCGCAGAGAATTCGATTATTTGATTTCAACATTTTACAGATATGTTGTTGAGGAAGATCTTCACCCACTCTAATTTCGAGATCAAAACCCTCTTGAATAATATCTACAGCACGATCGAAAACTTCCAGTCGAACTTCAAGCTCAGGAAATTGTTCTGACAGCTTTGCTATAGCTGGTGCGACGTGCTTACGTCCAAATCCGAACGTGGTACAAATATGGAGGAAACCTCGGGGAATGTGCTGAGCTTCAGTTAGGTCATCAACCATGTCATCAATATCGGTAAGTATACGCATTGCCCAACGTTGGGTACGTTCACCGTCATCTGTTAGTACAATTTTACGTGTACTTCTATGAAATAGTCGAGTGGCAAGGTTTGTTTCTAAAACGCCAATTCTTTTGCTGATATAGGCTGGAGACTGTCCTAACTCTTCTGCTGCTGCCGCAAAGCTTAACTTACGTATTACGGTTAGAAATACAATTAAATCCTTTGGTTGAGGTAACACTTTACAAATCGTGTTTTCATCTTTCATATTTACGGTGTTTATCTCTGTTTTCGTGACAGCATACTATAGGTATATATTAAATATACATCATCGATAATCCTAAAATCAGGGAGACTAGTTTGTAGTGACAAAATATCACCCCATAAAATGACGACTTTTTGTAAGGTTTTAGAACATTTACCAAGTGCTTCAGAGTTGTTAGCTAACCTGAACTCGAGTTCAAACGTGCAGCTGAACGGTATGACTTATCCCGAGCTCAGGTTAGTTAGAGTACTAACTGTGCTTTAAGACTCTGCGCAGCTTATATTCTGTCAAAGGTGATAAAACAGTAAGCTATATCCATTCTACTTAACGAGTTTTAAGAGCCTACATTGCTTACAGGTAATTAAATCAATTAAAGTCGGCGTAAAACTAATCCTTCCTATAAATTGGGTTCGCATTTAATTACATGGCATAAAAGAGGTGACTTTTGGTTCAAATAAAACAATATCGAATAGCCTTAATAATATTATTCACTTCAGGTCTCGGATCATGCGTATGAGATACATATAACTGTAACCGCTCATATGTTGAAATTCAGGCTGATTTGGGAAATATTATTGTTGAACTTTACCCTAGCTTAGCTCTATTGACAGCTGAAAATTTTGTTAGAAATACTGCACCAGGTACTTGCTTAACTGGGTACTCTTGATTAATTCGACCATTACAATCAAGACTTAGCTTACATAGTAAGCCACCAAATGGGTTAACATATTTTAGAATAAATCAATTGGTTACAAAACGTGTTCTAATCTTTCATACTTACAGTGTTTATCTTTGTTTTCGTAACGCATAGTGTGGCTGTATATGAAATATTCTATCGATATTCGTAAAACATACCGCAGTGATATTTAGTCTGTTCAGGAGTAAATTATGGAAAATGAGCATGTTGAAGAAAGTAAAACATCCCCTTCTTCAATGAATAATCTCCGTTTAGTAGGTTTATTTCTTGGGCCATTAATCGCTTTACTATTGGTATTGTTACCAGCCCCATTTGACATGAATAAAGAAGCATGGACTTTGGTAGCGCTGATAACATGGATGGTCGTATGGTGGTTATCTGAAGCCATCCCTATCCCAGCTACAGCACTATTACCGATCCCACTAATGCCAATATTGGGGGTTGGGGAGATGAAAGAGGTAGCGAGTCAGTATGCTCATCCAATAATATTTCTATTTCTTGGTGGCTTTATAATGGCGGGTGCAATGCAGAAATGGGGGCTTCACAAACGCATTGCGCTAAAAATTGTTTCTGTGGTCGGTACACGCCCAGCCAGCATTATTGGTGGGTTTATGCTAGCAACGGCATTTTTGTCGATGTGGATATCTAATACCTCTGCAACGATCATGATGTACGCGGTCGCAATGTCGGTAATCGATTTTGTTGCACGCAAGACAAATGATGAGAAAGTAATACGTAGCTTTGGCGTGGCGCTGATGCTTGGCATTGCATACAGTGGAACAATCGGGGGAGTAGGTACTTTAATTGGTACACCACCTAATGCATTCTTAGCCAGTTTTTTATCAAGTAGTTATGGTATTGAAATAGATTTCTTTACTTGGATGAAGTTTGGCATTCCCATTGTTATCGTCATGATCCCCATTGCTTGGTTGCTTTTAACCAAGTTTATTTTCCCCGCCGAACGAATTCAGATAGGTAATGTTAGTAGCTTAATTAAACACGAACTCGAAGAGTTAGGCCCAATGTCATATCCTGAAAAAGTGGTGGCGGGCGTATTTATTTGTGCAGCCCTTAGTTGGGTGTTCTGTAGATTACTCGTGGAAGTAACAGGGTTATCAATCAATGATACTAGTATCGCTCTGCTCGCTGCCCTCGTGCTTTTCGCATGGCCAGTATCTTGGCGTAGAGGAGAGTTTATATTAGATTGGGAGGTCGCTAAGGAGCTTCCTTGGGGAGTTTTATTGTTATTTGGCGGAGGTCTCGCTTTGGCCTTGGCTTTCAATAACACCGGTCTTGCTATGTGGATAGGACAATCAGTTTCTGGCCTTCAAGTGAGTACTTGGTTATTAATCATATCTGTTGTTGTGACTATCGTATATTTAACTGAAATAACCTCAAATACTGCAACAACCGCCACATTTTTACCCATATTGGGTGCAGTGGCTATAGGTCTAGACTTAGACCCTCGTATGCTTGTGGTGCCTGCTGCAGTGGCTGCTTCTATGGCGTTTATGATGCCTGTAGCAACGCCCCCTAATGCGATTGTATTTACTTATGAAAAGATGCGTTTATTCGACATGATTAAAGCAGGGTTCTTTTTAAACATTATCGCGATATTTATAACCTGTTCTGCAATGTATTTACTTGCAGATATTCTGCTGGATATTTGACCCTTACTTTAAGTCTATTGAACACGTTTTGTGTTTCTTGTGTATTCATTTTTGGTGTTTATTTATAGAATGTAATCTTTTATTATCGATTATGATTTTTGAAATTAGCTAGTAACTAGTAACTAAGATTTTAAAGCACAAAAAGAATTAGTGTTGTAATTAAATATCCGCAAGCTACATAAACTAAGTTTAATGGGAAGTTATAATGTCGTACAAAAAAATTCTTAATAATAAGCCACATTTTCAATTAACCAAGATTGCCACAAGTATTTTACTCTTGTCGTTGGTTTCATCAGGTGTAAATGCTCAACAAGATGAAAATTCAGCTAAGGAACAAGAGAGCAGCGTTGAAAAAATTGCTGTAACAGGTAGCCGAATTCAACGAGCTGGCTTTGCAACAGCAACACCCGTCAATGTAGTGGGACAAAAGGCCATTGAAGAATCAGGTTTTTCAAATGTGTATGATATTCTTAAATCTGTGCCTTCAATAGGTGTTGGTTTAGGTAGTGCTAATGGTAGCCCCGGTGCACTGTCAAGTCCTGAAGCTGGCGCATCGTTTATTAACCTACGTGGTTTAGGTACTGACAGAAGTTTAGTTTTGATAGATGGTCGTCGTCGTGTTTCAGGTAGTAGCGCCTCATCTGCTGTTGATTTGTCAATGGTACCGGCAGGTCTTATCAAACGAGTAGAAGTTATTACTGGTGGCGCATCTGCAGTATACGGCGCTGACGCAGTAAGTGGTGTAGTTAACATGATCATGAAAGATGATGTTGAGGGCATAGAACTTTCAGTCAGTACCGGTGCTTCTACAGCAGGTAGTGGTGGTGAACGTGTATCATTAGATTTTGCTGGCGGTGCTGAGTTTGCTGACGGCAAAGGCTCCATTGTAGTTGGTATTAGCTACAGTAAAGAGCAAGAATTAAAAACTTCGCAACGTGATTTTGGTACTGAATTAAACTTACGACCAAATCCTGCAAATACAGGTCCAGCTGATGGCATACCAGACAGAATTCATGTTGAAGATATAGCGCTTTACGGTTTTGCACCTACAGGAGCTTTTAGAGTAGATGGCGATTGGTATACCGCAGATCCATCGGTAAGGCTTATTGACCGTGGTATACTATTCGCCAATATTAGAGGTATTGGTGCGGAAGGCTTTAGACGAACTGACTTTTCACGGCTTAGGCAAGAACAAGAGATTTTAGCAACACGCTTTAGTTTAAATTATGAAGTAGCTGATGATGTTAACTTCTTTGTTGATGCAGACTTTGGTACTACAACAACGGTTGGCTCTGGTCAACCAGATAATACAACGGGAAGTGGTGGGTTAATTATAAATAAACTGCAACGCGAAAACCCTTTATTACCTGATGATTTGACCGCATTAATGGATGCTAATGGTATATCAACGCTTAGCTATAATCGTGCATATCAAAACTGGGGAACAAGAACCCCAACTTTTGACCGTACTAGCTATTCTTTAGTTGCTGGCTTTGAAGGTGATTTAGCTAATGATTGGAATTGGAGTTTTTCTGCTCAAGACTCTCGTTATGAAAATAACTCTAAGTGGAGTAACTATTCAATTACTCAGAATGTTGCAAATGCTATAGATGTAATTGCAGACCCTGTTACAGGCGAAGCTGTTTGTCGTAGTGGTGGTGACTGTGTACCAATTTTTCCATTGTCGCAAGAAGCTCTTACATCAGAACAATCCGCTTATATTCAACACACTGCATTACGTTTTCACAGAAATGAGCAACAAGTTATATCAGCTAGTTTAGCTGGTGATGCATTTGAATTACCGTCGGGTTTCGTACAATTTGCCGCTGGATTAGAGCATAGAGAAGAATCCATTGCTGCGTTAGATGATGGCCTAGCAAGACAAGGTGGATTACACCTGTTTAGAGGACAAGAACCTCAAGGTGCTGAAATGTCTGTAGATGAAGCGTATTTGGAAGTAGTTATTCCCGTTCTTTCAGGCATAGCCGCTTTTGAACAACTTGATATTGAAGCTGCTATTCGATATTCCGATTACGATACGATCGGTGGAACTACAGCAACCAAACTCGGATTTAATTGGGCAATAATTGAAGATATTCGTTTAAGAGCATCAATAGCTACTAGTGTCCGAGCGCCTAATTTATCTGAATTATTTAGTCCTGGTGTTACTACAGGTGCTTTTTTGACTGATCCATGTGATGTGACTCAAATTAATTTAGGCACATCTACCCGTGAGGCTAATTGTGCAGCCTTAGGTATTCCTAATGGTTGGGTTGATCCTAATGCAGCGCCAGCAAAAGAAGTTGTTACCGGTGGTAATTCGGACTTGTCTGAGGAAGAGTCTGATTCATTTACTATTGGCGCAATACTTACTCCGAGCTTTATTGAGGGTATTACTCTTTCGATTGACTATTGGGACATTGAAATTACTAATGCGATAGGCTCTTTTGGTGTAAATGACATTATCAAAAAATGTGTAGACTCACCAACAACAACTAATGAGTTTTGTTCATTAATCACTCGTGATAATCAATTGTCAATCGAGCGAATTGATGTAGCTAAAATTAATGTAGGTAGCCTCAATGCTAGAGGTATTGATTTTGAAGGTTATTATAGTACTGATATTGATGACGGCGTGCTTAGTGCGTCATTAAATGGTTCTTACTTGTTAGATCACGAACAGTTGGTAGATGAGAATGACCCGGATAGCTTGTTTATTTCTAAAAATAATCCTGACAACCCTAAATTTCGTTCAAATTTAAACTTAACCTATAAAACAGGTGCGTTATCTGTTGGTTTAAACACTCGTTATATTGGTTCAGCAATACTTGATCCTAATGTACTAACGGCTGAGTCAATCGATACTAATGATGTACCCTCACGTATTTATAACGACTTAGTACTTGGTTATGAATTTGAGAACGAATTAAGGTTAACAGCAACCATCACTAACCTTGGTGATATTGATCCGCCTCGTCGTGAAGATGTATTTACTGCTTCTCGTGGTAATTACGACAATGTTGGACGCTTTATTTCTCTTAGAGCTGCTTATAACTTCTAATCTGTAGGCCTATATTGTCGAGGATAATCTTGACTCTTTAGCTGGGAATTGTTTGAACATTATTCCCAGCTAATTCAAATAATAGAACAGGAAACAAGTATTTATGTTTACGTTTTATAAAACTGAAAAGGTCGCTGTGAACGGGATCAATATTAATTATCGCATTGGTGGGAACGGTCCTGCGTTATTACTACTACACGGTCATCCTCAGACTCATGCTATATGGCATAAAGTGGCAGATAAATTAGCTCAGCACTTTACTGTGGTTGCTGCAGATTTACGAGGGTACGGTGATAGTGATAAGCCTGTGGCTAGTGACAAATCTGAAGCATACTCGAAACGTGTAATGGCCAAAGATCAAGTCGAGTTGATGAAGCATTTGGGTTTTGAACACTTTTCAGTACTTGCTCACGACAGAGGAGCACGTGTTGCTCATCGGCTTGCTGCTGATCACCCGAGCAATGTTATATGTATGGTGTTACTCGATATTGCACCGACCTTAGCAATGTATGAACAAACTAATCAAGAATTTGCAAGAGCGTATTGGCATTGGTTTTTCTTGATTCGTCCTGCACCTTTTCCCGAATCTTTAATTGAAGCTGATCCAGAAAATTACCTTCGAAGTGTTATGGGTACACGAAGTGCCGGTATGAGTCCATTTACCGAAGAAGTATTTTCAGAATATTTAAGATGCCTCAAATTACCAGGTGCTGCAACAGGCATTTGTGAAGATTACCGAGCCAGTGCAGGTATCGATTTAGTACATGATAAAACAGATATCGAAGCAGGCCATAAAGTATCGTGTCCTTTGTTAGTTTTGTGGGGAAAAGAAGGAGTAGTCGGTCGTTGCTTCGAACCCATAGTGGAATGGGAGAAAGTTGCTGAACAAGTAACAGGTCACTCATTGCCTTCAGGTCATTATATTCCAGAAGAAGCACCGGAACTGCTTTTAGAGCAAGTACTTAGTTTTATGAATCTCCCTAAAATAGCAATATAGACTAGTGGCGGCTTCTCGCGAACAATTTGGCTCGCGCCTTGGCTTCGTTTTGGCAGCCGCTGGTTCGGCTGTTGGAATAGGAAGTTTAGTAGGCTTTCCTGTGGCTGCTACTAAAGGAGGAGGCGGTGCCTTTTTATTGCTTTACGTATTATTCATCATTTTTGTCTGCTTACCTGTGATGATGGCAGAACTTAGTTTAGGGCGCCGGACCCAAAAAGATCCCATTGGCGCTTACACAAAAGAAACTGAATCACGCTCTCCTTGGCGAATTTTAGGCATGTTGACATTTATTACGCCATTGATGATCGCTGTTTTTTATATGGTGGTCACCGTATGGATTTTTGGCTACTTTGTTGAAATAGCGCAGGGTAATTTATCGGAATTAGCAAAACCAGATACGTTTGATAATTTTGTTAATAGCAACCAAGTATTTATTTATTTATTTGTAGTAGGTGCTTTTGTAAACCTTATCCTTGTAAGTGGTGTAAAAAAAGGAATCGAAAGAGCGGCTAAAATTATGATGCCGTTACTTTTTGTTATGTTGATTGGGTTGGTCGTATTTGTATTGACGCTAGATAATGCAGAGATTGGCTTACGTTATTACTTAGTGCCTGATTTTAGTAAAATAAATACCGCCGTTGTTAATAGTGCACTCTCTCAGGCTTTCTTTTCTCTTTCCTTAGGAATGGGGATCCTTATCACTTACGGCTCATATGTCAATAAGTCAGAGAGCATCTCAAGTAGCGCCAAATTTGTTGCAATAGCGGACACAACAGTTGCTTTTTTTACCGGCTTGTTAATATTACCGGCTATCTTTGTCATCAATCCAAATACAGATCCGGCTCAACTTAGCGACTCTTCAGTGGGCATGATATTCACTTACTTGCCAAAGTTATTTTTAGCACTGCAACCATTAATTGGTTATATAGGCGCTAGTGTGGTGGCATTTATTTTTTTCTTACTCGTTTTCTTCGCTGCTATTACATCACTGGTGTCGATAGTTGAAGTGCCAACTTCCAGTTTAATCGACACCCTGAAGTTAAAGCAAAACCTGCATTGCTTCAATTAACTTTGCCGTTATTAGTTTTATCAGTTGCATGTATATGCTCCTTTGGAATGATTGATTGGTTAACTAATTTTGTAACTTATGCGGGGAAAGGCCAATCCTTTTTTGATGTGATTGTCGACGTGTTTTACGACACTATTTTACCGTTGAATGGCTTACTTATTTGCTTGTTTGTGCGCTTTCGTTGGAAGAAAAGTATGAACCTTGAACTGGAACAAGGCGATAGCGATTATCACGATTCGCTTACTAAGCGATATGTGGACTTTTCGGTACTGTCTATTATCCCATTTATTTTGTTGCTGGTTTTTCTTAATACAATTTTACAGAAGTTTATTGGCGTAGAGCTTTTCTAGTAACTCAGAAAAGTTAAACAGTTACTTCAATATTTTCTCTGCGGCATATATTCAGTCACCAGCAAATTTTTTTGAAAAGGAAATAATCTATGAATATACCAAAAACTCTATATGAGAAACTTATTGGTTCACACACTGTATGTCAACTGGATGATAAAGGTCATGTTCTTTTATATATCGATCGCCAAGTATTAAATGAGTATACAAGTCCGCAGGCTTTCAGTGGTTTGCGTGATGCTAATCGAGATTTATGGAGAGCAAATACCTCTTTAGCGGTAGTAGATCATGTTAACTCTACTGAGCCTCAACGAGTGTCTGTTGGTCCACAAGAGGGGGGCGCTCTGCAGGTTAATTATTTTGCAAAAAATTGCGAAAAATTTGGCATTGAATTGTTCGATATTCTTGATAGTCGTCAAGGTATTGAACATGTTGTGGCACCGGAGCAAGGTTTTATTCTACCCGGTATGACAGTGGCTGCTGGCGATAGTCATACCACAACATATGGGGCGTTAGGTGCTTTTGGATTTGGTATCGGTACCTCTGAAATTGAACACCTATTAGCCACACAAACACTTATCTATAAAAAATTGAAAACCATGCGAGTCACAGTTAATGGCACGTTGGGATTAGGCATTACTTCAAAAGATGTCGTCATGGAAATGATCCGTGATATAGGTGCATCAGGTGCTACAGGTTACGCGATAGAGTTTTGTGGTTCTACTATTGAAAGCATGAGTGTTGAGGCACGGATGACTATTTGTAATATGGCAGTAGAAGCGGGTGCTCGAGGTGCATTTATGGCCCCTGATGAGGTTGTTTATGCATACCTTAAACCTAAACCAAGAGTGCCCAAAGGCGAACTGTGGGATCGCGCTGTAGAGCAATGGAAGCAATTATATACCGATGCCGATGCTAGGTTTGACAGAGAAGTGACGATAGATGCCAATAGTATTGAGCCAATGGTTACTTGGGGAACAAGTCCTGATCAAGCCCTAATCATTAGTGGTGTAGTGCCCAACCCAAGAGATAACATCGACCTTGCGAAGCGCAAAAGTATGACTCGGTCTCTTCAATATATGGGGTTACAAGCAGGTACTGCAATGCAAGGTATCGCCATTACGCATGCTTTTATTGGCTCATGTACTAACGCGCGTATAGAAGATTTACGTCAAGTTGCTGAAATAGTTAAAGAACAAAAGGTTGCAGACGGTGTGCGAGCTATGATTGTTCCGGGCTCATCAAAGGTTCGAGCTCAAGCACAAGAAGAAGGTTTAGCGGATATTTTTATCAATGCTGGTTTTGAGTGGCGGCAATCTGGTTGCTCTATGTGTTTAGCCATGAATGATGATGTGTTAAACCCTGGTGATCGCTGTGCATCGAGTACAAATCGAAATTTTGAAGGTCGTCAAGGGGCAGGTGTGCGTACACATTTAATGAGCCCTGCCATGGTTGCAGCTGCCGCAATTAAAGGTCATTTATGTGATGTACGTGATTGGGAGATAAATTGATGGACGCTTTTACAATTGAAATAGGAAAAATAGCCCCGTTTATGACAGCTAACATCGATACCGATGTGATTATGCCGAAACAATTTTTAAAAGGTATTGACCGTAATGGGCTCGATAAAGGTGTTTTTTTCGATCAGCGCTTTCTGCTTTCTGGTGAGCCTAATCCAGAATTTGTATTGAATAAACCTCAGTGGATAGGTGCAAGATTTTTAGCTGTTGGCGCTAATTTTGGCTGTGGTTCAAGCCGAGAACATGCGGTTTGGGGTCTTAAACAACTCGGGGTACGTGCCTTAATCGGTACGACTTTTGCCGGCATATTTTATGATAACTGTCAGCGTAATGGTTTGTTGGTTATTGAGTTAGATGAGAAATTAATGACTCAATTTGGAGAACATGTCGCCTCTGGTGAAATACAAGAAATAGAGATTGATTTATTGCGTCAAAAAATTAAGTTAACAGCAAAGAATGAAATAAATTTTGAGCTAGACCCAATGCGAAAAGAAGCATTAATGCAAGGGCTAGATGCGATAGGCAGCACATTGCAACGTACCGAAGCAATCAAGTCATTCGAAAAACAACATTTAATGAATAATCCTTGGCTGGGTTAATTTATTAAAAATTATTAGGAGATATCATGAAAGGTTTAAGTAGATTAGTAGGTTGTGTATTGGCGTTCACTCCATTGATGAGTAATGCTGCTGATTTAGTCATTGTGCATGCGGGGAAGTTAATGTCTGTTCCCGGTGATAACATCAAGAACAAACAAAGTATTGTTATCCGTGATGGAAAGATTGTTAATGTTAAGTCGGGCTATATAACCGCTAAATCCTTAAAAAAAGCGTCAAATGATACGGTCAAAATTCATGATTTAAAAAATAGTTTTGTATTACCAGGATTGATTGACGGACATGTACATATTACAGATGAGCTTGGTAGTAAAAGTAAAATCCGCAGGGTTGAATTTTCTGATCCTGATACCGCATTATTTGGCGCAAGAAATGCAAAAATAACTTTGAATTCAGGTTTTACTACCGTTCGTGATCTTGGTGGCCGAGGTGGAGATTCAGTTTTTGCATTACGTGATGCTATTCAAAAAAATTATGTCCCCGGTCCTAGAATTTATGCCGCGGGTGACGTTATTTCACCTACTGGTGGGCACGGGCAACGTCATGGTTATAGAGATGAAGTGTTTGCAGTTGTTAATCATACTGGCGCTTGTGATGGTGTTGCTGATTGTCGTCGTGCAGTACGTGATCAAGTTAGACGTGGAGCCGATCACATAAAGTTTGTCGCTACAGGAGGCGTGTTATCTGAAACAGCAGCCGGAACTGGGCAACAATTTTTTAATGATGAAGTGAAAGCAATTATAGATACCGCTCACCAGTTAGGAAGAAAGGTTACCGCACATGCGCATAATGCAGACGGTATTAATGCAGCGTTACGTGCTGGAGTTGATTCTATTGAACACGGTACCTTTTCTGATAAAGAATCATTAGATTTATTTAAGAAAACAGGGGCTTACTTTATACCCACATTACTAGCGGGCGCTACCGTGTCAGATATTGCAGCAGATGAAAATTCATTTTTTGTACAATCGGTTAGAGATAAAGCCAAAGAAGTGGGGCCTCAAATGATAGATACGTTAAGCCTTGTCTATAAAAAAGGCATTAAAATTGCGTTTGGTACCGATAGTTATGTATCTAAACACGGCCTTAATGCAACAGAGTTTGGACTATTAGTGCAAGCAGGCTTAAGCCCAACTGAAGCGATTAAAACGGCCACAATATATGGTGCTGATAATCTTGGTAAATCGGACGTTTTGGGTTCTATCGA